>NZ_JBNPJV010000011.1:0-58326 GCF_050312585.1 Pseudomonas sp. R19M
CGCCCCAAAACCAAACACCGCTGTCTTCCTGAAACACCGCAGCGGCAAGGTTTAGGGCGGCTTCGCCCCCCAGCGCGGGGCAAGCCCGCTCACTACATCAGACGTTGGTGGCTTCAGGTCTTACGGCCTTCCTGGGGGCATCGGCCACCAACGGAATCTCCTTCCCTTCAGCGTCAAACAACTTGCCGCCACTGAAGTAATCCCCATCGCGCAACGCCGCCACATCGTGGAAACACAGACTGCGCTCCGTCCCCGCCACGAACACCGATTGCTGGTCCGAGTTACCGGCGGTGAAGTGGTTGAACGCCAGGTTCAACAAAATCGCCATGATCGCTGACGAACTGATCCCCGAATGGAAAATCGTCGCGAACCAGGCAGGAAAGTGATCGTAGAAACTCGGCGCGGCGATGGGGATCATGCCGAAGCCGATCGAAGTGGCGACGATGATCAGGTTCATGTTGTTGCGATAGTCGACCTTGGACAAGGTGCGAATACCACTGGCCGCCACGGTACCGAAAAGCACAATACCAGCGCCTCCCAGTACCGAGGTCGGCACGGCTGCGATCACCCGCCCCATGAAGGGCAGCAAGCCGAGTACCACCAGGAATACCCCGCCCGTGGCCACCACAAAACGACTTTTCACACCGGTCACCGCCACCAGCCCGACATTCTGTGCGAACGCGCTCTGCGTGAAAGAACCGAAAATCGGCGCGAACATGCTCGACAGCATGTCAGCCCGCAGGCCATTACCGAGACGCTTGGAGTCGACTTTGGTATCGATGATCTCGCCCACGGCGAGGATATCCGCCGAGGTCTCCACCAACGTCACCATGACCACAATGCACATGGAGATGATCGCGGCCACATGGAAAGTCGGTACGCCGAAATGGAAAGGTGCCGGGAAACCGAACATCGGCCCCTGGGTCACCCCGGAAAAATCCGCCATGCCAAGCAATACCGCGATGACGGTGCCGATGACCATCGCCAGCAGGATCGACAGGCGGGAAATGGTCGCACTGCCGATCTTGCTCAGCAGCAACACCAGAACCAGGGTCAGCGCGGCCAGGCCGATGTTCGCCATGCTGCCGAAATCGGCTGCACGGCTATTGCCGCCCATGGCCCACCGCGCCGCAACGGGCATCAGGGTCAGGCCGATGGTGGTAATGACGATGCCCGTCACCAGCGGCGGGAAGAACTTGGTGATCCTTGAGAACACCGGGGTGATCAACAACCCGATAAACGATGCGGCCATCACCGCCCCGAGAATCGCCGGCACGCCACCGGCGCCATCACTGCCAACAATCGCCACCATCGTCGCCACACCGGCGAACGACACACCCTGCACCAGCGGCAGCTGACAACCGAAAAACGGCAGGCCAAGGGTTTGCAACAAGGTCGCCAGACCACCGGCAAACAAGGATGCCGCGATCAGCAGACCGATATCAGCCGGGGATAACCCGGCCGCCTGGCCAACGATCAACGGTACCGCGACAATGCCGCCGTACATGGTGAGCACATGCTGCAGGCCGTAAGCCATATTGGCGGCGACGCCAAGATTTTCATCTTCCGGCCGCTGCGATGACGCCTTCGGGATAGTCATGGTGAGGGGTTCTCTGTTTTTGTTGTGCGAGCACTGTATGCAATGTTAGGACTGGATGTCCATAGAGTTGTATACAATCAATCGAACAAGATACCCTCCAACGGCGTTACAAAAATAATCCGGCCGTCACGAGCCTGAACGCCACAGGACCTATAACAATGAAAAAAACACTGCAAGGCGCCACCGTTGCCCTCACCCTCCTCGGCGGCGGGGAGGCCGTGGCGTTGGAATGGATGAACAACAGCGTGGGATTTCGCTACGGTGAACACTTCACCAACCCGAACAACCCCGATGATTTCAGCAAGCGCATCTACAGCTTCACCCACGCCAGCGGCTACCAGTACGGCAGCAACTACCTGAATCTCGATGTGTTCCTTTCCGACAGCCGCGACCCACGCAAGGGTACCGACCAGGGTGGCAGTGAGGTGTATGCCGTCTACCGCCACCAGTTGTACGCTTCGCGGGTATTCGACGTGCCGCTCGGCACCGGGTTGGTCAAGGACTACGCATTGACCCTGGGCTTCGATGCCAACCGCAACAACAACTTCGCCTCGGCCAGGAAGCGCGCGCTGGTGATCGGCCCGACCTTGAAATTCAACACCGTCGGCGTGCTGGACCTGAGCCTGATGTACTACAAGGAAAGGAACCACACCGGCATCCCCGGCGCGAAAGAATCCAATCACACCTTCGACGATACCTACATGCTCAACCTTGCGTGGATGCGCCCATTTGAAGTCGCCAGCCACGCGGCCAAATTCCAGGGTTTCATCAATTACGTCGGGGAAAAAGGCGAGGACTACCACGGCCGCGACACCGCCCCGGAAGCCTTGATGCGCACGGCACTGATGGTGGCGGTGCGGCCGGGCAAAAGCGTCAAGCCAAACCTGTATCTCGGGGTAGGCTACGAGTATTGGTACAACAAATTCGGCGTAGACGGCGGCCGGGGTAGCCGCACATCCACGCCGACGCTGAATATGGAAGTGACGTTCTAACGGAAGGAACCCAGCTCAAGCACTGGCCAATTCCGAATCATCCGTCTTGCGCCGCGCCAGCCAGTAACCCAACACCGCCAGCGGTGCGGTCGCCAGCATCACGATCACGGTAATCAGCAGCGGCTGTTCAAGCATCGACGAGACCAGCAGGCTGCTGAGAAAGCACAGCCCCAATTGCAGGGTGTTTTGCAGGGCTGCCGCCTTGCCGGAATTTTCCGCAAACGGCATCAGCGCATTCGCCACCACGATGGGGTAACTGGCACCGTTGACCAGCGCCATCAGGCAGAACGGAATCAACAGCGTGGTGAGGGTCGGCACCGTCAACGTAGCGACCAGGTACAACGCCGCCATGCTGATGCAATAGGCCAGCAGCAACCAGGGCAGCAGGGTTTTGCCCTGGTAACGCTGCAGTGCACTGCGGCAGCTGTAGCCACCGATCAGAAACGCCAAGGTCGGCAGCACATAGCTCAGGCCAATGTCATTCGGGCTATAGCCCATGCCGCCAAGGATGAAGGGGGAAGCGGTCAGCCAGGCGAAGAAACTGGCGGAACACGCGGCGAAGATCATCACGTTGCCGGTGAACACACGGGAGGTCAGCAGGTGGCCGTAGCCAAGGCGTGAAGGCTCACCCTGCCCTGTCTGACGTGTCGGCATCTTGCGCAGGAACAGCGTCGGCAGCAGCAACAACAGCGACACCCCCAGCAAGACCCCGAAGATCGCCTGCCAGCCAAAGTGATTCAGCACCACTGCCCCCAACAAGGGCGCCAGGGCCGGCGACAGCGACATCAGCGGCATGATGCTGGCGAACACACGGTGAGCCTGGTCAGCCGGATAGCGGTCGATCACCAGGGCCTGCCAACTCACGGCGGCGGAACACACGCCAATCGCCTGGATAAAGCGTAATGCCAGCAACTGCGGCGCGGTCTCGACCCAGAACATGCCCAGGCAGCCCAACACAAACAGGCCAAGGCCCGTGAGCAGGATGGGCTTGCGCCCCAGGCGGTCAGACAACGGTCCCCACAGCAATTGCCCCACGGCAAAACCGGCGAGGAAAATACTCAAGCTGGCGCCCACGGCCCCCGCACCAATCTGCAACTGCTCGCCCATTGCGCCGAATGCCGGCAAGTACATGTCCATGGCGAGATAACCGAGCATGCTCAGCCCCGCCAGATACCCAGTAAAACCCAACGAATTTTTCATCGAAACCTTTAAGAACTTGCCATCAAACAATTTGTTGACCAGCGCCCATTATGAAGCTGACAGTTTTGCTGTGAAGCGATAATAATTGGACACTCATATCAATATTTTTGAAGGCAATTTCCATGTGGTCCGAATACTCCCTGGATGTCGTCGATGCCGTGGCACGCCATGGCAGCTTCAGCGCCGCTGCCCAGGAATTGCACCGCGTACCGTCGGCCATCAGCTATACGGTGCGGCAGATTGAAGAGTGGCTGGCGGTGCCGCTGTTTGTGCGACGCCATCGCGATGTCGAACTGACCCCGGCCGGTCGGCTGTTCATCGACGAAGCCCGTGGTGTGATGAAAAAAATGCTCGGTACCCGGCGCCTGTGCCAGCAAGTGGCGAATGGCTGGAGCGGCCAGTTGAAAGTCGCCGTGGACTCCATCGTCAAACCCCAGCGCTGCCGTCAGTTGGTGCTGGACTTCTACCGGCAGTTTCCCGAAGTGGAATTGCTGTTGGAGTACGAAGTGTATAACGGCGTGTGGGACGCCCTGGCCGATGAACGCACCGACATTGTGATCGGCGCCACCAGTGCGGTGCCGGTGGCCAGCCACTTCACCTTTCGCGACATGGGCTTGTTGAACTGGTTGTGCGTGGCCAGCGCCAGGCACCCGTTGGCGGCGGTTGAGGGCTTGCTCAGTGACGATCAATTGCGCCCATTCGCCTCACTGTGCATGACCGACACCTCACGCAACCTGCCCAAGCGCGACACTTGGACCCTGGACAACCAACGGCGCCTGGTGGTCCCCAACTGGGCCTCGGCGCTCGATTGCCTGCGTGACGGCCTGTGCGTCGGCATGGCGCCGGCGCATCAGGTATTGCCGTGGATCGAACGCGGCGAGCTGGTCGCGCTGCAACTGCACCGACCGTTCCCGGCCAGCCCATCGTGCGTGGCCTGGGCCCAGAACAAACTGTCGCCGGCCATGGCGTGGCTGCTGGAGTACCTGGGCGATACCGAGACCCTGAACCAGGAGTGGCTCAACGGGCACGACCTTTGAAGAGGGCGACGGTCCCCTGTGGGAGGGGGCTTGCTCCCGATAGCAGTGCTTCAGTCGACACACAAGCTGAATGACCCACCGCTATCGGGAGCAAGCCCCCTCCCACAGGCCGATGGTATTTCAAGCCAACAGGCGGCTGATCGCCCGCACGATCATATCGACCTCCTTGCCCTCCAGCGTCAATGGCGGCAACAGACGGATAATCTTGCCCCGCGTCACGTTGATCAACAGCCCATGTTCCTGGGCGGCGCGCTGGGCCAGGTCGCGATAAGGGCGGGCCAGTTCGATACCGATCATCAAGCCCTGCCCGCGAATGGCCAGCACCTGCGGGTGTTCGCTCAACTCCACCCGCAGCCGCGCCAACAAGCGTTCGCCCTGTTGCGCGGCGTTCTGCAGCAAGCCTTGCTCTTCAATAATATCCAGCACGGTGCAGCCCACACGGCAGGCCAACGGGTTACCCCCAAAGGTACTGCCATGGCTGCCCGGGGTGAACAACTGAGCCACGGCGGCACGCGCCAGGCAAGCACCGATGGGCACGCCGTTGCCCAGGCCTTTGGCCAGGGTCATCACGTCCGGGGTAATGCCTTCATGCTGGAAGGCAAACCAGGTGCCAGTACGGCCGATGCCGGTCTGAATTTCATCGAGCATCATCAGCCAGCCGTGGCGCGTGCAGTGCTCACGCAGGGCTTTCAGGTAGCCGCGCGGGGCAGGCATTACACCGCTTTCGCCCTGGATCGGCTCCAGCAACACGGCCGAGATACGTGGGCCGAACTGTTGAGTAAGCGCTTCCAGGGCCGCCATGTCGCCAAAGCCCACTTTGAGAAAATCCCCCGGCAAGCGCTGGAAACCCAAGCGCACCGATGGCCCATCGCTGGCCGCCATGGTGCCGAGGGTACGCCCATGAAAGGCGTTTTCCATCACCACCACCAACGGCTGCTCTATGCCCTTTTTCCAGCCATGCAGCCGCGCCAGCTTCAGCGCCGTCTCGTTGGCTTCAGCGCCGGAGTTGTTGAAGAATGCACGGTCCAGGCCGGACAACTGGGCCAGGCGCCGAGCCAGCTGTTGTTGCCAGTCGATGCTGTAGAGGTTGGAGGTGTGCAGCAACAAACCGGCTTGTTCACGGATGGCCGTCACCAGTTTCGGGTGGGAATGCCCGACATTGGTCACCGCCACACCGGCCACCGCATCCAGGTATTCACGGCCCTGCTGGTCCCACAGGCGCGTGCCCAGGCCACGAGTGAAACTCAGGGCCAAGGGTTGGTAAGTGTCCATCAGGCAGGCGGCGGTCATGGTGGCAGGCTCCAGTGCATCGTTGTGATGGATGCAGTATCGTTAGCCACTCATGCTGGATAAACTGTGCAATCGTGCAAGGACTTTAAATCAGGGCTTGATAATGGATCTGTTCCAGGCAATGACGGTGTACGTGAAGGTGGTGGAGGCCGGCAGCATGACCGCCGCCGCCCACGCCTGCGGCATGTCGACCACCATGGTCGGCAACCACTTGCGTGCCCTGGAACAAAGGCTGGGGGTCAGCCTGCTCAAACGCACCACGCGCAAACAGAGCCTTACGGAGTTCGGCGGGCAGTACTACCAGCGTTGCCTGGAAGTGCTCGGGCTGGTGGCTGACTCGGAGCAGTGGGCGGAACAAGCCCATAGCGACGTCCCCAAAGGCACCTTGCGCATCACCGCCCCCCCGGTGTTCGGCACCGAACGACTGTCGCCGGCCTTGAGCGAGTTTTCCCAACGCTACCCGCTGATCAACCTGTACGTGGTCTTGAACAATCAACGGATGGACTTGGTCGACAGCGGCTTCGACGTGGCGATTCGCCTGGGCGAGCTGGAACCCTCAAGCCTGATCGCCAGGCCCATGCGCGACTACACCCTGACCCTCTGTGCCTCACCCATTTACCTGGCGCGACGCGGTACGCCGCAGGTGCCCGAGGACCTGCGACAGCACGATTGCCTGGCATTCGCCTACCCCTCGACCGACGACTGGCGCAATGCCGACAAGCTATGGCGCATGACCGGCCAGGAAGGCGAAGTGGAAGTTGCCGTGTCCGGCTCGCTGACGATCAACAGCTCCCAAGGCCTGCACCAGGCGGCGGTCCAGGGCATGGGCATCGTGATGCTGCCTGATGCCCTCGTACAACCCGACCTGCAGGCCGGAAAACTGGTGGCACTGTTGACCGACTATCAACTGCCCTGCCGCCCCATGCACCTGCTTTACCGCCAAGATCGCTATCGTTTGCCCAAACTGCGCGCGTTCGTCGACTTCGTCATGGAAAAGTGGGCGCGCTAGAACGCCACACCCAACTCACGCAGACGCGCAGCCGTGCGCTCGGCCGACACGTGGTGAATACCCTGCCAGCCGAGTGCAACAGCCGCTTGGGCATTGCCGGCGACATCATCGATAAACACCACTTCGCCTGGCTGGATATCCGGCAGATGCGCACGCACCTGGTCCAGGCTGGCGTGATAGATCGCCGCATCCGGCTTGATCTGCTTCAACTCGCCTGACACCACGATGTCGCGAAAACGTTGCAGGAACGGGTAGTTGGCGCGCGCATACGGGAAGGTTTCGGCGGACCAGTTGGTAAGCCCGAACAACGGCATGCCGGCTGCATGCAGCGCTTCGAGAATCGCCACGCCTTCCGGCAGCGGGCCGCGCAACATCTCGTGCCAGCGATCGTAGTAGGCCTGGATCAGGGGTTCATGTTGAGGGTATTGGCTGATCAGGCTGCGGGTGCCCTCCGCCAGGGTACGACCGGCGTCTTGCTCGGTGTTCCAGGCTTGGGTGCAGATGTTGTCGAGAAACCATTGCCGTTCGTGATCGTCGGCAATCAGCTTGCGGTACAGATGCAGCGGGCTCCAGTCGAACAGGACACCGCCAAAATCAAAAACGACTGCACGAATCGTCATCAGATCCTCCGTTTGCGTGGCTTGATAGCCGTAGGAGTCTGGCAGATTGTGAGCAAGGGGGGGAGCGCGAGCGAAGGTAGGAAACTTCCAATTTCAGACAAGGAAAAGCGGGAGGGGTACGCCCCCTCCCACTTTCAGGCTGCGTCTCAGGCTTGAATCAGGCCATTGATTTTCACAGTCGGGTTCACGTCGGCTTCGTAATCCACGCCGTCGATTTCAAAGCCGAACAAGCGCAGGAATTCCGCCTTGTAGCCGGCAAAATCGCTGATCTCGTTGACGTTTTCATCAGTGACCTGGTTCCACAGGGCCGCCACGGCGTCCTGGACTTTCGGTTCCAGCTCGGCCAGGTCGGCGCGCAGGCGGCCGTCGGCGTCCAGCTTAGGCTCTTTGCCGTACAGGCTGTCCTTGAACAGGCCATAGACCTGCTCGATGCACCCTTCGTGAGTGCCCTGCTCTTTCATCACTTTGAACAGCAGCGACAGGTACAGCGGCATGATCGGGATGGCCGAGCTGGCCTGGGTGACCACGGCCTTGAGTACCGACACACGGGCGTCGCCCTTCAGCGCAGCGAGGTTGTCACGCAGGGTCAGGACTTTCTTGTCCAGGTCTTTCTTGGCTTCGCCGATAGAGCCGTTCCAGTAGATGTCCTGGGTCAGCTTCTCACCGAGGTAAGTGAAGGCCGTGGTCTTGGCGCCTTCGGCCAGCACATCGGCGTCACGCAGGGCGTCGATCCACAGCTGCCAGTCTTCGCCGCCCATGACTTTCACGGTGCCGTCGATTTCTTCCTGGGTGGCAGGCTCAAGGGTGGTGTCGACGACAACGCCTTTGTCGGTGTTGATCCCGCGCAGGGTCACTGCCTTGCCGATGGGCTTGAGGGTGGAATTGTGCACCACGCCTTGCGGGTCGGTACGGCGTGGTGCGGCCAGACTATAGACCACCAGGTCGATCTTGCCCAGGTCTTTCTTGATGGTTTCGATGGTCAGGCGCTTGATCTCGTCGGAGAATGCGTCGCCGTTGATGCTCTTGGCGTACAGGCCTTTTTCGACGGCAAACTTCTCGAACGCGGCGCTGTTGTACCAGCCGGCGGAGCTCAACTTGCCGTCTTCGCCTTCTTTCTCAAAAAACACGCCCAGGGTGTCGGCGCCGCAACCAAACGCAGCACTGATACGCGCGGCCAGGCCATAACCGGTGGAGGAGCCGAGGACCAGCACCTTTTTTGGACCGCCTTCAATGGTGCCGTGCTGGGTTACGTAGTCGATCTGCTGTTTGACGTTCGCTTCACAGCCAACAGGATGAGCGGTCACACAGATAAAGCCACGAACCCGCGGTTTGATGATCATAAAAATTCTGCCTCTTCCAAGGTGCCGAAGGCCAATAGTGGCCATTCAACTTCAATCGTACCGGTCTATGACGTCCGAAAAACCGAAGCGTCACGATAGACGCAAATCTTCTGTTCTCAAAATTCAATGCATAAAGGCCAGCGCACTTGTAAAAAAATGTACCGGGGCTTCACAAATTCGCAATATTTAAACCGCCAGGCGCCGCTATAAAGTCCTATCATGACGGATTGTTTCGTTTTGTTTCGGGTCCGGAGCCATGTTTCATGAGTAAAAGTGCTGTTCGCAAAAAGCTGGTATCAGTTGCCTGGGTGCTTGGCGTTCTGCTGTTTATCTACTGTTTCCCGCGCACCAGCCTGGTGTTTCTGCTGCTGGTGGTGTTCTGCGGCCTGTACGATTTCCTGCGCAACGGCCTGTATGACCGCGACACCATCAAAAAGTATTTCATCGGCAACGGCCGCAATACGTGGATATTGGCCCCGTTCAACACCTTGTTCGACCTGTTGAGCAGCCGCAACCGCCACGTCTACACCATGCGCGACCTGCCGCCGGCCTGGCGTGAGGACCTGCAACAGGTGATCGATGACGCCATGGCCAACAAGGATGAAATCATCAGCTATCTGGATGAGCGCATGGCCGAGAAGAAACGCGGCATGTTGTTCTTCCAATGGTACGGCCGACCGATCGAAACCACCCTGGATATCCCGCAGTTGCGCAAGAAGCTGCCATTTGTGAAGACCATCGGCGTCTCGGTATTCAACGAGAACCGCTCGACCTCCTTCCACTTCGGCCCCCTGCGCATGATGTTCCGCGTGCTCTACAACATGGCACCGGCACCGCACCATGAAGGCGTCTACATCCAGGTGGGCAAGCACAAGCACTACTGGCACGACGACCCGCTGTTTATTTTCGATGACACGCTGATGCATGCGTCCTTCAACAAAAACGATGCAAAACGCTACTGCCTGTTCATCGACATCGTGCGGCCGACCCCGCTGCCGGGCGTGCTCAACGCCGTGATCTCGGGCTTTGCCGGCCTGGTCTTCACCCTGCGTCGGGTTTTCTACAAAAACTGGAAGCTGATTCAGTAAGTTCTGCGGCAT
Organism: Pseudomonas sp. R19M; assembly: GCF_050312585.1. Lineage (NCBI taxonomy): Bacteria > Pseudomonadati > Pseudomonadota > Gammaproteobacteria > Pseudomonadales > Pseudomonadaceae > Pseudomonas > Pseudomonas sp. R19M. The sequence continues at coordinate 10,189 of NZ_JBNPJV010000011.1, forward strand.
GATGGTGCCGGACGGTGTTTGCGCCCAACCTGTGAGGCGGCCAGAATAACTGTCCAGTGCGACCGAATTCGGGCGCCCACCATTCTCAGGCCATCGCCGCTCCCGTGGCAGGCGATGGCTGTGCTTTCAAGGAATCAGAATGCCCCAACGTCAAGTCATCAATGCCTCCGTCAGCCCCAAGGGCAGCCTCGAAACCCTGTCCCAACGTGAAGTGCAACAACTGAGTGAAGCCGGCACCGGCAGCATCTACACCCTGTTCCGCCAATGCGCCCTGGCCATCCTCAACACCGGCGCGCATATCGACAACGCCAAGACCATCCTCGACGCCTACAAAGACTTTGAAGTGCGCATCCACCAGCAGGATCGCGGCGTGCGCCTGGAGCTGCTGAATGCACCGGCCGACGCATTCGTTGATGGCGAAATGATCGCCAGCACCCGTGAGATGCTGTTCAGCGCCCTGCGTGACATCATCTACACCGAGAACGAGCTGGACAGCCAGCGCATCGACCTGAGCAACTCCCAAGGCATCACCGATTACGTATTCCACCTGCTACGCAACGCCCGTACGCTGCGCGCCGGGGTCGAACCGAAGATCGTGGTGTGCTGGGGCGGCCACTCCATCAACACCGAAGAATACAAATACACCAAGAAAGTCGGACACGAACTGGGCCTGCGCAGCCTTGACGTGTGCACCGGCTGCGGCCCCGGCGTAATGAAAGGCCCGATGAAAGGCGCGACCATTTCCCACGCCAAGCAACGCATCATCAACGGCCGTTACCTGGGCCTGACCGAGCCCGGCATCATCGCCGCCGAAGCGCCGAACCCGATCGTCAACGAGCTGGTGATCCTGCCGGACATCGAAAAACGCCTGGAAGCCTTCGTGCGCGTCGGCCACGGCATCATCATCTTCCCGGGCGGCGCCGGTACGGCCGAAGAGTTCCTGTACCTGCTGGGCATCCTGATGCACCCGGACAACCAGGACCTGCCGTTCCCGGTGATCCTCACCGGGCCGAAACACGCCGCGCCCTACCTGGAACAATTGCACGCGTTCGTCGGTGCCACCCTCGGCGAGGCGGCGCAGAAGCACTACCAGATCATCATCGACAACCCAGCCGAAGTGGCACGGCAGATGACCGCCGGCCTCAAGGCCGTGAAGCAGTTCCGCCGCGAACGCAACGACGCGTTCCACTTCAACTGGCTGCTGAAGATCGACGAAGGCTTCCAGCGCCCGTTCGACCCGACCCACGCCAACATGGCCAGCCTGCAACTGAGCCACGCGCTGCCGCCGCATGAACTGGCCGCCAACCTGCGCCGCGCGTTTTCCGGGATCGTGGCCGGCAACGTCAAGGACAAAGGCATCCGCCTGATCGAACAGAACGGTCCTTACGAGATCCATGGTGACCCGGCCATCATGAAACCGCTGGATGAGCTGTTGAAGGCATTCGTAGCCCAACACCGCATGAAACTACCGGGTGGCGCGGCGTATGTGCCGTGTTATCGCGTGGTTCAATAAAAAGCTGGCTGAGTAATCCGCGCAGCATCGCCACACCCTTGATTTCCACCCGCGGGCCGGGGTGCGCCAGTTCGGCCACCCCGGCCGTGGTCCAGGGCGCAATGCCCGCGTGGGAAAAGGCGGTCGGTCATATGCTGTATCTCTTTGCAGGCGTTTTCGGGCGTGTCGACCGAATAAATCGGGCTATGGTTTTTTAACTGTCCAGATCAACTCACACCAGCAGAGCACCTATGGACCAACGGATCTTGTCCTCCATAATTCCTTACCCTAAGGTAAGGAGCATAACGATGGAGATATTCAATATGGCAACCGCCACACTGACCTCAAAAGGGCAAATCACCATTCCGGTCCAGGTCAGAACAGCCCTGGGGCTGGAAACCGGAGACCGCGTAGAGTTCGTCGAAATGGAAGACGGCCGGTTTTCCATTATTGCCGCCAGCAAAACCGTACACGACCTCAAGGGCCTGGTCCGCAAACCTGCCAAGGCGGTCTCGATCGAAGAAATGAACCGCGCCATCGCCACGCAAGGAGCAAAAGCCGGATGATCGGCCTGGATACCAATGTGCTGGTACGCTACGTCACCCAGGATGACCCCGCGCAATCCCCCAAGGCGTGCGAGTTGATCGAATCGCTCACCACGCTTTCGCCAGGCTTTGTCAGCCTGGTGTCAGTGGTGGAATTGGTGTGGGTTTTACAAAGCTGCTACCAATGCACCAAAAGTGAATTGGTGACGGTTCTGGAGACGCTGTTGCGCACCCGCGAATTGATCATCGAACAGGCGGAAATCGTTTGGCAGGCACTGCGGCGATTCACCGCGAGCAAGGCCGATTTTGCCGACTGCCTGATCGAGCGTTGCGCCCATTCGGCAGGGTGTGAATACACCGCTACATTTGATCTGGATGCAGCCAAGGCCACCGGGATGAAACGCCTGAATTGAGCCATCGCGTTGCGGTAGCGCCCAGGCTTTGGTAAAACCGCGTTCAGAACTGATCAAGAGAAACACTCACGTGCGCAAGCTGCTTTTCGCAATCTTGAGCATGGCCCCTGCACTGGCCATTGCCGACAGCATCACCTGGCCCGATCTGCCGCAAAGCTGTTTCGTCAGCGGCCGCTCTGCCACCAGCGTAGATGTCGATACGGGCTGTGCGGCCTTCCTGATCAACGTGAAAGGCAAGGCGGCAGGTACGCCGATCAAGCTGGATATTCCGCAGTACGCCTTGCACGTCGACGAGGCAACCGGCAAGGAAACGCCGGTGATCATCATCCAGGCCGAAGAAAACGGCGACATCAAGGCCGTGGGCTATAGGGAACTGGGCACCGACCAGCTCGGCGCCGCATTACTGCGCGAGGTTCGGCTTCTAGGCACCCAGAAGCCGAGCTAGCCAAGGCTTAGCGGACCCAGCCACCACCCTGCCAGTGGTAGCCGTCACTACGTTGCACCCAGTGCGGATGCACATAGCGGTAGCCTTCGCGAACCGGCTCCCAGTGGCCATGCACCGCCACGTAACGCCCGCCCTGCCAACGCCAGTAACCGCGCGACCAGACATAGCCGTAACGTGCCGGCGGCTCGACCTCGATCACTTGAACCGGCGGCGGTTGCGGCGCAACGACCTCGACATACTCACGTTGTACCGGCCCGCGCTCATGCACCACACGCTCTTGCACACACCCGGACGCCGCGACGACGACTGCCGCCAATGCCGCATAACGTAGCAACATAAAAAACCCTCGGGCGTTATCGCCCCACAAACACGCTGAAAATTCCCCCTTCCTGCAGCCTCGCTCCTGCTTGGCTCTGAGTTCTTTTTAACAGGTAGTGTCTGTCGGCGGGCTGAACGGCGGGCGCCTTAAGGCGCGCCAAAACGTTGCACCACGGCTTCGACAAAACGCCGTAGCTTGGCCGTGCGCTGCCGGTTTGCGGTGTAGACCAGGTGCATCGGGCGACTCGGTGCGTCGAAGGCCGGCAATACACGCACCAGCTCGCCGCTGGCCAGCGCCGTACGCAAGAAATCCTCGGGGCCCAGGACAATACCAAAACCATCCAGCGCAGCCGACATCAAGGCCCGGCTTTCATTGATCCGCAGACGGCTGGAAACCGCCACCTCGTGAGTGGCCGCACCTTGGTGAAACAGCCATTTGCGATCTGCCGGGCGGGACCAGTAGGCGTAGCCCAGGCATTCATGCTGCTCAAGGTCTGCCGGTATCAGCGGTGTACCGCGTGCCGCGAGGTAAGCCGGTGCCGCGCAGACCACCAGGCGATAAGGTGCCAGAGGCCTCGCCGTAAGGCTGGTGGTGGCCAGCGGACCGATGCGAAAGGCCACCTCATAACCTTCCTCCACCAGGTCGACGAAACGGTCTGTCAGGTGCAGGTCGATTTCCACCTCCGGGTGGTCACGCAGGAACGCCGTGATCAGTGGCATCAGGCTATAGGAGCCAAACGTTACCGGGGCGGTGATCCTCAGCTTGCCACGCGGCGTGTCGTTCATGATCTGCGCGAGCGAGTCGGCGGCGTCGGCTTCGGTGAGGATGTGCTTGCAACGCTCGTAGTACGCACTCCCCAGTTCCGTCAGGCTTTGCCGGCGTGTGGTGCGGTTAAGCAGGCGCGCACCCAGGCGCTGTTCCAGCGCGGTGACATGCTTGGCGACCATTTGCGGCGACATATTCAAACGTACGGCGGCACGCGCGTAGGAGCCCGACTCGGCGGCCATGACAAAGGCGTGCATGCTTGAAAGACGGTCCATCATTGCCTACTCCCAGTAACAACATCGACACCAAAACGCTCGTTTATCGACAGTTGGTTGCCAATCATCATAACCGCTCCCCCGTTCACAGGAGCAAGGACATGAAGATTGGCGTAATAGGCGCAGGCTTTATCGGACGGGCCGTGGCCGAATTGGCCCTGGCCGCCGGGCATGAGGTGATGTTGAGCAACTCTCGTGGCCCGCAGACCATGAGCAGCGTGCCCAGCGGTATTCCGGGCGTGCAGGTGGGCAGCGCGGAGGATGCCGCCCGATTTGGCGATGTGGTGCTGGTGGCCATCCCCCTGGAGCACTACCGCAGCGTCCCGGCGAAATGGCTGGAGGGCAAGGTGGTGATGGACGCCAATAACTACTACCCGAACCGTGACGGGCATATCCCGGCGCTAGACCGCTTTGAAACCACCACCAGCCGGCTGCTCGCCGAGCACCTGCCGCACGCGCAGGTGGTGAAGGTGTTCAACGCGATATTTGCCCCCGACCTGACCCAGGACGCTCGCCCCCACGGTGCGTCGGACCGGCGTGCCCTGCCGGTGGCTGCGGACGACACGGCCGCCAAGGCGCAGGTGATCAGGTTGCTCGACGAACTCGGCTTCGATGCTGTGGATGCCGGCGGGCTGGATGACAGTTGGCGCTTTGAACGGGGTAAACCCGCGTACTGCATCCCGCTTGATAAGGCGGGCCTGGAAGCCGCGCTGGCCAAGGCCGAACGTACCGTTGAACTGCCTGCCGTCGAACGCACCCGCCGGTAAACGCCCGTGCACAAAAAAGCCCGCTGACCGTCACCGGTTCAGCGGGCTGTTTACATCAGGCTTGGCTTACAGCGCCAGGTCGGATGCAGGCTTGCTCGGCTCAGCCGCAGGCTTGGCAGCCTCGGTGGCCTTTGGTGCGGCCAGTTGCGGGATGGCTGGCGGAGGGGTCAGTTGCAGGACGCCGGCCGTGTAGGCCCATTCCTTGGCAACCGCCTCAGGGCTGTCATTCAGCTTGGTACCGTAGCTCGGTACGATCTGATGCAGCTTGGCCTGCCACTCAGGGGTCGCCACCTTGTCCTTGAACACTTTCTGCAGCACGGTCAGCATGATCGGAGCCGCGGTGGACGCGCCTGGCGATGCACCCAACAGGCCGGCGATGGTGTTGTCTTCGGAACTGACCACTTCGGTACCGAGTTTCAGGACGCCGCCCTGCTCTTCGTCACGCTTGATGATCTGCACGCGCTGACCGGCTTGCCACAGGCGCCAGTCTTCTTTCTTGGCGTTCGGGAAGTACTCTTGCAGTGCCTTGAAGCGGTCGTCGTCCGACAGCATCAGCTGGCCGGCAAGGTACTCAACCAGTGGGTATTCACGAATACCGACTTTGGTCATTGGCCAGATGTTGTGGGTGGTGGTGCTGGTCAGCAGGTCCAGGTACGAGCCTTCCTTGAGGAACTTGGTCGAGAAGGTTGCAAATGGGCCAAACAGGATCACGCGCTTGCCATCCAGCACGCGGGTGTCCAGGTGCGGAACCGACATCGGCGGCGAACCTACCGAGGCTTTACCGTAAGCCTTGGCCAGGTGCTGCTCGGCTACGGCTGGGTTATCGGTCACCAGGAACGAGCCACCCACTGGGAAGCCTGCGTATTCCTTGGCTTCAGGAATGCCCGACTTCTGCAGCAGGTGCAGTGCACCGCCACCAGCGCCGATGAACACGAACTTGGCGTCGGTTTCAGTCTTGGTGCCGTCTTTCAGGTTTTTGTAGCTCACACGCCACGAACCGTCGGCGTTCTTGGTGATGTCCTGCACTTCGCTCGACAGTTTCAGGTCGAACTTCGGCGTGGTTTGCAGGTGGGCAACGAACTGGCGGGTGATCTCGCCGAAGTTCATGTCGGTACCGATCGGAGACCAGGTGGCCGCGATTTTCTGGTTCGGGTCACGCCCTTCCATCATCAGCGGAACCCATTTGGCGATCTGCGCCGGGTCTTCGGAGTACTGCATGCCGGCGAACAACGGGCTCGCCTTCAGGGCTTCGTAGCGCTTCTTGAGGAACTTGATGTTGTCATCGCCCCACACAAAGCTCATGTGTGGTGTGGAGTTGATGAACGAACGTGGGTTCTTCAGCACGCCCTGCTGGACCTGCCAGGACCAGAACTGACGGGAAATCTGGAACGCTTCGTTGATCTCGATCGCTTTCGGGATCTCAACAACGCCGTCCTTGTTTTCCGGGGTGTAGTTCAGCTCAGCCAGGGCCGAGTGACCGGTACCGGCGTTGTTCCAGCCGTTGGAGCTTTCTTCGGCCACGCCATCAAGACGCTCGACCATCTCCATCGACCAGCCCGGCTCCAGCTCGTTGAGCCAGACACCCAGGGTCGCACTCATGATGCCGCCGCCGATCAGCAGCACATCGACTTTCTTTGCCTCTTCCGCTTGAACGGACGTGATCCCCATCGACAAAGCCAGCCCCAGCAGGGCAGTGTTTACTTTCTTAAACATCTGTAGCACCTATGATAAAACGCCATCCGCCCCGCCGCCCCTGATCCTGGGCAACCCTCGATCACGCTACGTCAGGCAACGTAGCGCGGGGTTCGCACAATCACATGAGGACCGCAGGGTGGGCACACAAGGCCGATTGGATCGGCCTCACTGTTATGTCCCTTCTGCGCTGACTTCTTATCATTATTGGCTTCAGCTACCTGGGCGACAGCCAACCGCCGGGACGTATACGGGTGTACGCACCAGGGCAAGACTAGACCAAGACGGCGCGCAGAATATCACGCTGAACAGTGTTTATGCGTCGTTTGGCCAATTGACAGCTCTAAATCGCCGGTTTTGGCGCGCGCGTGTCAAGCCTGGCAGGCGCGACGTGGCGTCACAGGGTTGGAACGTTTACGCAAAAGGCTGTTCTAGACAGTTTCGCCGCCGCTTGCGTAGCATCGACGGCTCTCCTTCGTGCGTTCCATCCAAACTAGAGTTACCCATGACTATCCAGCAAACACCCGGGCATGTGCTGCCCGCGCGTAGCGCCGCCAAAATGGAAGCGGCCATGGCCGTGGGCGCTTTCGCGATCGGCACCGGCGAATTCGCCATCATGGGCTTGATGCCCGATATCGCCCACAATCTGAATTTGAGTGAACCGCAAGTCGGCCACGCCATCAGCGCCTACGCCCTGGGCGTCATGGTCGGCGCCCCATTGCTGGCGATTCTCGGCGCCAAGTTGCTGCGCAAACACATGTTGCTGTTACTGATGGGCCTGTATGCCCTGGGCAACCTCGCCACCGCCTTCACCCCGACCTTCGGCTCGCTGGTGGCCTTCCGCTTTATCAGCGGCCTGCCCCACGGTGCCTACTTCGGGATTGCCGCCGTGGTCGCCTCCAGCATGGTGCCCAACGACAAACGCGCCGGCGCGGTCGCCCGCGTGATGATGGGCCTGACCCTGGCCATGCTGCTGGGCAACCCCATCGCCACCTTCCTCGGCCAGCACCTGGGTTGGCGCTCGGCGTTCGGGCTGGTCAGCGTGATTGCCTTGTGCACCATCGCGCTGGTCTGGCAATTCGTGCCGCACCGCCACGATGAACAACGCAGCGACCCGCGCAAGGAGATGCGCGCGTTCACCAAACCGCAGGTGTGGATGGCGCTGTCGATTGGCGCCATCGGGTTTGCCGGGATGTTCTGCGTATTCAGCTACCTCGCCCCGACCATGCTCGAAGTGACCCGAGTGTCGCCACAGTGGATTCCGTTCGGGCTGGCAGCGTTTGGCGTGGGCGGGATCATCGGCAACATTGCCGGCGGCAAGCTGTTTGACCGCCTGCAGTTTCGTGCGGTGGGCTTGATATTGGTGTGGTCGATGGCCGTGTTGCTGTTCTTCCCCTTCGCGGCGGCGTCGCTGTGGAGCGTGCTGCTGAGCATGGGATTGGTCGGCACCATGGTGGCCTTGGCGGCGCCACTGCAGATCCGCCTGATGGACATCGCCCACGAAGCCCCGAGCCTGGCGGCGGCGTCGAATCATGCCGCGTTCAACCTGGCGAACGCACTGGGGCCGTGGTTCGGCGGCATGGCAATCACGGCGGGTTATGGCTGGACGAGCACCGGCTACATCGGCGCGGCGACCGCGCTGGTCGGCCTGGGCCTCTACCTCATCGCCCGCCGCATGAAAGGCGGCCACTGAAACGCCAACGGTGGGCGGGGGCTTGCTCCCGAGAGCAGTGGGTCAGTCAACGCACTAACGGCTGACCCAGCGCTCCTCAATCATCATGCAACAACCCCGACCCATACTCCCCATAACTGCTCCCCAGCCCACTGCCGCCAAAATTCATCTTGGCGGCTTTGCTCGGGCTATGGTCGCCAAACGCCTGGCATCCGCCCGAGAAACACGGGTCGCTGCTCACGCCGGACGACCCGGACGAACACGCGCTCAACAGCAACGTGCCTGCAACCATCACGATTTTGACGAGGTTCGAGATCATGTTTTCAGTTCCCTGTGAGCTGGAGGCGCGTGAGTCCTCTCTTGAAGAGAATCGTAGACTTCAAAGGCGCGGGGAATGATGAAATTTCACTGCACGACAGCAGGGGTTCAGGTTGCCGCCTTCGCTATCTAGACGCCAACCGTTGCAGGGGAAGTGTTGCTCAGTCGCTGAAGTTCAAGCTGCCTGGCCGCACTGGCCTCGAGGTTCGCGCGCTCTTGATCCAGATACTGATAAATGCTCTGGAGGTTGGCGATTTTCTGCTGGATCTGCGCCATCTTCTTTTCAATCAACTTGGCGCCGTCAGCACAATCGATCAACTGGTTGCGCTGCGCATCCAGAATCTCGCCTATTTCCCCGAGGGAAAACCCCATGCTTTGCGCACGCTGGATGAAGTCCAAGTCCTGCAGGGTTTGCTCGGTATAAATACGATAATTGTTGGTTCGTCGTTGCGCTGAGATCAAGCCGATCTGTTCGTAGTAACGCAGCGTATGGCGGCTGGCACCGCTGCGCGCCTCAAGTTCGCCTATTTTCATGAAAACAACACTTGACTGTAGAGTTGGGTCGACAGTTTACGCTTGATTTCTCACCTGACCCAAGGAACATAGAAATGAGCGTGGAGTGCTTCGTCACAGGGGGTACTGGCTTCATCGGCCAACATCTGGTGGCGCACCTGAGTGCAAAAGGTCACACCGTACAGGTGTTGATGCGCCGGCCAGAGCGTCTTGCCGCACTGCGCGAACAAGTCGACCAGCTGGGAGGGAACGCGTCCCGGGTATTTGCCGTGGCTGGCAACCTGGAGCAGGACAACCTCGGGCTGAGCCTTGCCGACCGCGAGAGGCTGAGGCAAGCCAGCGTGGTATTTCACCTGGGCGCCCACTTTGCCTGGGGGCTCTCGTTGGAGCATTCACGTGCCGTGAATGTGGAAGGCGCCAAGCGCGTAGCGCTATTGGCGGCTGAGCAAAAAAGCCGGTTAGTGATGATCGGCGGCTTCATGCTGAAAAACCATGAACACCTGCAACGCATAGGCATTGATCCTCATCATCCCGAGCTGACCCATTGGCCCGCCCTCTACCGGCGCGTCGGTGCCTACGAGGGGAGCAAGCTGGAGGCACACTTTGCGACCCTGGAGTTGATGTCAGCCAAGGGCGCAGACGTGACCGTCGTCCATCCCGCCACAGTGTGTGGCCACAGCCACACCGGCCATATCCTCGAAGGTCAGCCATTGATGGAGCTGATACGAAGCCTTATGCAAGGAAAGCTGACTGCCGTGCCCGGCACCGCCGAACACTGGCTGCCGCTGGTCACCGTGGATTATCTGGTCGAGTTGGTGGCGGCCAGCGCTTTTGACCCGGCCATGAAAGGCCAGGAGTTGCTGGCACTGGATGCCCAAACGCCCAACTTGCGCGAACTTTTGGCACAGGTGGCGCAAGCGATCAGCATGAAGCCTCCCAGGCATCACATTCCGCTGCGATTGCTGAAATGGCTACTGAGGGTTCCTCCCGTCGCGCGGTTTTTGAATACCAGTGTGGAGGCTTTGGACTTCATCCAGACCACGCGTTTTGATACGGAGGCGGTGGAGCAGTTTGCCAAAAGGCATGGGATAGCCAAACCGGATGTAGGTGAGGCTTTGCGGCGTACGGCGGTGTTCGTCAAGGCACAGGGCGTAGCCATGGGCAAGCTTGGCTGACTTGTTGCGGGCATCCGGAGATCGTGTTTTCAGTTGAGGCTCAAGAGTTCTTTCTTGAAGAGGATCGTAGACCTCAAGGACACAGGGAATGATGAAGGGGCAGACCGGATTCAGGCTGCCGCCTTGGGATAAGGCGGCGGGACGGGTTGTCAGGCGGTGGCCTTGCTGGCGGCAGGAGCAGCTTGCTCCTGGGCTCGGTCAACGAGTAATGCGCTCAGGTCGATAAGTTGCTGGATGCCCAGGACGATGGCGCGGTGGGGGTCCTCGAGATCGAAGGCCAGGGTGGCGGCCATTTGGTTGGCGGATTCGAGGTTTTCGGAGGCGTTGGCCAAGAGAGTTTCGGTGTCGATGTTGGGGCTAACGCGGAATAGGTTGCCGGGTGCTTGGTCGGCGGAAGCAGCGTTGTCAGATGGCGGCAGGTAATGATGAATGGCGCGCTGAGCAGCTGTGTGCAGCTTGGTATCGACGGGCGCAGTGTTTTGATCGATATAAGGATTGCGAGATTTGTTGAGCATGGGCGAAGCTCCAAATATTTTCGGGAGTTAAAACGCCTTAGCAATACGGACTTCCACCTCCGGCCGCTGGCTTTGCAGTGGCTTGAAGAGGTTAGCTAAGGGAGGTCTGAGGGGCGAGCTGAGAAAATCGTGGGAAATTTCCTAGATTATTTTGGGCTGACCACTAGATCATTCCGCCGCTCCGATGATGGATTGGATCACCAAAGCCTGAATTCATTGGCGCTTATTGTGATCGTGTGCACTCTGTGTGCAGACATCGATACCGCCCTCCTACCCTGACAGCGAAAATATTGGACAGACCGATTGGACTCCACTGTGATCTCTGACCTTCCGATCCTGGCATTACCGACTAGCATTACCTGCCTTTCCACTATCGCCGGGGTGAGCAGCGACGTAAATCTATGGTATGAATAATGGCACTCTGACCACTCTAGGCATCAGGAAGAAGCCATGCTATTAAACTTAGCGCCCTATTTAAGTAGCTTGTACATATCTATGACTTATTGGGAATGGTGCCTTCTATACGCCTCGAATTCAGGATCAGGGTGTGAACCAGCTCTCCAACCAATATTTATATACAGGGATGCAGATACAATATGACTTTAATTATCGCAGGATATGAACACACAAAATCATTTGACTTCACGCAATATTCGGATGACAAAAATTCAACATATATCCCTGAGATGGAAGCAGGTGGACTTTTTGTTATTGCTGATAGCGCCATCACGAACCCCTCGAATGGCCGGACGATTCTCAATGGCTTCAGAAAAACTCACATCGTTGAAGTGAAACTATGGAAGCCGTACTTTATGCCAGACGGATCGTTCAGAGACTACAAAGAGGTCTACGAAACAAACAACACGTTTGTAAGCTTTGCCGGTAGCACTCTGACAGCGCAACACATCATAAATAGCATAACGACTCACCTGCAAAGCCTTAGAATAAGTTTCAAGCGTCATGAGCAAGATCGTTCTATTATCTACACTGCAATCAGACACTGCCAACCTAACCCTCTAAACAGCCCAAATCAGGTGTCGTACTGGGACGATGATACATTTCTGAACAAAGATTTCGAGGGTCTGCTCACTGGCGAGTTAATTGCTGACACTATCGAATACTCAATGAATGACGCCTTGAAGTCTGCCTCCAAGTACAAGCTCGACATTGAAGAATTTCAGGCAATGCATACCGAAATCGTGGCGGGCGTATGGTGTCCTGTGCGGAAGCGTCATGAGCTATATGTTTACCGCATGAACAGCAAGCGCGATCAAAATGGTGTTCTAATACCCTATACCGAAAAATCATTAGTACCCACCAATGAAGTAGTCGTATTGGGAATGAGGAAAGAATTTGAGGCAGATGCAAAACTGAGGTTTTCAAACTCTATATCTTCATTCGTTTCGCCCTCAAACACCATGCTAGATTTTCTGCGAGAAGCAATCCGATCCGTCGAAGCTCAAGGTAAAAAAGGAATTGCGTTTCCGGTATCGATGACAACAATGGATCGCTACACAACGTCAAAAAGCGTTTATCCAGAATAACCAAAAGAGCCTGTCAACGTCCTCGCACACGCAACTAGCGAAATCGCAATAGCCCAATGTGATTTCGCTAGCCCCTTATGCAAGATAGCACTTGCCGAGTGCGAATTCGCTTTCCCTGTTTGCGTTTTAGCACTCCCATACTGCGATTTCGCATTCACACCTTGCGAAAGTTTAGCTATACAAATAAATAAAAATAAATAGCAAAATCACTGTACTCACCTAAAGCTCCATTTGCATAATAAGTCTAGAGCTTGTAGATAGCCAGTTGTGTCTGTGCCAGACAATTAAGATTAGATACTCACATCCCTTCGGGTGTTGCGTTGATAGGCTCGATAACTAGAATAATAAAGGTGGGTCAAGATGAAAACTATTGAGAGACAAAACAAAGAATCACGCATTACTCTGCGCCTGAATAAAATCGAGCTCGACACCCTGAATACCAAGATGGCTGAGGCAGGCTACAAGTCCGCAGGCGCATTTATCAGAGACTTCGTTGCTAACGGCCAAGTGAAGCCTAAAGTCGGTCAGGACGTTGTTCAGATCGCCCGCGAGCTGATGAACCTTGCATCGATGATCAACGCTGATCGACCTGGCTGCGAATTGCTTGAAAAGGTGAAATTCATCGCTCAGGTAAACCTTGGGGGTGTTCGATGATAGGCAAGATTTTCCCCAAGTCCTCAGGGTCTTTCAAAGGCCGCATTAGGTACATCTTCGGCTGCACAAAGCACGACCACGAGATCAGCGGCATCCGGACGATCAGCCACAACACAATGAGCAAAGACCCCCTGCCGGGCGTGCTACAGGGCAACGAAGCAGACCTGTCGGAGATGATTAAAGAGTTCGACCAAGTCGAGACACTCCGTCGCTTCTCTATCGACTCCGACAAGCCCATCAAGCCGGTCTTTCACGCCATGCTGTCCCTGAGTCCAGGAGAGTCCCTGACGACCCCTCAGTGGCGCACAGCAGTCCAGATCTACCTGTCAGACCTTGGCTTCGATGAAACCACTCAGTTCGTTGCGGTGATGCACCAGGATAAGGAACATCAGCACGTCCACATCGTTGCCAACCGCATCCGCCTCAAAGATGACTTTTCGATGGTCAAAGACAGCAACGAACGCTCGATCAGCCTGGAGTCTGTTTCTGGAATCGAAGACCGCTTCAATCTGAGCAAAGCTCCGAAGCCGAAAGACACCTGGGGCGTCTCGATCACCCACGCTGAGCTTCAGGCCTCGATCCGAGACAACGATTTACCGCTCAAGCACAAGATGATTGCAAAGATTGCCGGTGCTATCGAAGCCACAAACGCCCAGGACGGTGACATGTTCGACTTCGTCATGGCCCTGAGAAAGCAGAAGGTATACATCAACCTCACGCTCAACGACGACGGCCAGCCCAAGGGGATCAGCTTTGAATTTGACGGCAAACATATAAGCGGCAGGCAGCTCAAGCGCTCTAGGTTGACTTGGCACAAACTAACCACACAAGAGGGAATTCACTATGATCCAGAAACCATTCATCAACTTCAGGACGAAATTGCAAGAAGAGATAGCGAGGAACAGGAAAGAGCTAGAATCTACTACTACGAATTCATCGCAGTCAGTGGGCGCAGAAGAAAGCCCGTCTACGTTAGGTTCACAGCTAAAGACTACGAAGTTCAGAAACTGATTCAGGAGATTCTTGAGTTGCTTGATGCGATATTTGATGCTCTGTTCAAGCCGAAAGAATGCAGGCTGAAGCGCAACTACATTGAGTTTATTCCAGGCACCCCATTCAATGTCGCAGATGAGTATGAACTCACACCCTGAGATACTTCTTGTAGTAATGCATTAACAGCCTGGCGTCGAGCAACGCATGATGTGGAAGCTCTGGCGCATTGTCTACATGAACACCTTTCTCGTTGTACACGTCGATAAGGTTGACTGGCGTATTCGACACATTATTGGGCCATTTGCCTTGGTGGTAGGCCATAGAGCAGAAAAACTCCCAGTCCCAAACTGGTGCATCTGACATGATATCAACGCTATCGAACTTTTCCAGAAAGCCCAATAGCCTATTACGTGCATCGTCCGTAGACATTGAGTCTTGGTCGCCGGTCAATTTCGGTAGCACCCGCTCAATAACAAATTCACTGCAATCCGAAATTGTATAGTTATCATTTAATTCGAAATACAGCTCGCGCCTATCTTCGGCAACGAGCGCCATTGAGATTAATTTCGAATCAGGATTTAGCTGTGTGAACTCACAATCGACTACTACCCTCACTTACGCCTCCCTGGCTACCTGTATGCCCTCATAATCATCAATATAATGAGCTAGGCCATATGGAATATGCTTTTCCACTTCGGACTTTGCAAGATTATATTTCTTTGAGCTCTCTTCTATTTTGGCATCAAGGCTGCGAACCTTCGATATAATTTTCTTTAACCTCTTCAGTTTGGACTCCAGGTCTCTATAGAGCGCTCCCTTTTCAACAAGTAGATGTAGCTTCCCTGGCGCCACCTCAAATCTGACGTGAGTAGATAGCTTCTCCCGCTCTTCGTACGTCGCAAAAAGGCCATCGTAGCTAGTGAAGTAGTTATATACGTTAATTTGACGCTCGGCCTGCGAAACAAGCTCTTCGCTGCAGTATTTCCAGACCTTCCTACGCAACATGCAGGCCCGATCAGTATCAATGGAGCCCTGTAACTTCGAGGCCTCTTCATTCAGTTCATCGATTTTCTTAGAAACCAACTCTGCTGGCTGCGGAAAAACTGTAAATGGTCGGGTCGGCATCCCATCAATAAGCACTTGAGGATGCTTGTCAGTTAATAGATCCCAGAAAACTAAAGACTTGAAATCAATTGAAAGAACAAGGTTCGCCATGCTTTGGAAAGACTTGCTGTATTCATCGCTGTTTTTTTCATGGTCTCTAACTGTTTTTTCAAAAGCTTCAGACGCCGTCCTGGCTGGCAAGGTATCAATACCAGCGGCAAGGTATGCTAGTGCATGAGAGCGCTGTGTATCTTTAGAGTTTCTGGATGCATCTAGATACAAATCATAGACTGCTTGCCTTCCATGCTCGGCGATGAGAGCTGAGACATGAAACGGCAAATGTGAAAACTCTGTATTACCCCATTCCATAAGCTAACACTCTAAGGTTTTCAGCATTTTACCAGCGTAATCATTTGCTGGCAAACCAGGCAGGCGGTACAATTCAGGGTAATTAAAAGGAGTTTATATGTCTCGTTGTGCCCTTATATACGATGCGTATGTTTTGCACAAAGCCAATGCCATTGATGTGACTGGTCTAACTTACGGTATTGTTGATGATAAGGAATATGACGGTGAACTTTATCAGATCTTTCATTTACGGAAAGCCTGGATTGACGACATGGGTATCGGCGTAAAGGATATACAAGGGCACGAGTTCATGATCTTGAGTTTTGACGACAAACCTGGTGCCCTGTTTGACTCTATCCATGCGTTGCTTGCGCTGAGCTTCTTGCACGAGAGACCTACCCATGCATGAACAGTGGACTTTTCACGACGCTGTGTTCGCGTATTGGCGTGGTGGCATCACAGTGTTTGGCTTCGCTTACAAAACGGCTGACGGCATTGAGAGTGGTACTGGCTATCACACAAAGGTCGCCAGGGCGTGGCTGGATGATGCCACTCTGCATTTCGAGGGTACTGACGGTCGAGCGTATCAAGGGATATCGGGGTCAGACCACGATATCCAATACAGTGAAAACCTAGAGTTCCTCGTCTTTTTCAAAACGGTAAGAAAAGTGCCATGGTCCGACAACAATACTCAGCTTCAAGAATATAGAAGAAAAGCAACGAATCACTTCCAAATACACCTCGCGACGACCTGCCGACTCAAGCTCGCGCTCCAAGGTGTAAGATGCCCCAACAATCGTCCATCATCGAGACCGCCATGACTGGGATATCCCTAAATCTGCCGGAAGACCTGTCCAACTCTCTCGCCGACCTGGCCAAAACCAACGGCCAGACTGCGACCTACCTCGCGATGGACGTTCTTCGCGACTATATTGAGCACGAAAAAACGCTGACCGCTCAGATCGAGCTGGCGGTAAAAGACGCCGACGAAGGCAAATTCGCCACCGATGACCAAGTGGCGGCGATGCGCGCTAGGCGCTGGAGCCGGAATGCGGGTTGAGTGGCTTGAAAAAGCACTCAAAAATCTGGAAGACGAGGCAAACTACATTGCTCTCGAAAATCCAAAAGCCGCTGACGACTTCTCTGACGCTATTTTCGCCAGCGTCGACAAACTGGCTCAGTTTCCCTCCATGGGACGCGAAGGTCGGGTTAAATACACCCCTGAATGGGCAGTGCCCAACTGGTCTTATCTGACCCCGTATCGAGTGAGGGGTGATCGACTGCAGATCCTGGGCATATTCCACACACGACAACGTCAGCGTTCGAAATGGTAGTGCGCGCAAAACTCGCCTCCCCGGCACCCCAGCCCCATCCCTGATAAACTGCGCCCCATTCGCCTCGCTGACTCAGATTCCCATGCATCTACAAACCGCCCCCCTCTCCCGCCGCTTCTCCGTCGCCCCCATGATGGATTGGACCGACCGACACTGTCGTTACTTCCTGCGCCTGCTCTCCAAGCACGCCCTGCTCTACACCGAGATGGTCACCACCGGGGCGATCCTCCACGGCGATCATGAGCGCTTTTTGCGTCACGACGAAGCCGAGCACCCGCTTGCCCTCCAGTTGGGCGGCAGCGTCCCGGCCGATCTGGCGGCGTGCGCGCGCATGGCTGAGGCGGCCGGTTACGATGAGGTGAACTTGAACGTCGGTTGCCCTAGCGACCGCGTTCAGAACAACATGATTGGCGCGATCCTGATGGCGCATCCGGCGTTGGTGGCCGAGTGTGTCAAGGCGATGCGCGATGCGGTGTCGATTCCGGTGACGGTGAAACATCGTATCGGGATCAATGGGCGCGACAGTTATGCCCAGTTGTGTGATTTCGTCGGGACGGTGAGGGATGCGGGCTGCACCAGTTTTACGGTGCATGCGCGGATTGCGATTCTGGAGGGGTTGTCACCCAAGGAGAACCGCGACATTCCGCCGTTGCGCTATGACGTGGCGGCGCAGTTGAAGCGGGACTTCCCGGAGCTGGAGATCAATCTCAACGGCGGCATCAAGACACTGGAGCAGTGCCGGGAGCATTTGCAGACGTTTGATGGGGTGATGCTGGGGCGCGAGGCCTATCACAATCCGTATTTGCTGGCCGAGGTGGATCAGCAGTTGTTTGGCAGTGAGGCGCCGGTGATCAGCCGGGCCGAGGCGCTGGCGCAGTTGCGGCCTTATATTGCTGAGCATTTGGCCAGTGGCGGGACGATGCATCATATTACGCGGCATGTGCTGGGGTTGGGCACCGGGTTCCCGGGGGCGCGCAAGTTCAGGCAGTTATTGTCGGTGGATATTCATAAGGCGGCTGACCCGCTGGCTTTGTTGGATCAGGCTGGGGAGTTGCTGGAAGGGCGGTGAGTGTCAGTTGGGGATTGGGTGGTTGAGTTGCGCCATCGGGAGCAAGCCCCCTCCCACACTGTGCAAGGGCTCGGCTTCAGCTGCGGGCCCTTGCTATAGCGTTAAACTTTTACGGCACTGTTCCGTTGGGTACAGTTATCCATTTTCCGGTATTGCGGTCATATCGCTTCCAATCACTCTCCGTTCTAAGTTTTCGATATAGCGTATTGAATGTCGTACCGCCCAGAATTTGGACTTGAACTTCACCGCCTGCGGTTTTGCAGTTAACCAGCCCTAGAATGGGCGAGTCTGGATTCACTTGGAGTGCATACACCGCTTCTCCAAAGGTTCCGGTGGTGGCGTAGTCCAGTGCAAAACTTACAAACTGGCTTTGCGGGGTGTCGCTCGATTGCAGTGCGAGCAGTCGCATTGTCGTGTAGGTGGCACTGCTAAAACCCGGCTGGTGAAGGTCCGGTCCGTCAATTGCCCAATACTCCTTGGGCGTCCCCCCTCGCTTGACGAACTTCTCCAGGTCATTCTGGGCCTTGGCGTAGATCACGCCCTCCTTGAGCTTCTGGACATGCCAGTTGTTGGTGTCTGCGTTTTCATACGCGCGATACACCCAGGTGGCAGGCGCCGTCACTCTGGAATCGGTGATCTTGCCTCCGTAGGTCGAGGTCAGTTCATTTTCCTTTTCAAGGGTGCGGCTCCCTATCGGTTTACCGGCCTTGGCAGTGTCGATGATTGCGCGCATTTCCTGGGTATCGTAACAACCGGCACTGAGTGCCTGCTGCACCGTTACCTCGGCAAATGCTGCGGTGGAACATATAAAACCCATGGCAGCGAATAGCGTTGATATATTCCGTTTCATTACATCTCTCCTTTGTTTCGCAACTAACTAACAAACAGGTTTAATGAACAGGCACACGCACTTCGCCGCTAACGGTGATATCACAAGAATTTTTATCGGCTTACTTTGGCGTTTGCCAGTCAGGTATAGCACAGGTAGAAAAAGCAACAATCAACGTCAATAAAAATAAAGTTTTCACAACTTCAAAACATGCATATTCCCCATAGCAATAGCTTAATGACAAGGGAGCGACTCACATAAAATCCAGTTGAACCTCCCCTCGATTTTGGCCTCCTATTGAGCAGCAGAGCCGAGGATTCAAACGGCTGTTTTCAGGTTATCGCCCTCGCAAACGCTCGAACGCGTTTGCGCCCTTGAGCGCCTGCCGGTGCTCGGGTAATGTCATCAGACCCATAGGACAGAGCACGCCCATGACTTCCAAGCTGGAACAACTCAAGCAATTCACCACTGTCGTTGCCGATACCGGCGATTTTTCGACACTCGCCAAGCTCAAGCCACAGGACGCCACCACCAACCCTTCCCTGCTGCTCAAGGCCGCATCGATTTCAGGCTATGCCACGCTGCTGGACGAGTGCGTGAAGGACTGCAATGGCGATGTGGGCCTGGCCAGCGACCGTTTTGCGGTGGCAGTGGGTCAAGAGATCCTCAAAGTCGTGCCGGGCCGTATTTCCACCGAGGTGGATGCGCGCCTGTCGTTCGACGAAGACGCCATTCTCAAGCGTGCGCACCGTCTGATCGACCTGTATGAAAAAGCCGGGGTTGGTCGTGACCGTGTACTGATCAAGATCGCCTCTACTTGGGAAGGCATCCGCGCGGCAGAGAAGCTGGAAAAGGAAGGCATCCAGACCAACCTGACCCTGCTGTTCTCCTTCGCACAGGCCGTGGCCTGCGCCGAAGCCGGGGTATTCCTGATTTCACCGTTCGTGGGCCGTATCTACGACTGGTACAAGAAGGCCACCGGCAACGAATACACCGGCGCGGATGATCCGGGCGTACAGTCGGTGACGCGCATCTACAACTACTACAAGGCCAATGGCTATAAGACGGTAGTGATGGGTGCGAGCTTCCGTAACCTGAGCCAGATCGAGGAGTTGGCGGGGTGTGATCGCCTGACCATCAGCCCGGATCTGCTGGAGAAGCTGGCGGCCGATACCGGCAAGCTTGAGCGCAAGCTGTCGCCGGGGCATTCCGGTGAGGCACGTATCCATATGGACGAAAAGGCGTTCCGCTGGGCATCCAACGAAGACGCCATGGCGACTGAGAAGCTGGCGGAAGGTATTCGCCAGTTTGCTCGCGACCAGGAGAAGCTGGAAGCGTTGTTGTCGGCCAAGCTGTAAGACAGACGGCAGCAAAAAGGGCGGCACCTGTGAGGGTGCCGCCCTTTTTTGTGTTCGCCAATCTCAAACCGACCTCAGTCCAACGGTGGGAGGGGGCTTGCTCCCGATGGCGGTGGGTCAGTTATGAATTCAGTGGCTGACACACTGCAATCGGGAGCAAGCCCCCTCCCACAGTTGGATAGGGTTTCAACTGGCGATCAGTGACGTTCGAGGGCGTTGACGAGGTCGTGGAAGGCTTCGCGGTTGGACTCGTTCAAGCCCATCAGGATCTTGTGTGCTTCGAGCACCTTGACCCGTACGATTTCTTCGGACTGGTCTTGCGAAGGCAAGTCGGTCAGGCACTCAGGGCACGGGATCGGGCGGTCAACGATGTTGAACACCTGGTCGAAGCCCATGGACTGCAGCAGACGGGTGATGTCTTCGTGGGTGGTGACCACAGTCGGCAACAGGCCGACCTTCTGCCGAGACAGAATGGACAACTTGGCCAGCAGGCCCAGGGTGGTGCTATCGATGCTGCGGGTTTCGGTCAGATCGATCACGATCGCCGAGAAGTTCAGCGCTGTGAAGATCCGCTCAATCGTCGCATCCAGCGCCGAACACAAGGTCAGGCGCACTTCACCGACAAATTTCAGGACGAATGTCCCGTCTTGCTCGGCGAATTGGATTCTTCCGGTACTCATCAAAGATTCCTGCTCAACACCAATAGGGCGATATCATCCGGCATCTCCCCTAGCGTGGCCAATCCAAACACTTGCCGCAGGCCATCCAGGCTGCCGCCCGCCGACTTGACCTTTTGGGGCAAGGCGGCTTCTTTCTCCTTGAGTGTAGGCTCTGGAAGCAGGTCCAGGATACCGTCGGACATCAGCGTGAGGCTGAAGGTCGGCGGCAGTTCCAGGATGTGGTCTTCGTAGGTGGCTTCATTGAACAAGCCTACGGGCAGACCACGCCCTTCCAGGTAACGCACACTGTCGGGAGTGTATAAAACAGGCATCGGCAGGTGACCGCCAATACTGTAGGTCAGAAGACCGGTTTCTTCGTCAATCACGCCGCCGACCATCGTCACGTGCTTGCCCAGCTTGCAGCTGATCAGGCCTCGGTTGATGTGGCCCAGCACCTCGGAGGGGGTGAACTCCGGCAAGGTGCCATTGCGCTTGGATTCAAACAACAACCGCGTGGTCATGAACTTCAACAACACGGTGACAAAAGCCGATGAAGCGCCATGGCCGGAAACGTCGGCCAGGTAGAACGCCACACGTCGCTCATCCACACGGAAGTAGTCGACAAAATCACCCGACAGGTACAACGACGGGATGATCTGATGGGCGAACTTGAACTCGTCGATGGTCCACGGGCTGACCGGCAGCATGTTCATCTGCACCTGGCGACCGGCGTTCTGGTCTTCCTGAAGCAGGTTGAGGCTGGCCTCGAGCTCGCGGTTGGCGGTTTCGAGCTTTTCGCGGTAGCGCTGGTTCTCGACCAGCAGGCGGGCACGGTCCAGCGCGCGGCGCACCGAGTGCTCCAGCACGGCGAGGTCTTCCAGGGGCTTGATCAGGTAATCGGCGGCGCCCAGGCGCAGGGCCTCCACGGCATCGTTCATCACGCCGGCACCGGACACGACAATCACCGGCGTCTGCGGCGCAAGCTCGGTCACCTGGCGGATCAGCTCAAGGCCACCCATCTGGGGCATGCGCAGGTCGCAGATCACGAGGTCGGGCTTGTCGCGCTCGAACACCTGGAGACCCTGTTGGCCGTTACCGGCCTGCAGGACGCTGAAGCCACTGTCTTCCAAATAGGCCGCGAGGCTCGCGCGCACTACTTCGTCGTCATCGATTATCAGCAGCGTGGCACTGGTTTTTTGCATGTGGGCAAACGGCGCCAGAATTAGGTTGGCGTAGGTGGCTCGACAATGGCCGAGCTCACGTACTGGATTCGCTTTCTAGCCTCTCTGTCCTACAAAGCATAGGCAATTAGCCCACGCACAACTGTAATGCAGAGGTGCCCTTCTAAGGCGCAGACGGTACTCCCATCCGTCAGGGGTTTCAAGCTCATGCCGATGGTCGCCGGGCGTCTTTACACCGCAAATCACCGGGAGTTATAAGAACAGCCAACACCACAACACAAAGTAAGGATGGAACCCATGAGCGAACACGAGCGCGACTACGCCGAAAAACGCGATTTCATCCGCATGCGGGTGGATGCCGATGTGTCGTTGATACACGCCGGGCAGGAGATTGCCGGGGTATGCCTGGACCTTTCCAGCTCCGGCATGCAGGTGCAGGCCCCTCGCCAGTTCAACGTGGGTGACCAACTGACCGTGCGCATCGATTCAGAGCACGCGGCTCTCAAGGGGCTAGAGGCGGACACCGAGGTGGTATGGACCAAGGCCATGGGGGAGGAGCAGCATTTGGGCCTCAGAATCTTGAAAATGCGCTGAATACCGCTCATAAAAAAGGCGACCACTGAGGGTCGCCTTTTTCCATTTCAAAATGTCACGACTTAAAAGTCGTCGACGACCTTGCCGTCCTTGACCTTGAACTCGCGGTTCTGCAGGTAAGCGTTACGGATGAAGGTGTATTTGTCGCCGGTGATCAACTTCTCGCTGTCGAGCAAGCTTGCACGGGTATCAACCACGTTCAGGCCGAAGGTGCTGTTGCGCCAGCCGATATCGTTCATGTAGCGATACGGTTGAGTGTAGGTGTCCACGTACTTGGACGGCGCATCACGCAAGGTGCTCGGGCCCAGCAACGGCAGCATCACGTAAGGGCCGCTGCCCACGCCCCAGTAGCCGAGGGTCTGGCCGAAGTCTTCGTCGTTACGGTGCAGCCCCATTTTGGTGCCGACATCAATAAAGCCCAGCACGCCGAATGTGGTGTTCACCAGCAGGCGCGCGGTGTCGACGCCGGCCGCATGCGGTTTGAGCTGCAACACGTCGTTGGCAAAGTTGCCCACGTCGCCGATGTTGCGGAAGAAGTTATGGACGCCCGTCTGCACAAACTGCGGGGTGACAAACTGATAACCCTGGGCCAATGGCTTGAGCGCGTAGGTATCAACGGTGTCGTTGAAGGTGAAGATTGGGCGGTTGACGCTTTCCCATGGATCGTCTTCGGACGCAGCCTGGGCGGCGAACGGGGCCATTAAAATAGTGGCACACACAGATAGCTGAGCGAAATATTGGCTCCAGCGCATAGCTTTGGCTCCTTGAATAGTCTGTCATGGGCGCTATGCCCTGAAGAAGATCGTCAGTATATGACGGAAGTATCAATTTAGGCAGCTAGTAGGAAATGTCATATGGAAAACGAACAAAATTCCTACAATCTCCTGTCAGTGTCATCTGCTTGTCATCGCGCCTCGCTAGCGTCACAGCTATTTCAGGGATGTCGAAATGCCTCACGCCGAAATTGCCGTCGCCAGCGCCCCCGCCTTGACTGCTGTCCTATTCGGCCTGAGTGGCTGCCTGGTGGATTTCGGTTCCCAGGCACGCACCGATTCGTCCTCTCCCGACTCCCAGGCCACCCCGGGCGCCCTGAAGATCCTGCGCAGCCTCAAGGATCAGGGCGTGCCTTGCGCCTGGCTGGATGAGCTGCCCCCGGCAGTGACTCAGCCACTGGCTTCCGGATTGCCCAGTTGGTTGAAGGCAACACCTCCCTCCTCCATCCGCTGGCCTGCGCCGCATGCGTGCTGGCAAGCCTTGATGGAACTCAACATCGAACGCCTGGACGGCTGCGTGCTGGTCAGCGGTGAACCACGCCTGCTGCAGTCGGGGCTCAATGCCGGGCTGTGGACCATCGGCTTGGCCTCCTGTGGCTCACTCTGCGGCTTGGCGCCCGAGCAATGGCAGGCTCTTACCGAGCAACAGCGCGAGCACAAGCGCGCCAAAGCCACGGTAGCGCTGTATGGGCTCGGCGTGCACTCGGTGATCGATCACCTGGGCGAACTCGGCACTTGCCTGGCAGACATCAGCCGGCGCCGGCTCAAAGGCGAAAAGCCCTGATCGAGATCATGCACAGTCGGCGCCGGTGGATTAATCTACAGGTCAGCCCGTAGACCTTTCTCGGCGTGCCGCGGTCTATGCCAGTGCCTATCGATAAAAGGAAAAAAGTCATGCCTGATCGCAAAAAACTGGAAGAACAGGTCGAAATCCTGCGCGGGCAACTGGAACAGGAACCGCCGCTGTCGCTGGAAAAACGTGAAGCACTGGAAGAGCTGATTGCCCGATTCGAAGTGCAACTTGAATTGGAACCGGCGACGCAGACACCCAGCATTGCTGACGATGTAAACCGGGCGCTGGAAGGTTTTGAACTGGATCATCCAGGCATTGCCGGGACACTGCGCAATATCGTGATCACCTTGGGCAACATCGGGATCTGATATCCCCGTCAGCCAAGCGCAGATCCAATGTGAGAGGGGCAAACTCCCCTCTCACACTTGAGAACCTGGGTGCAGGCTACTGACGAGCCAGGCGCACGTTCTGGAACGTCACATTCTCGGTGCTGCGATACGGGTTGATATCCAACCCGCCACGGCGCACATACCGCGCATACACCGTCAACTTCTCCGGCTTGAGCAGGCGCTGCAGGTCCAGGAAGATGCGCTCCACACACTGCTCATGGAAGTCCGAGTGCTGGCGAAAGCTCACGATGTATTCCAGCAGGCTGGCGTGATCCAGCGCCGAACCCCGGTACTCCACCACTACGCTGCCCCAATCGGGCTGGCTGGTGACCGGGCAATTGGATTTGAGCAAGTGGCTGTGCACGCTCTCTTCGACGATGCGCGAATCGTCGCAGCGCAGCAATTCGGGGCGCGGATGCTCGTAGTTGCTGACACGGATATCCAAGCCGTCGATACACACGCCCGGCAAGGCCATCACGCCCTCGGCCTCAATCTCGGCCAGGCTGCGGATGCGTACCGTCACCGGCTTGCCGGCGGCGGCGCTGAGGTCATTGCGCAGCGTCGCTTCCAGGCCCTGGATGTCGGCAAAGGCGGTCTGGTTCAGCGAGTTGAGGTACAGCTTGAAGGACTTGGACTCGATGATGTTCGGCGAGTCGGCCGGGATGCTGAACTCACCGATGGCCACCACCGGCTTGCCCGACGGCAACAGCCAGGACAATTCGAAGCAGTTCCAGAAATCCACGCCCTTGTAAGGCAGGGTCTCGGCACTCAGGCCAAGCTCGGCCCATTTGGCGGCACGAGGGATCGGAAACAGCAACGACGGCGTGTAAGTGGAGATGTATTCACTGGACTTGCCCAGCGGCGAATGTTCGGCTGCGGGATGCATGGCGGAAACCTGGCTAAATAAACCGCGCCAGTCTATCAGCCTTTGCTCCCGCGCCTAAACGGCACCGGATCAATCGACGTTGAGCTTGCCGACCATACCCGCCTGGTAGTGCCCGGGAAGGTTGCACGCAAACTCCAGGCCGGTGGATTTACTGAACGTCCAAGTCAATTCGGCGGTTTTACCCGGCTCGACCAGCACGCTGTTGGGATCATCATGCTGCATGCCGGCCCCGTCACCATGCCCCATGGCACTGTGGTCCATCTTGCCCATGCCGGTAGCGGTGAGCATGCCGCTGGCCTGCATCTGTAACATTTCCTTCTGGTGCTCGGCATGCATTGCCGCATCGCCCAGGTTGAACTCGTGGAGCAACTGGCCTTTGTTGACGAGCACAAAACGCACCGTCTCACCGGCTTTTACGTCCAGTGACTTGGGCGCAAACGAAATGTCCTGCAGCACAACTTCCACGGTGCGCGTGGCTTTGCTCGCCGGTGCCGGCTGGCCAAATGCGAAGGTGTGGGCTGCATCGGCAGCCACATCGAAACTCAACGCCAACAAGCAACCCGCCAGGATCAGGGGTGTACGCAACGCCATGGTTCTTCTCCAAAAATGTGTGACTCGCTTGACCCGCACTCTAAGATTACGCCGCTGCCAGCTACCTGACTGCTAGATTACAACTTTGTCAGGTTGCGCCCTTCCCCCGGCGCCCACGGTATAAAGCCCGTCGAGCCCCGTTGCCAAGAGCTGCCCATGAAACTGCTGATCGTCGAAGACCAACCCAAGACCGGCCAATACCTGCGCCAGGGCTTGGCCGAAGCTGGCTTTACCACCGAGCTGGTGGCTGACGGCACCACGGGCCAGCACCTGGCACTGACCGGCGACTACGACTTGCTGATCCTCGATGTGATGCTGCCGGGCCGCGACGGCTGGCAGATCCTGCAAGCGGTGCGCAGCGCCGGCCTGGAGCTCCCGGTGTTGTTCCTGACCGCCCGCGATGCCGTGGAAGACCGCGTGCACGGCCTGGAACTGGGGGCCGACGACTATCTGGTCAAACCTTTCGCGTTTTCCGAACTGCTGGCCCGCGTACGCAGCCTGTTGCGCCGTGGCAGCAGCACCCCGCAGGAAACCGCACTGCAACTGGCTGACCTGCGCCTGGACTTGATTCGCCGCCGTGTCGAACGGGACGGCCAGCGTATCGACCTGACCGCCAAGGAATTCGCCCTGCTCGAACTGTTGCTGCGGCGCCAGGGCGAAGTGCTGCCCAAGACCTTGATCGCCTCCCAAGTGTGGGACATGAACTTCGACAGCGATACCAACATCATCGAAGTGGCCATCCGCCGGCTGCGCCTGAAAGTCGACGATCACTACGCCAACAAACTGATCCACACCGTGCGCGGCATGGGTTACGTGCTGGAGGAACGCGCCAATTGATCAAGCGTTTATCCCTGGCCAGCCGCCTGGCACTGTTGTTTGCCGCCTGCACGGCGGTGGTCTCGTTGCTGGCCGGCGTGCTGTTCAACCGTGCCAGCGAAGCGCACTTTCTTGAGCTGGACCAACAACAGCTCGACAACAAGCTGCTGGCCTTGCGTGCGACCTTGCAGGGTGTCGACTCGCCGCAGTCGTTCGCCCAACGCGAAGCACAACTGCGCGCCGAACTCCTTCACCAGCAGGACCTGACGCTGCGCATCAGCGCCGCCGGCCAGCGCTGGCTGGACAACGCGCCCAGCATTAGCCTGCCCGAGGCCCCCGGCTTGCACAGCCTGCAAAGTGCGGGCACCGAGTACCGGGTGTATAACGCGCCCCTGAGAGCAGGCCAGCCCGACTCGCCGCAACTGACCCTGATACTCGACATCACCCACCACCAGCACTTCCTGCAACGCATGCAACACCTGATCTGGCTCACCGTCGGGCTGTCGGCCCTGGCTACCGCCCTGCTCGGCGCATGGGCGGCACGCAGTGGGTTACGGCCATTGCGGCGCATGGGGGAAGTGGCCGCCGGCGTGTCCGCGCATTCGCTGACCCAGCGGCTGCCCCAGGAACAAATGCCGGTGGAACTGGCCGAACTGGCGCAGGCTTTCAACGCCATGCTTGGCCGCCTGGACGATGCCTTCCAACGCCTGTCAGCGTTCTCCGCCGACATCGCCCATGAACTGCGCACGCCCCTGTCCAACCTGTTGACCCAGACACAGGTGATCCTTACCCAACCGCGCCCGCTCGAGGACTATCGGGAGGCCCTGCACAGCAATCTGGAAGAGCTGCAATGGATGGCGCAGTTGGTGAATGACATGTTGTACCTGGCCAAGGCGGATCACGGTTTGCTGGTACCCAAGCGGGAAGCGTTGGCGTTGGCGGATGAAGTGGATGCGTTACTGGAGTTCTTCACCTTGCTGGCCGAAGACGCACAGATCAGCCTGGTTCGCGAGGGGACTGCCCAGACGACGGGTGATCGCGGGATGTTGCGCCGGGCACTGTCGAACCTGCTGGATAACGCGCTGCGCTTTACGCCTGCGGGGGGCGAAGTGCGTGTGCGTCTGCAGAACGGGGTGAGGCTTTGCGTGGAAAACACCGGTAAAGGTATTCCAGCGGCAGTGCTGCCGAGGTTGTTTGACCGGTTCTATCGCGCCGACCCGGCGCGCCGTGAAGGCAGTAGCGAGCATGCGGGGCTGGGACTGGCGATTACCCAGTCGATTGTGCGGGCGCATGGGGGGAGGATTTTCTGTGAATCCGAGGCGGGATGGACGCGGTTTGTGATTGAGTTGCCTGCCGGGATTTGATGCAAGATGGGCCGGCGCTATCGGGAGCAAGCCCCCTCCCACATTTGGATGTATTCACAAATCAAAATGTGGGAGGGGGCTTGCTCCCGATAGCGGTCTCGAACCCTACGAATATCTCAGCGCATGCGCCGGCTCGATCTTCGCCGCCCGATAAGCCGGGTACAACGTCGCCAAAAAGCTCAGCACAAACCCGGCCGTGCAAATCAGCAACACATCGCCGCCCTGCAGCTCCGAGGGCAGGTTGCTGACAAAATACACATCCGAGCTGAAGATATGCTGCCCGGTCACCCGCTCCAGCCAGCCCACCAGCTCACTCACGTTCAATGCCGCGATCACACCGAGCACGCCACCGATCAAGGTGCCGACGATGCCGATCACCGTGCCCTGCACCATGAAGATCGCCATGATCTGGCGTGGCGTGGCACCGATGGTGCGCAGGATCGCGATATCCGCGCCCTTGTCGTTCACGACCATGATCAGGGTGGCGATGATGTTGAACGCAGCGACGGCGACGATCATCAGCAACAGCAGGCCGATCATGGTCTTTTCCATCTTCATCGCGCTGAACAGGCTGCCCTGGGTGTGGGTCCAGTCATCGGCCTTGTAGGCGGCGCCCAGGCTGGCGGCGATATCCTCTGAGACCTTGGGCGCTGCGTACAGGTCTTTCACCGCCAGGCGCACGCTTTGCACCTGGTTCGGCTGCCAATGCTGTATCTCTGCCGCGTCAGCCATGTGGATCAAGGCCATGGAGCCATCCAGCTCGGCGCCGACCTTGAAGATACCGACCACGTTCAAACGCTGCATGCGCGGCGTGATGCCCCCCGGTGCAGTGCTGACTTCCGGCACGATCAGGGTCAGCTTGTCACCCACGTTCAGGCGAAAACGCCGTGCGGTGATTTCGCCTACCACCACACCGAACTCGCCTGGCTTGAGGTCATCCAGTTTGCCGCGCACGATGTGCTGGGCCACGATGGATACCTTGCCTTCCTGGGCCGGGTCGACGCCGCTGATCTCGATCGGCTGCATCGCACCTTTGTAGGAGAACATGCCGTCCATCTGCGTGAACGGCACGGCCGCCGTGACTTCAGGGTTCTTCATGGCGGCCGCAGCCACCGGCTGCCAGTCATTGATCGGGTTCACGCCGACGATGGTGGCGTGGGGCACCATGCCGAGGATGCGCGAACTCATTTCGCGCTGGAAGCCGTTCATCACCGACAGCACCACGATCATCGCCAATACGCCCAGGGCGAGACCGATCATCGAGGTCATCGAGATAAACGAAACAAAACGGTTGCGGCGCTTGGCGCGGGTATAGCGCGTGCCGATGAAAATCGATAACGGTCTGAACATTCGCGGGCACCGTTGAAAAAATGGAAAACCCGACGTCCGGCGCCGGGCTTGAAACGGGTCAGATGGCGACCAGATGACCTTCCTGCAAGTGCAACACGCGATCCATCTGGCGGGCCATGCTCATGTCATGGGTGACCACCAGGAACGCGGTGCGCATCTGGGTGCTCAGTTCCAGCATCAAGTCCTTGATGCCCTGGGCCGTGTGGGTATCGAGGTTGCCGGTGGGCTCATCCAGCATCACCAACCCGGGGTTGTTGACCAGGGCACGGGCAATCGCCACGCGCTGGCGTTCACCGCCGGACAGCTCGGCCGGTTTGTGCTCCAGGCGATGCCCCAGGCCGACACGCTCCAGCAGCGCCTTTGCGCGCTGGCGCGCTTCCGGGATGGCGGTCTTGCCGATCAGCAGCGGCATGCACACGTTTTCCAGGGCGGTGAATTCCGGCAACAGGTGGTGGAACTGGTACACAAAACCGAGCGAACGGTTGCGCAGTTGGCCACGGGCCTTCTCGCCCAGCGCCGACAATTCTTCACCGGCCAGCCAGACGCTGCCCGCCGACGGCGTATCCAGGCCGCCCAACAGGTTGAGCAAGGTACTCTTGCCGGAACCGGAACTGCCGACGATCGCCACGCGCTCGCCAGGATGAAGTTCCAGTTGCAGGTTGGACAGCACCACCACCGACTCCGGGCCTTCCTCGTAGGATTTGCCCAGGTTGCGGCAGCTCAGGATTGCTTTTTCACTCATGCCCGATTCACTCATAACGTAAGGCCTGTGCTGGCTGGGTACGTGCCGCGCGCCAGGCTGGATACAGGGTGGCAAGGAAACTCAAGACCAACGCGGCACCGCCGACCATCAACACGTCCTGGGCCTGAACCTGGGACGGCAGGTAGTCGATGAAGTAGACGTCGGCGTTGAGGAACTTGTGGCCGATGACTTTTTCCAGCGCAGCGATGGCGGCGCTGACATTCAGCGCGGCGAGAATGCCGACAGCGGTGCCGATCAACGTGCCGACCACGCCGATCACGGTGCCCTGCACCATGAAGATCGCCATGATCTGCCCCGGCGTGGCGCCGAGGGTACGCAGGATCGCGATGTCACCCTTCTTGTCATTCACCACCATCACCAGCGTGGAAATGATGTTGAAGGCCGCCACGGCGACGATCAGCAGCAACAGCAGGCCGATCATGGCTTTTTCCATGCGGATGGCCTGGTAGAGGTTGCCGTGGGTGCGGGTCCAGTCGCGTGCGTAGTACTGGCTGTCGCCCAAGTGCTGGGCGATTTCCCACGACGCGCGCGGTGCATCGAACAGGTCGTTGAACTTCAGCCGCAGCCCCTGCACCTGATCCGGCTGCCAACGGTGCAGGCGGGCCAGGTCGGTGAGGTTGGTCAGGCCGAGGTAGCCGTCGATTTCGCCGGCACCCACGTGGAAGGTGCCGACCACGGTGAAGCGCTTCATGCGCGGGAACATGCCGGCCGGGGTCACGGTGACTTCCGGCGCGACGAAGGTCAGCTTGTCGCCCACCCCCACACCGAGCTTGGCCGCGGCCTTGTCGCCGATCACGATGCCGAAGCTGCCGGGCGCCAGGTCGTCGAGTTTGCCTTGCAGCATGAACTTATCGATGATCGAGACCTTGCGCTCCTCGGCCGGGTCGATGGCATTGAGCAGGATCTTCTGCACCTTGCCGTCGTTGGTCAGCAACCCCTGCATCTGGGTAAAGGGCGCCACGGCCACTACCTTGGGGTTCTGCTTGACCTTGTCGGCCAGGCTTTGCCAGTCGCTGATGGGCGAATCGGCCTCGATGGTCGCGTGGGGCACCATGCCCAGCACGCGGGTGCGCATCTCATGGTCGAAGCCGTTCATGACCGACAGCACCACGATCATCACGACAACGCCCAAGGCGAGCCCGATCATCGAGGTCAAGGAAATGAACGACACAAAATGATTGCGGCGCTTTGCACGGGTATAACGCGTGCCAATGAATACGAAGAGAGGTCTGAACATGTCGGGGCTTGTTCGGAGGAAAAGAAGACGTCCCGGTGGCGGGGTCTGGTAAGCAGCTTTACACTCTGACCATTACCGTTACCTGGGGTTCGCCATGTCGACATTAGATGAAGAAGAGCGCCGCGAATACTACCGTATCGACGACATGATCGCACTCCAAATCAAATGCCTGTCCGCCCCCGAAGCCGCGAGCAAGGAAGTGTTGCAGGATGATTCGCCGCTGTTCAATCTGCTCAGCGAGCTGCACCTCAGTGAATTCGAAGCCCAACACCTGTTACGCCAGCTCAGCGAGAAGGATCGTACCCTCGCCGCGTTCCTGCGCGTGCAGAACAAACGCCTGGACCTGCTCAGCCAGATCATGGCCCGTGGCCTGCTCGATGAGGTCGGCGCACCGCAGCCGGTGATCATTTCCGAAGGGGGCATCGATTTCCAACACCCCACCCCGCTGGCCACCGGCGCTCACCTCGCCGTCAAGCTGGTGCTCATGCCCCAGGCCCTTGGCCTGCTGCTGCGTGCGCGGGTAACCCATTGCGACCCCAAAGGCAGTGGTTTTGACGTAGGCACCGAATTCGAAGCCATGACCGATGCCCAACGCCAATTGCTGGCGCGCTACATCCTGCAGAAACAAGCACAGGAACGCCGCTTGGCGCGGGAAAAGAGCGACGCCCCAGACACCTGATTCATCTTTACCCGGCCAGCAGACCTGGCATTAAGGAGCAATTGTGACCCTGATCTACGGCCATCGCGGTGCCAAAGGCGAAGCACCGGAAAACACCCTGACCAGCTTTCAGGAGTGCCTCAAGCACGGTGTACGCCGTTGCGAACTGGATCTGCACCTGTCCATGGACGGCGAGTTGATGGTCATCCACGACCCGACCCTCAAGCGCACCACCGACCGGCGCGGCAAAGTCGTCGAGTATTCGGCGGCCGACCTTGTGAAGATGGACGCACGCAAAGGCGGCCCGGGCTGGGTCAAGCCGTGCCCGATTCCACGCCTGGAAGAACTGTTCGAACAGTGCGACTTCGATCACTGGCAACTGGAAGTCAAAAGCGCTTCACGCACCCGCGCCGCCACCACCGTGCTGGCGATTCGGGAAATGGCCGTACGCTTCGGCCTGATGGACAAGGTCACCGTGACCTCGAGCTCGCGGGAAGTGTTGAAGGCGGCGCTGGAACTGACCCCGGACCTGTCACGCGGCCTGGTCGCCGAATATGCCTGGCTCGACCCGCTGAAGATCGCGCAGAACTATGGCTGTGAGATCCTGGCGTTGAACTGGACGTTGTGCACCCCTGAGCGTCTGGAAAAAGCCCAGCGTCAGGGCCTGCACGTGTCCGTGTGGACAGTCAACGAACCTGCGCTGATGCGCAGGCTCGCCGACTTCGGCGTAGATAGCCTGATTACAGACTTTCCCGGTTTGGCCACTGCCACTCTCGAGAATTACTGAAATCGGTCTCCCCGGCCGGCTCAGGCCACCGGCCGGAGCCGCTCAAAAAAGCCGGTTGAGGCCGTCGTAGGCCGCTACCCGATAGGCTTCGGCCATGGTCGGGTAGTTGAAGGTGGTGTTGACGAAATACTTGAGGGTATTTTGCTCACCCGGCTGGTTCATGATGGCTTGGCCGATGTGTACGATCTCCGACGCCTGGTAGCCGAAGCAATGCACGCCGAGGACTTCCAGGGTTTCGCGATGGAACAGGATCTTCAGCATGCCTTGCGGCTCGCCGGCGATCTGCGCACGCGCCATGCTCTTGAAGAACGCCTTGCCCACTTCATAAGGCACCTTGGCCTTGGTCAGTTCGTGCTCGTTCTTGCCGATCGAGCTGATCTCCGGAATGGTGTAGATCCCGGTCGGCACGTCGTTCACATAGCGCCAGCTGCCATTGTCGACGATGCTGCCCGCCGCCGAACGGCCTTGGTCGTGCGCCGCACTGGCCAGGCTTGGCCAACCGATCACGTCACCCGCGCCGTAGATGTTCGGCACGCAGGTGCGGTAATTCTCGTCCACCTCGATCTGGCCACGGCTGTTGACCTTGACCCCGATGTTTTCCATGCCCAGCTTGTCGGTGTTGCCGGTACGGCCGTTGCACCACAACAAGGCGTCGGCCTTGATCTTCTTGCCGGACTTGAGGTGCAGGATCACACCATTGTCCAGACCTTCGACCCGCTCATACTCTTCGTTATGGCGCACGGTGATGTTGTTGTTGCTGAAGTGGTAGCTCAACGCCTGGGAAATTTCCGAGTCGAGGAAGCTCAGCAACTGGTCGCGGTTGTCCACCAATTCCACCAGCACGCCCAGGCCGCTGAAGATCGAGGCGTATTCACAGCCGATCACGCCGGCGCCGTAGATGATCAGTTTGCGCGGGGTGTGGCCCAGGCTGAGGATGGTGTCGCTATCGTAGATACGCGCGTGGTTGAAATCGATATCGGCCGGGCGATACGGGCGCGAACCGGTGGCGATGATGATGTGCTTGGCCACCAGCTTCTCGACCACACCATTGGAGCACACCACTTCAACGGTTTGCTCGTCGGCGAAACTGCCGGTGCCGAAGAACAGGTCGACACGGTTACGGGCGTAGTAACCGGTGCGCGACGCCACCTGCTTGGCGATGACTTTCTCGGCACTTTTCAACACGTCCGGGAACGAGAACCAGCGCGGCTCACCAATGGCCCGGAACATCGGGTTGGTGTTGAACTGCATGATCTGGCGCACCGAGTGACGCAAAGCCTTGGACGGGATGGTGCCCAGGTGGGTGCAGTTACCGCCGACCTGGCGACGGCTATCGACCATCGCCACCTTGCGCCCTGCCTTCGCAGCGTTCATCGCCGCACCTTCTCCAGCCGGGCCGGAACCCAGTACCACCACGTCGTAGTTGTAGACAGCCATGCGTACTCCTCAGAACAGGCCAGGCGCACGGTTGGACGCCTGGCTAAATCATGCCGCGGCCAGCGGTCATGAAGGACAATTCGGCTCAAGTGTGTGAACCGGGGCACAGTCTATATAAGGCTCAACGCCGCGCACATTAACCCTTGGTCGCGTCATAGGCCAGTATTGACTTAACGACAGATCCAGGAAATTGCAATAACTGCGACAACCAGTCACTTGACTATCGGTTTTTATTGCCTGGCATGGCTAATACACATATGGTTACAAAACTGTTCAGTGAAGCCTCGCGTAGCGACTTTGCAGCAAGGATGACCAGCGACCAGGGATCACCAATAAGATAGCCAAAATGAGTGCATGACATGTCCACGTCAACGGGCAAAGGCAAAGCGATCTTTCGCGTTGTCAGCGGTAACTTCCTCGAAATGTTCGACTTCATGGTCTACGGCTTCTACGCCACGGCCATTGCCAAGACCTTCTTCCCCACCGACAGCGCCTTCGCGTCCCTGATGCTGTCCCTGGCGACGTTCGGTGCCGGCTTCCTCATGCGCCCGCTGGGTGCGATCTTCCTCGGCGCCTACATTGACCGTCACGGCCGCAAAAAAGGCCTGGTGATCACCCTGGCGCTGATGGCCGCCGGCACCATCCTGATTGCCTGCGTGCCGGGGTATGCCACCCTGGGTGTCGCGGCGCCACTGATCGTACTGCTTGGCCGCCTGCTGCAAGGCTTCTCCGCCGGCGTGGAGCTGGGCGGCGTTTCGGTGTACCTGGCGGAAATCGCCACACCGGGCCGCAAAGGCTTTTTCGTCAGTTGGCAGTCCGCCAGCCAACAGGCCGCAGTGGTATTCGCCGGCCTGCTTGGCGTGGGCCTGAACCACTGGCTCAGCCCCGAAGAAATGGGTGACTGGGGCTGGCGCGTGCCGTTCCTGATCGGTTGCCTGATCGTGCCGGTGATCTTTGTGATTCGCCGCTCCCTGGAGGAAACCCCTGAATTCCAGGCACGTAAACACCGCCCTACCCTGCAGGAAATCGTCCGCTCGATCGGCCAGAACTTCGGCATCGTCATCGCCGGCATGGCATTGGTGGTGATGACCACCGTGTCGTTCTACCTGATCACGGCCTACACACCGACCTTCGGCAAGGCGGAGTTGCACTTGTCGGACTTCGATGCCCTGCTGGTGACCGTGTGCGTGGGGATTTCCAACTTCATCTGGCTGCCGGTAATGGGCGCTGTGTCCGACAAGATCGGGCGTAAACCCCTGCTGATGGGGGCGACGATTCTGGCGATCCTCACGGCGTATCCGGCGCTGTCTTGGCTGGTGGCCAATCCAAGCTTCAGCCATCTGCTGATCGTGCTGTTGTGGCTGTCGTTCCTGTACGGTTCGTACAACGGTGCGATGGTAGTCGCGCTCACCGAGATCATGCCGGTCGAGGTGCGTACCACCGGTTTCTCCCTGGCCTACAGCCTGGCGACCGCAACGTTCGGCGGGTTTACCCCTGCGGCCTGTACCTACCTGATCCACGTACTGGACAACAAGGCGGCACCCGGGATCTGGCTCAGTGGCGCGGCAGTGCTGGGGTTGATTGCGACCCTGGTCCTGTTCAAGGGCAACCGGCATGCGCTGCGCACTGCCGAGGCCGCCATCGTTCGCTGAACACTGAACCGCAGACAAAAAAACGCCCCGACATGTCGGGGCGTTTTCATTACGGCTGATGCTTAGCGCGGGAACGCAGGCGGGTTGACCCCAGCCATGTCTTCCATCACGCGAACCACCTGGCAGCTGTAGCCGAACTCGTTGTCGTACCACACGTACAGGACAACGCGGTTGTCCTGGGTGATGGTCGCCTCGGCATCCACCACACCGGCGTGGCGCGAGCCAACGAAGTCGGTGGATACCACTTCCTGCGAATTGACGAAGTCGATCTGCTTATGCAGATCGGAGTGCAGCGCCATATAACGCAGGTACTCGTTCATTTCTTCACGGGTGGCGGCTTTCTCGAGGTTCAGGTTGAGAATGGCCATCGACACGTTTGGCGTTGGAACGCGGATCGCGTTACCGGTCAGCTTGCCGGCCAGCTCAGGCAATGCCTTGGCAGCAGCGGTGGCGGCACCGGTCTCGGTGATCACCATGTTCAACGCGGCGCTACGACCACGGCGATCGCCTTTGTGGAAGTTGTCGATCAGGTTCTGGTCGTTGGTGTACGAGTGAACGGTTTCGACGTGGCCATTGACGATGCCGAACTTGTCATTCACAGCCTTCAGCACCGGCACGATGGCGTTGGTGGTGCAGGAAGCGGCGGACACGATCTTGTCGTCAGCGGTGATTTCGCCGTGGTTGATGCCGTGAACGATGTTCTTCAGCTTGCCCTTGCCAGGCGCGGTCAACACAACGCGGTCGATACCCGGGCAGGCCAGGTGCTGGCCCAGGCCGTCGGCATCACGCCATACGCCGGTGTTGTCCACCAGCAGGGCGTCCTTGATACCGTACTGGGTGTAATCCACCTCGGACGGGTTCTTCGCGTAGATCACCTGGATCAGGTTACCGTTGGCGGTGATGGTGTTGTTTTCTTCGTCGATGACGATGGTGCCATTGAACGGGCCGTGTACCGAGTCGCGACGCAGCAGGCTTGCGCGCTTGGTCAGATCGTTCTCTGCGCCTTTGCGCACAACGATGGCACGCAGGCGCAGGCCATCGCCACCACCGGTTTTCTCGATCAGGATACGCGCCAGCAGGCGGCCGATACGACCGAAGCCGTACAGGACAACGTCGGTGCCTTTACGGGCAGCGGCGTTTTGCTGGCCAATCACCTCGGCCATTTCTTCACGCACGAACTGCTCGGCGCTGCGGCCATTGCCTTCGTTGCGGAATTTATAGGCCAACTTGCCCAGGTCTACCGAGGCCGCGCCGAGCTTGAGCTCGCTCATGGCCTTGAGCAGCGGGAATGTTTCGTGGACGGAGAGTTCGCTGTCGTCGGCGGAGCGATGGCGTGCAAAGCGGTGGGCTTTGAGAATCGCAATGACAGACTGGTTGATCAGGCTGCGGCCATAGATCGAGCTCACCACATTGTTATTGCGGTACAGCTGGCCGATAAGCGGAATCATCGCTTCTGCGAGTGCTTCACGGTCGATCCATTCACCAAGACACTGGTCGGGCTTCTGAGTCACGGGAACCTTCCACATGTAGGGGCAGAAAAAAGGGGCTACATTATGACGCCCGACCGCCCTCGGAGCAATGCGCCAAAGCCAACAAAAAGTGCTTGCCAAAAACCGACACCCCGCTGCAGCCCAGTAAATACGCGGCTTCCAGAAGGCCGCCGGATAGGCGACCCAGGCGACTTGTCCGTAACCCTCCGAAAACCATGCACCGTTTGGCACTACATATTGAGTCAAAACGCAGCTTTGTTTGTCTTAGCCACTACATTTCCTACAAACCGCATTAGGCACAGTCAGCAACTGACAGGCGGCACCTTGGGCCGTTACAATTACCGACTTTGTCGCAACGCTTGGAGCTCAACCTTCCGTGCCCGTTCTGCGTCTACCGCTTCTCCCTGCCGCGGCAGGTAAACAGCACTGGGGCAACCTGCCCGGTGCCGCCCTGAGCCTGGCCATTGCCGAGGCTGCCAGCGCAGCCAAGCGCTTTACCCTGCTGCTCACCGCCGACAGCCAAAGTGCCGAACGGCTGGAGCAGGAGCTGAGCTTCTTCGCCCCCGATTTGCCGGTGCTGCATTTCCCCGACTGGGAAACCCTGCCCTACGACCTGTTCTCGCCGCACCAGGACATCATCTCCCAGCGCATCGCCAGCCTGTATCGCTTGCCGGAGCTGGCCCACGGTGTACTGGTGGTGCCGATCACCACGGCGCTGCACCGCCTGGCGCCGACCAAGTTCCTGCTCGGTAGCAGCCTGGTGCTGGATGTCGGCCAGAAACTCGACGTGGACCAGATGCGCACGCGCCTGGAAGCCAGCGGCTACCGCTGCGTCGACACGGTGTACGAACACGGCGAGTTCGCCGTGCGCGGGGCACTGATCGACCTGTTCCCCATGGGCAGCAAACTGCCGTATCGCATCGACCTGTTCGATGACGAAATCGAGACCCTGCGCACCTTCGACCCGGAAAACCAACGCTCCATCGACAAGGTCGATTCGGTCAAGCTGCTGCCGGCGCGGGAATTCCCCCTGCAAAAGGATGCAGTGACCCGCTTCAAGGCGCGCTTTCGCGAGCGCTTCGACGTGGACTTCCGCCGCTGCCCGATCTTTCAGGACTTGAGCAGTGGGATTACGCCGGCCGGGATCGAGTACTACCTGCCACTGTTCTTCGACGAAACCTCCACCCTGTTCGATTACCTGCCCCAGGACACCCAGGTGTTCTCGCTACCGGGTATCGAACAAGCGGCGGAAAATTTCTGGAACGATGTGCGTAACCGCTATGAAGAGCGTCGCGTCGATCCGTCCCGTCCTTTATTGCCGCCCGCCGAATTGTTCCTGCCGGTGGAAGACTGCTTCGCGCGCCTGAAAAGCTGGCCGCGCGTGGTTGCCAGCCAGCAAGACGTGGAAGCCGGCAGCGGCCGCGAGCGCTTCCCCGCGCAAACGCTGCCGGACCTGGCGATTGAAGCCAAGGCCAATCAGCCGTTGGAAGCGCTGTCGAATTTCCTCGGCGATTTCCCCGGCCGCGTGTTGTTTACCGCCGAATCCGCCGGTCGCCGCGAAGTGCTGCTGGAGCTGCTGGAACGCTTGAAGCTGCGCCCGAAAACCGTCGACAACTGGCCGGACTTCGTTGCGGGCAAAGATCGCTTGGCGATCACCATCGCGCCGTTGGACGAGGGCCTGTTGTTGAATGACCCGGCCCTGGCGCTGATCGCCGAGAGCCCGCTGTTCGGCCAACGCGTGATGCAGCGCCGCCGCCGAGAAAAACGTGCCGACGCCAACAACGATGCCGTCATCAAGAACCTCACCGAGCTGCGCGAAGGCGCACCGGTGGTGCATATCGACCATGGCGTAGGGCGCTATCTGGGCCTGCAGACCCTGGAGATTGATAACCAGGCCGCCGAATTCCTCACCATGGAATACGCCGAGGGCGCCAAGCTCTACGTGCCCGTGGCCAACCTGCACCTGATCGCCCGCTACACCGGCAGCGACGACGCCTTGGCGCCGCTGCACCGCCTGGGTTCCGAGACCTGGCAGAAAGCCAAGCGCAAAGCCGCCGAACAGGTGCGCGATGTGGCCGCCGAGCTGCTCGACATCTACGCCCGCCGCGCCGCCCGCGAAGGTTATGCGTTCGCCGACCCGAAGGCCGACTACGCCACCTTCAGCGCCGGCTTCGCCTTCGAAGAAACCCCGGACCAGCAAACCACCATCGAAGCCGTGCGCGCCGACATGCTCGCACCCAAGCCGATGGACCGCCTGGTGTGCGGCGACGTGGGCTTCGGCAAGACCGAAGTGGCCATGCGTGCAGCGTTCATTGCCGTACACGCGGGCAAGCAAGTGGCGATTCTGGTGCCGACCACCCTGCTCGCCCAGCAGCACTACAACAGCTTTCGCGACCGCTTCGCCGACTGGCCGGTGACCGTGGAAGTGATGAGCCGCTTCAAGTCGGCCAAGGAAGTGAGTGCCGCCGTCGCCGATCTGGCCGAAGGCAAGATCGACATCGTGATCGGCACCCACAAGCTGCTGTCGGACGATGTGAAGATCAAGAACCTGGGCCTGGTGATCATCGACGAAGAACACCGCTTTGGGGTGCGCCAGAAAGAACAGCTCAAGGCCCTGCGCAGCGAAGTCGACATCCTGACCCTTACCGCCACGCCGATTCCGCGCACGCTGAACATGGCGGTGTCGGGCATGCGCGACCTGTCGATCATCGCCACGCCGCCGGCGCGCCGCTTGTCGGTGCGCACCTTCGTCATGGAGCAGAACAAAAGCACGGTCAAGGAAGCGCTACTGCGCGAATTGCTGCGCGGCGGGCAGGTTTATTATCTGCACAACGATGTGAAAACCATCGAGAAATGCGCCGCCGACCTCGCCGAACTGGTGCCGGAAGCCCGTATCGCCATCGGCCACGGCCAGATGCGCGAACGCGAACTCGAACAGGTGATGAGCGACTTCTATCACAAGCGCTTCAACGTGCTGATCGCCTCGACCATTATCGAGACCGGCATCGACGTGCCGAGCGCCAACACCATCATCATCGAGCGCGCCGACAAGTTCGGCCTGGCCCAATTGCACCAGTTGCGTGGCCGCGTCGGGCGCAGCCACCACCAGGCCTACGCCTACCTGCTCACACCCCCACGCCAGCAGATTACCGGAGATGCCGAAAAGCGCCTGGAAGCGATCGCCAACACCCAGGACCTGGGGGCCGGTTTTGTACTGGCCACCAACGACCTGGAAATCCGCGGTGCCGGCGAATTGCTGGGCGACGGCCAAAGCGGACAGATCCAGGCGGTGGGCTTCACCCTGTATATGGAAATGCTGGAACGCGCCGTGAAGGCCATTCGCAAGGGCGAGCAACCGAACCTCGACCAACCCTTGGGTGGCGGTCCGGAAATCAACCTGCGCTTGCCGGCGCTGATCCCCGAGGATTATCTGCCGGATGTGCATGCACGATTGATCCTGTACAAGCGCATTGCCTCGGCCACCGATGAAGAAGGTCTCAAGGACCTGCAGGTGGAAATGATCGACCGCTTCGGCCTGTTGCCTGAACCGACCAAGAACCTGGTGCGCCTGACCTTGCTCAAATTGCAGGCCGAGCAGTTGGGGATCAAGAAGGTCGACGCCGGGCCTCAAGGTGGGCGCATCGAATTTGCAGCGCAAACGCCGGTTGACCCCTTGGTGCTGATCAAGTTGATCCAGGGGCAGCCCAACCGTTACAAGTTCGAAGGGGCTACGCTGTTCAAATTCATGGTCCCGATGGAACGCGCCGAAGAACGCTTTAATACCCTGGAGGCGCTGTTTGAGCGCCTCATCCCGAAATCCGCTTGAAGGACGCCCCCATGCGCCTGCTCCGCACCCTAAGCCTGCTGTTGGTGGTACTCGCACCGGCGGCCTTTGCCGACAGCCCGTATCAGGTGGAAATGATCCTGGTACGCCAGAACGCGGAGCCGGTGATCAACAGCCGCGCCGCACCGGAAAACTGGGATGCCGGTGCCGTTCACCTGGGCAGTGATAAAATCAGCCCGCCGCGCCTGAACAACATCGTCGACAAACTCAATGCGGACAACAGCTACACCGTGCTGGCGCACAAAGCCTGGGAGCAGAACCTTGGCGACCAGCCGGTGAAAGTCGCGATCACCGACGGCCAGGAGCAATTCGGCCAGTTCCCTATCGAAGGCGTGCTGAACCTGCAATTGGGCCGTTTCACCGATATCGACGCCGACTTCTGGATCAACCAGTTCGACAGCAATGGCAGCGTGATCGCCAGCGAGCACCTGGCCCAGAAAGACGTGCGCACCAAGAACAACCAGCTCAACTACCTGGATGGCGGCCATCTGGCGCTGCTGATCAAGATCACTTCGCTGACCGCCAAGCCCCCCAGCGCACCACCGCCCGACATTCAGGACTGATCCAGCGCCATGCCCCTGACGTCGTCATTGACCAAACCGCTGGCCCCTTCGTGGGCCAACCGCTTTAAAGAGCAGAGCTTGGAGCGCGGGCGGCGTTATGCACTGGAAAATCGCGTGCGCATCGTCGAGTCCGGCGACAGCACCATCATCGCCAGTTGTGAAGGCTCCGGCAGCAACGTTTACCGGCAGACCATCTCACTGCGCGAATCGGCCAAGGGCACACTGATTCTGGTGGACAGCCGCTGTACCTGCCCGGTGCACACCAACTGCAAACACATCGCGGCGGTATTGCTCAAGGTTCAGGAAACCCTGGCTTACCCGGCCGCCGCCCAGGACGCCGAGCTGCTGGAAAAGCTCCAGGCCGTACTGGATAACCGCGTGGTGTTGCCGCAAGTGGTGATGGAAGATGTGCCGCCCGTGCCGCGCTTATGGCTGGCCAGTGCCGAATTCAGTGCGTTCGAGCCGCGCAACGGCAAGATGCAGCGCTATATCCAGCACCGTGCGGCGTTGTCGTTCAATTATTTGGGCAACTACGTCAGCGGGCAGAAAAACGCCGACATCATCGTGCGCCAGGAAACCCAGAGCCTACGTATCAAGCGGCATCCCGAGCTGGAACAGCGCTATCGCGAGCAACTGCGCCTGCTGGGCTTCAAGATCGCCACGCGGCAGAGCAAAGCCCTGCCGGAAAGCGCCGGCGAACTGTTCGAAATGGTCAATGACAGCGCCTGGCTGAACTTCACCCTCAATGCATCGCCCACCTTGCGCAGCGACGGCTGGGAGCTGCAGATCGATGAAGATTTCGGCTTCGATCTAAGCGCCGTCGATGATTGGTACGCCACGGTCGATGAAGGGCCGGAGCGCGACTGGTTCGACCTGGAGTTGGGGATTATCGTCAACGGTGAGCGCCTGAGCCTGCTGCCGATCCTGTTGAACCTGATGCGCTCCCACACCGAAATTCTCAACCCGGAAAAACTCGCACGGCGCCGCGATGACGAGCTGATCCTGGTGAATATCCCGGGGCTGCCCAATGGTCATGGGCCGCTGCAAGTAGCGCTGCCCTATGGCCGGTTGAAACCGGTATTGGCCACCCTTGGCGAGTTTTATCTGCAAGATCCCGGCACCACCACACTGCGCCTGGCCAAGGCCGACGCGATTCGCTTGAACCCACTGGAAGACCTGCCACTGCAATGGGAAGGTGGCGAGAAAATCCGCAACTTTGCCCAACGCCTGCGCGACATCAAGGATTTCACCTGCGTAGCGCCCGAAGGGCTGAACGCAACCTTGCGCCCGTATCAGCTGGAAGGCTTGAGCTGGATGCAGTCGCTGCGCCAACTGGACGTCGGTGGGATTCTTGCGGATGACATGGGCTTGGGTAAAACCCTGCAAACCCTGGCGCATATTCTCAGTGAAAAAACCGCCGGACGCCTGGACCGACCGTGCATGGTGGTGATGCCCACCAGCCTGATTCCCAACTGGCTGGATGAGGCGGCGCACTTCACACCGCAGCTCAGGGTATTGGCGCTGTACGGTGCGGGACGCAAGAAACATTTCCCGAACCTGCAGGACTATGACCTGCTGCTGACCACGTATGCGTTGTTGCCCAAGGATATCGAACGGCTCGCCGCCCTGCCCTTGCATGTGCTGATCCTCGACGAAGCTCAATACATCAAGAACCCCAACAGCAAGGCGGCCCAGGCGGCGCGCGAACTGAATGCACGGCAGCGCCTGTGCCTGAGTGGTACGCCACTGGAAAACCACCTGGGCGAGCTGTGGTCGTTGTTCCACTTCCTGCTGCCGGGCTGGCTGGGCGATGTCAAAAGCTTCAACCGCGACTACCGCGTGCCCATCGAAAAGCGCGCCAGTGATGTGCGATTGCAGCATCTCAATGGTCGGATCAAACCGTTCCTGCTGCGCCGCACCAAGGAGCAGGTGGCAACCGAGTTGCCACCCAAGACCGAGATCATCCACTGGGTCGATCTCAATGAGGCCCAGCGCGATGTGTACGAGACCATGCGCCTGGCCATGGACAAGAAGGTGCGCGACGAGATCACCCGCAAGGGGGTGGCCCGCAGCCAAATCATCATTCTTGAAGCACTGCTCAAGCTGCGCCAGGTGTGCTGCGACCTGCGCCTGGTCAACGACGCGACCTTGCCCGTACGGGGCAGCAGCTCCGGCAAGCTCGACAGCCTGATGGAGATGCTCGAGGAGCTGTTTGAAGAGGGACGGCGAATCCTGCTGTTTTCCCAGTTCACCTCGATGCTCAGCTTGATCGAGACCGAGCTGAAAAACCGTGGCATCGCCTATGCCTTGTTGACCGGCCAGACCCGGGATCGGCGTACACCGGTGAAGGATTTCCAGAGCGGCAAACTGCAGATTTTCCTGATCAGCCTGAAGGCCGGTGGCGTAGGCTTGAACCTGACCGAAGCCGACACCGTGATCCATTACGACCCATGGTGGAACCCGGCCACGGAAAACCAGGCCACCGACCGCGCCTATCGCATCGGGCAAGAGAAGCCGGTGTTCGTGTACAAGATGATTGCCCGAGGCACGGTGGAGGAGAAAATCCAGCACCTGCAGAAGGAGAAGTCCGACTTGGCGGCAGGCGTGCTGGATGGTCGCACGACCGGGGACTGGCAATTGGGCAACGAGGATATCGAGGCGTTGTTTGCACCGTTGCCCAACAAACAGGAAAAGCGCTGACGGTCAGACCGTCATCGGGAGCAAGCCCCCTCCCACACTGATCGCGTTTCTTCAGATGAAACGCGGTCAAGTGTGGGAGGGGGCTTGCTCCCGATAGCCGCGACGCGGTGTTCAGTCGATCAACTGAGCGTCGCGCAACGCAGTGAGCGCCACCAACCAACGCGGGTCCTGCTTGTAGTCCGTCGATGCAATCGCCTGGCCACGCATGCGTG
Source organism: Pseudomonas sp. R19M (assembly GCF_050312585.1). Classification (NCBI taxonomy): domain Bacteria; kingdom Pseudomonadati; phylum Pseudomonadota; class Gammaproteobacteria; order Pseudomonadales; family Pseudomonadaceae; genus Pseudomonas; species Pseudomonas sp. R19M. Next base: position 55,067 of record NZ_JBNPJV010000011.1, read on the forward strand.
CAATGCGGGCCGATGGCTTGACCTTCATACGCTGTGCCGCGCTGAGTGCAAGCTCGGCGGCGGCACGATCGTTACACACCAACCCCATGTCGCAACCCGCTGTCAGCGCCGCTTCAATACGGCTCGCAGCGTCGCCCACCACGTGCGCCCCGGCCATGGACAGGTCATCGCTGAAGATGACCCCGTCGAACTGCAATTCGCCGCGCAGGATGTCCTGCAACCAGCGGCGCGAGAAACCGGCAGGCTGGGAGTCCACTTGCGGATAAATCACGTGCGCAGGCATCACTGCTGCCAACTGCTTGCTCAGGCGTGCGAAAGGCACCAGGTCATTGTTGCGAATCTGTTCCAGGCTGCGTTCGTCATTGGGAATAGCAACGTGGGAATCAGCCTCAGCCCAACCGTGCCCCGGGAAGTGTTTACCGGTAGCGGCCATGCCGGCGCTGTTCATGCCCCGGATAAAAGCCCCGGCGAGCACAGCGGCGCGTTCGGGGTCAGCCTCGAAGGAGCGCGTGCCGACCACGGCGCTGCGCTGGTAATCCAGATCCAGTACCGGGGCAAAGCTCAGGTCAAGGCCCACAGCCAGCACCTCGGTTGCCATGATCCAGCCACACTGCTCGGCCAGGTATTCGGCATTGGGGTTATCCGCCAGGGCGCGCATCGCCGGCAAACGCACGAAGCCTTGGCGCAGGCGCTGCACGCGACCGCCCTCCTGGTCGACCGCCAGCAGCAAATCCGGGCGCACCGCACGGATGGCCGCGCTCAGCTCGCGGACCTGGCGCGGATGCTCGATATTGCGTGCAAAAATGATCAGCCCCCCCACTTCCGGCTGACGCAACAGGTGACGATCCTCGGCCGTCAGCCAGGTACCGGCAACGTCGACCATCAAAGAACCTTGCAGGGCAGCAGTCATAAACCTTCCTTAAATAACGCACACAACCCGTTGCCCTCACGCAGCCCCCTTCATACTGGCCGCTGAGTGAAAGCAACGGGTTGCGAGTCAATAGCTGAAATCGGCATGGTGGCTAGCTTAGCGGATGCCAGCAGCCACGCACACCCGGCACGGTCATGCTTTGGCGACGGCCGGTGTCGATTTGCTGCGAGGACGCAATTGGGCGGCAGCCATGGCTTGATCGGTCACACCGGTTTCGGCACGCATGCCGGCGGCGAGAAATGGCACCATCAGGCGCATCACCTGCTCAATGGACGTATTGACGCCGAAATCGGTCTCGGCAATGGCGCGCAATGCCTTGATCCCGGACATGCTGAACGCGGCCGCACCGAGCATGAAGTGCACACGCCAGAACAATTCGATCGGTGGAATACGTGGGGCGGCTTCATTGACCAACAACATGTAACGGCGAAATACCTTGCCGTACATATCTTCAAGATAACGCCGCAGGTGGCCCTGACTCTGGCTGAACGCCAGGCCCAACAGGCGCATGAAGATCGACAGGTCGTTGCCGCTGCGCGGTTGCACCACCAGCGCCTGTTCAACCAGGATTTCCAGCAGGTCTTCCAGGCTTGGCTTGTTTTCCGGCTTGGTCTGGCGACGCTCCAGTTCACGGTCGAGGCTGGCGCAGAACGGCCCCAGGAAGCGCGAGAATACCGCCTGGATCAGGGCTTTTTTCGAGCCGAAATGGTAATTCACTGCCGCGAGGTTGACCCCAGCCTTGCTGGTGATCAGACGCAATGAGGTTTCAGCAAATCCTTTTTCCGCGAACAACTGCTCGGCAGCATCGAGAATGCGTTCAACGGTTTCCGACTGGGCCATGGCTACTCCGCCTGACAAACACTTGTTTGAAACATACGTTTCAGAGTATGTCTTGTCAAGCGTGCGGTCCATTTTCCGGCCGGGCAGTCACCTGTTTCAGCGCTATTTAATCACATCCTGGCGGCTCTATAGGCAGCGCTGTCGCTGCCCTGCAGGCGTACCGACAAATGACCGTCCAGCGGAGCGCTCGAAAAGGATGATTGCCAAGCGCAGTCCACTGTATATAATCCCAGTCACTGTATAAAAAGACAGAGCGATCAACATGCTAAAACTGACGCCACGCCAAGCTGAGATTCTGGCTTTTATCAAGCGCTGCCTCGATGACAACGGCTACCCGCCGACCCGAGCGGAAATTGCGCTGGAACTGGGATTCAAGTCTCCCAACGCCGCCGAAGAACACCTCAAGGCCCTCGCTCGCAAAGGCGCGATCGAGATGACCCCAGGCGCTTCACGCGGTATCCGCATCCCTGGCTTCGAAGCCAAGGCCGATGAGTCGACGCTACCCATTATCGGCCGCGTCGCTGCTGGCGCGCCGATCCTGGCGCAGCAGCACGTCGAGGAGTCCTGCAACATCAACCCGACCTTCTTCCATCCGCGCGCCGATTACCTGTTACGGGTCCAAGGCATGAGCATGAAGGATGTGGGTATTTTCGACGGAGACCTGCTGGCCGTCCACACCACCCGCGAAGCCCGTAATGGCCAGATCGTCGTTGCCCGTATTGGCGATGAAGTGACCGTCAAACGCTTCAAGCGCGAAGGCAGCAAGGTCTGGCTTATAGCCGAAAACCCTGAGTTCGCCCCGATCGAAGTCAACCTGAAAGATCAGGACCTGGTGATCGAAGGCCTGAGCGTCGGCGTCATTCGCCGCTAAAGGAGGCACCATGCAGCTCGTGCACACCCCACAGCACACTCAACTGTCGCTGTTCGAGGCCTTCATGGCCCAACCTCTTGTGCCAATCCTCAAGGAAGCGGTCGAAGCGCCCTGGAGCGCCGAACCTGAGGCGTTCAGCGAGCTGTCGTTGCGCGGTGCTGCCGAGAGCTGCCTGAACCTGCTGGCGCCGATCCTTCGCGAATTAAGCGAGGAGAAAGACGCGCGCTGGCTGACGCTGATCGCCCCGCCCGCCAGCCTGACCCAGGCCTGGCTGCGGGACGCCGGCCTCAACCGCGAACGCATCCTGCTGTTGCAACCGCGCGGTACGCAAAGTGCCCAGCAATTGACCTGTGAAGCCTTGCGACTGGGCCGTAGCCATACAGTCGTCAGCTGGCTGAACCCGCTGAACGCTAGCGCAAAGCAACAGTTGATCAATGCCGCACGTGAAGGCGACGCGCAAAGCTTGAATATTCGATTAGGGTAAAAGCGGGATGCTGCATTCAATGCGGGGGCTGTAGTGAGCGGGCTTGCCCCGCGCTGGGCTGCGAAGCGGCCCCAAATTGAACAACGCGATACATCAGAAACCAAGCGATCTTAAATCGACCAACGCACTACATC
>NZ_JBNPJV010000053.1:0-56400 GCF_050312585.1 Pseudomonas sp. R19M
GCCGCCCCAAACCCAGGCGCCTCGGTCTACCTGAAACACCCCAGCGTCCTTGTTGGGGCGGCTTCGCCCCCCAGCGCGGGGCAAGCCCGCTCACTACATGCGGAGTGTGATTACTGGCCAGCCGCGCTTCTCGGCCTCGGCACGAAGATTCGGATCCGGATCCACCGCCACCGGATGGGTCACTTGCTCCAGCAGCGGCAAATCATTCATCGAGTCGCTGTAGAAGTAGCTGTCTTGCAGGCTATATCCGGTTTCTTCCAGCCAACGGTTCAAGCGCGTCACCTTGCCTTCACGAAAGCACGGCACGTCGGTGCTGCGCCCGGTGTAGCGGCCATTGTCGATCTCGCACTCGGTGGCGATCAGGGTTTCAACGCCCAGGCGTGCGGCAATCGGCGCGGTGACGAAACGGTTGGTGGCGGTGATGATCACCAGCTTGTCGCCGGCGGCGCGGTGTTTGGCCAGCAGTTCCTCGGCCAGCGGCAGCATCAGCGGGTCGATGCAGTCGCGCATAAAGTCTTGGTGCCACTGCTCCAGCTGGGCCATTTCGGTACGGCCGAGGATTTCCAGGCTGAAGTTCAGGTAGGCGGCATTGTCCAGCTTGCCGGCCAGGTAGTCCTGGTAGAACGCGTCGTTGCGGGCCTTGTAGGCCACCGGGTCGAGAATCCCACGGGCGCACAGGTAATCGCCCCACGCGTGATCGCTGTCACCGCCGAGAAGGGTGTTGTCCAAGTCGAATAAAGCCAGGCGCATTGCAGTTACTCGCTGAAAAGTCTGTAAAAAGGCGTCCAGAATACGGTCTTTTCACAAGAGTGCACATAAGGTAAGAAGCCTCGTTGCCGCTTCATCAACCTTTGTGGAACAATGCGGCGACATGCGTTTGCGAGGTTGTTGCCGTGATCGACCCCGATGGTTTCCGTCCTAATGTCGGGATTATTCTTACGAATGATGCCGGACAGGTGCTATGGGCTCGCCGAATCAACCAAGATGCCTGGCAGTTTCCTCAAGGTGGGATCAACCCCGACGAAACCCCTGAAGACGCCTTGTACCGTGAGTTGAATGAAGAAGTCGGCCTTGAGCGTGAAGATGTGCAAATTCTGGCCTGCACCCGTGGCTGGTTGCGCTATCGTTTGCCGCAACGCCTGGTGCGTACCCACAGCCAACCGCTGTGCATCGGCCAGAAACAGAAATGGTTTCTCCTGCGCCTGATCTCCAATGAGCAGCGGGTGCGGATGGATTTGACCGGTAAACCGGAGTTCGATGGCTGGCGTTGGGTCAGCTATTGGTACCCGTTGGGCCAGGTGGTGACATTCAAGCGCGAGGTTTATCGTCGCGCTCTTAAAGAGCTTGCCCCGCGCCTTTTAGCGCGCGACTGACGACGGAGTTCGACCCCGAGCCATGCTCAATACGCTGCGCAAGATCGTCCAGGAAGTTAACTCCGCCAAGGATCTCAAGGCGGCGTTGGGGATTATTGTGTTGCGCGTCAAGGAAGCCATGGGCAGCCAGGTCTGCTCGGTTTACCTGCTGGACCCAGAGACCAACCGTTTTGTGCTGATGGCCACCGAGGGCTTGAACAAGCGCTCCATTGGCAAGGTCAGCATGGCGCCCAATGAAGGTCTGGTTGGCCTGGTGGGGACGCGTGAAGAACCCCTGAACCTTGAAAACGCGGCCGATCACCCGCGTTATCGCTACTTTGCCGAAACCGGCGAAGAGCGCTATGCCTCGTTCCTCGGCGCCCCGATCATTCACCACCGCCGCGTCGTCGGCGTGTTGGTCATCCAGCAGAAAGAGCGCCGCCAGTTCGACGAGGGTGAAGAAGCCTTCCTCGTGACCATGAGCGCACAGCTTGCCGGGGTCATTGCTCACGCCGAGGCGACGGGTTCGATTCGCGGCCTGGGCCGCCAGGGCAAGGGCATCCAGGAAGCCAAGTTCGTCGGTGTTCCGGGCTCGCCGGGGGCTGCGGTGGGGACGGCGGTGGTCATGCTGCCGCCAGCCGACCTCGACGTCGTGCCGGACAAGACCGTCGATGACATCGACGCAGAAATCAAACTGTTCAAGACCGCACTGGAAGGCGTGCGCGCCGACATGCGCAACCTGTCAACCAAGCTGGCGACCCAGCTACGCCCCGAAGAACGGGCGTTGTTCGATGTGTACCAGATGATGCTTGACGACGCGTCCCTGGGCAGCGAAGTCAAGAACGTGATCAAGACCGGCCAGTGGGCCCAGGGCGCGTTGCGCCAGGTGGTGACCGATCACGTCAACCGTTTTGAACTGATGGACGACGCCTACCTGCGGGAGCGCGCCTCGGATGTGCGCGACCTGGGCCGTCGCCTGCTGGCTTACCTGCAGGAAGATCGCACCAACAACCTGGTTTATCCCGATAACACCATCCTCGTCAGTCAAGAACTGACCGCCACCATGCTCGGCGAAGTGCCTCAGGGAAAACTGGTGGGTCTGGTCTCGGTACTCGGCTCGGGCAACTCCCACGTCGCAATCCTGGCCCGGGCCATGGGCATCCCGACGGTAATGGGCCTGGTGGACCTGCCGTATTCCAAGGTCGATGGCATCGACATGATCGTCGATGGTCATCGCGGCGAGGTCTACACCAACCCCAGCGTAGTGCTGCGCAAGCAGTACACCGAAGTGGTGCAGGAAGAGAAACAACTGGCGCTGGGCCTGGACTCATTGCGCGAACTGCCGTGTGTCACCCTGGATGGGCGCCGTATGCCGTTGCTGGTCAACACCGGCCTGCTGGCTGATGTAGCTCGCGCGCAGCAGCGTGGCGCCGAAGGGGTCGGCCTGTACCGTACCGAAGTGCCGTTCATGATCAACCAGCGGTTCCCGAGCGAGAAGGAGCAGTTGGCGATCTATCGCGAGCAACTGCAAGCCTTCCACCCGCTGCCGGTGACCATGCGCAGCCTGGATATCGGCGGCGACAAGTCACTGTCGTATTTCCCGATCAAGGAAGACAACCCATTCCTCGGCTGGCGCGGCATTCGCGTGACGCTCGACCACCCTGAGATTTTCCTCGTGCAGACCCGCGCCATGCTCAAGGCCAGCGAGGGCTTGAACAACCTGCGCATCCTGCTGCCGATGATTTCCGGTACCCATGAGCTGGAAGAGGCGCTGCACCTGATCCATCGTGCCTGGGGCGAAGTCCGCGACGAAGGTGCCGACGTGCCGATGCCGCCGATTGGCGTGATGATCGAAATTCCGGCTGCGGTTTACCAGGCCAAGGAGTTGGCGCGGCAGGTGGACTTCCTGTCGGTGGGTTCCAACGACCTCACCCAATATCTGCTGGCCGTGGACCGCAATAACCCACGGGTGGCCGACCTTTACGACTACCTGCACCCGGCCGTGCTGCAAGCCCTGCAACATGTGGTGCGTGAAGCCCATGCCGAAGGCAAGCCGGTGAGCATCTGTGGTGAAATGGCCGGCGACCCGGCAGCGGCGGTGCTGCTGATGGCGATGGGCTTTGACAGCTTGTCGATGAACGCCACCAACTTGCCGAAGGTGAAGTGGATGCTGCGCCAGGTCGAACTGAGCATGGCCAAGGACCTGCTGGCCGAGTTGATGACCATCGACAACCCGCAAGTTATCCACAGCTCGCTGCAGCTGGCGCTGAAGAACCTGGGGCTGACGCGGATGATCAACCCGGCCTCTGCCAAAACTCTCTAAAGCTTGGTACACATCAAAAATGTGGGAGGGGGCTTGCTCCCGATAGCGGAGGGTCAGTCAAGTAGATGTCGACTGACCCCCTCCCACAGTAGTTTTGTGGTGTTGCTCAGAGGCTGAGTTCTACTTCGCCCAACCTGCCTCCCAGTGGGCCGAAACTGCGTTCCACCATCCGCCGCGTCCCGTCGGCATTCACGATCAGCGCCGTACTCGCCCGCGTCCCATAGCTGGGGCTGGCAATGAACACGCTCGACAATAAACTCTCCGTGGCCAATCCCACGCCGGTGTCCGGCAAATCGGCAAACGGTGCGGTTTGTGGGTCACTCAATATGTCCAGCAAGGCTTGCGGCTGCGGATCTTCGAGCCGTTCGCGCAACGCCGCCTTGGCCTTGAGCAATTTGGGCCATGGCGTATCCAGCCCGGCATTGGAGAGCCCATAAACCCCAGGCTCCAGCCGTGTAGGCGCGGTGTGCTTGGCGTTGTAGTGCCACAGCTCATCGGGCGTGCCCACCAGCAGGTTAAAGCCGGCATATTCAATCGATCGTCCGTTAACGTCGGCCAAATAGTCGTCAATCGCTAATGTTCCGCTGAGAAAGCGCGCCACCAGCTCTCCCCGGGACTTGCGTGCCGGCGGCTGGTGCGGGTCCCGGATGTTGGTCAGGGCGGCAAAACGCCCGTCGGCGCTCACGCCCAACCAGGTGCCGCCCGCTTCCTGATCGCGACCGGCATACACCTGGGGCGCATCCGGCCACTGGGCCAGCGGCAGGCTGGGGCGGGCGTAGAACTCATCACGGTTGGCCGCGACGATCAGCGGTTGGGCGTGGCCCGGCCGCCAGGCGAAAACTATTAGGCACATCAGGCAAATCCCTTTTGTGTTTTTTGCCACTCTACTCACACCGCGGCGGGTGTTCCATCGCATCGAAGTTGGGTCGCACGCCTTCCATCCGTTAACATGCCTGGCGGTTCGGTACGTGTGAACTTCTTAATTTGAAATAGCGGCTGTAACGCAGGCTTAATCGCACACCGGCATGGTCCGGTGCGCCATGACTAATGATTTAACGAGGAGTCGCAATGCTGCCTTACCCGCAGATCAACCCGGTGGCCGTGGCCATCGGTCCGCTGCAAATCCACTGGTACGGGTTGATGTACCTGATCGGCATCGGCGGTGCCTGGCTGCTGGCTTCCCGGCGCCTGAACCGTTTCGACCCGACCTGGACCAAGGAGAAACTCTCCGACATGGTGTTCTGGATGTCGATGGGGGTGATCGTCGGCGGGCGCCTGGGGTATGTGTTGTTCTACGATCTGCCAGCCTATATCGCCCATCCGACGCTGATCTTCGAAGTGTGGAAGGGCGGCATGGCGTTCCACGGCGGGTTTGTCGGCGTGATGATCGCCGCGTGGTGGTTCGGCCGGCGCAATGGCAAGTCGTTCTTCCAACTGATGGACTTCGTCGCACCGTTCGTGCCGATCGGCCTGGGCGCCGGGCGCATCGGTAACTTCATCAACGCCGAATTGTGGGGCAAGCCGACTGACGTGCCGTGGGCCATGGTGTTCCCGCCGTTCAGCGACCCGGCGCAATTGCCGCGCCACCCGTCGCAGCTCTACCAGTTTGCCTTGGAAGGTGTGGCACTGTTCCTGATTCTGTACATCTTCTCGCGCAAGCCGCGTCCGACCATGGCGGTTTCCGGCATGTTCGCGCTGTTCTACGGGATCTTCCGTTTCATCGTCGAGTTCGTGCGGGTGCCGGATGCACAGCTGGGCTACCTGGCGTGGGGCTGGTTGACCATGGGGCAGATTCTCAGCCTGCCGATGATCATCGCGGGTCTGGGCCTGTTGTGGTGGGCTTACAATCGCCCGCAAGGCATCAAGAACACAGCGCTTTAAATTCGACGCCGAGGCTTTTGCCGGCCTCGGCTTCAACGATACGGGTACTCACATGAAGCAATATCTCGAACTACTGAACGACGTCGTGACCAATGGATTGACCAAGGGCGATCGCACCGGCACCGGCACCAAGGCCGTGTTTGCCCGTCAGTATCGGCATAACTTGGCCGACGGCTTCCCGCTGCTGACCACCAAGAAGCTTCATTTCAAAAGCATCGCCAACGAATTGATCTGGATGTTGAGCGGCAACACCAACATCAAGTGGCTGAACGAAAACGGCGTACGCATCTGGGATGAATGGGCCACCGAAGACGGCGACCTGGGCCCGGTGTACGGCGAGCAGTGGACCGCCTGGCCGACCAAGGATGGCGGCAAGATCAACCAGATCGACTACATGGTCCACACGCTCAAGACCAACCCGAACAGCCGCCGCATCCTGTTCCACGGCTGGAACGTCGAGTACCTGCCGGACGAAACCAAGAGCCCCCAGGAAAACGCGCGCAACGGCAAGCAGGCTTTGCCGCCGTGCCACCTGTTGTACCAGGCGTTCGTGCATGACGGTCATCTGTCGATGCAGTTGTATATCCGCAGCTCCGATGTATTCCTGGGCCTGCCGTACAACACCGCCGCGCTGGCGTTGCTCACCCACATGCTGGCCCAGCAGTGCGACCTGATCCCCCACGAGATCATCGTCACCACCGGCGATACCCATGCCTACAGCAACCACATGGAACAGATCCGCACCCAGCTGGCGCGTACGCCGAAAAAGCTGCCGGAGCTGGTGATCAAGCGCAAACCTGCGTCGATCTATGACTACAAGTTCGAAGATTTCGAAATTGTGGGCTATGACGCCGATCCAAGCATCAAGGCCGACGTGGCCATCTGAGGCCTGCACCGGTCATTGTGGGAGGGGCTGTGGTCACTAGAATCAGTGCCCATGGCTTCTGCCCACATGCGAAGGCTCAGCCTCGCTGGCCGCCACACTGCCGCTGACTTCCAGCCGCTGCAAAATCCCGCATTGATCCAGGCCCGCTCCACCGCCGCAGCGTTGGCGCAGGTCCAGCAGCTGTTCCTGTAGCACCAACAGCCCATCGATCCGCGCTTTCACGTGTTGGATATGCTCGTCGATCAAGGCATTCACGCTTTCGCATTGGTCCTGGGGGCTGTCGCGTAGCCCGAGCAGGCTGCGGATTTCTTCCAGGGTCATGTCCAGGCTGCGGCAATTGCGGATGAAGATCAGCCGTTCGGTGTGGGCCTGGGTGTATACGCGGTAGTTGGCGTCGGTGCGCGCCGGGGGCGGTAGCAGGCCCTCTTTCTCGTAGTAACGGATAGTTTCCACCTGGCAGTCGGTCAGTTTGGCCAGTTCGCCGATCTTCATTGCTGCAATCTCCAAATGGGTGCTTGACCCTATAGTGGCTACAGGGTCTTTACTTGGCAACAGGCACCTTTACGGACGCGACCGAATGAGCGATTCCATCCACACCCCGAATAAGCATGATCACAAACATGATCATGACCACGATCATGCACATAGCCACGACCACGGCGCCAAACTGACGCCGGTCAAGCCGCATGATCATGCCAGCCATGCGGGCTCTTGCTGTTCGAGCAAGGCTGCGCCTGCTGTGGTGACGCTCAGCCAAACGCCGACGGCGGGCTCGCGCTTGAGCACTTTTCGCATCGAAGCCATGGACTGCCCCACCGAGCAGACACTGATCCAGAACAAACTGGGCAAGCTCGCCGGCGTGCAGCAGCTGGAATTCAACCTGATCAACCGCATCCTCGGCGTGACGCATGACCTGCCGAGCACCGCGCCGATCATCGATGCCATCAAATCCTTGGGCATGCAGGCCGACCCGATTGAAGAGGGTGCCCCCGCCGCGCAGCCTCCCGCCAAGAAACACTGGTGGCCTTTGGCTGTGTCTGGCGTAGGAGCGTTGGGCGCCGAGGTGCTGCACTTCACTGGCGTCGCGCCGACCTGGGTGATCGCCTTGGTGGCGTTGGTGTCGATCCTCAGCGGCGGGCTTACCACCTATAAGAAGGGCTGGATCGCGCTCAAGAACCTGAACCTGAACATCAATGCGCTGATGAGCATCGCTGTTACCGGTGCCGTGCTGATTGGCCAGTGGCCCGAAGCGGCGATGGTGATGTTCCTGTTCACCGTGGCCGAGTTGATCGAAGCCAAATCCCTGGATCGTGCTCGTAACGCCATTAGCGGCTTGATGCAAATGACGCCGGAACAGGCCACGGTGCGGCAGGCCGACGGTTCATGGGTGGAACAGGAGGTCAAAAGCATTAAACTGGGCGCGATCGTTCGGGTAAAACCCGGTGAGCGCATCGGCCTCGACGGTGAAGTCACTGCGGGCCAGTCCACTATCGACCAGGCGCCGATCACCGGTGAAAGCCTGCCGATTGAAAAGACCGTGGGCGATAAAGTCTTCGCCGGCACCATCAACCAGGCCGGCTCCCTGGAGTACAAGGTCACCGCCGCGGCGAACAACTCTACGCTGGCGCGCATCATTCATGCGGTGGAACAAGCCCAAGGCGCGCGGGCACCGACCCAGCGTTTTGTGGACAGCTTCTCGAAGGTCTATACCCCGGCGGTGTTCCTGTTCGCGCTGGGTGTGGCGATCATCCCGCCGTTGTTCATGGCTGGCGCCTGGTTCGACTGGATCTACCGTGCCTTGGTGTTGCTGGTGGTGGCTTGCCCTTGCGCCTTGGTGATCTCGACGCCCGTGACCATCGTCAGCGGCCTGGCGGCGGCGGCGCGCAAAGGCATCCTGATCAAGGGCGGCGTGTACCTGGAGGGTGGCTACAAACTCGACTACCTGGCGCTCGACAAGACCGGCACCATTACCCACGGCAAGCCGGTGCAAACCGACTACCTGGCGTTGTTCCCCAACGTCGCGGACACCTCGCCCGCCCTGGCTGCCAGCCTGGCCGGGCGCTCCGACCACCCGGTGTCCCTGGCGATTGCCAATGCTGCTGTGGATAAAAAGCTGCCCCTACACGCTGTGGATAACTTCGCGGCCCTGGCCGGCCGTGGCGTGCGCGGGGATATCAACGGCGAAACCTATCACTTGGGCAACCACCGGCTGGTGGAAGACCTTGGCCTGTGCTCGCCGGCACTGGAAGAAAAGCTGTTCGCCCTGGAGAAACAAGGCAAGTCCGTGGTGTTGTTGCTCGACAAGTCCGGCCCCTTGGCGTTGTTCGCCGTCGCCGACACCGTCAAAGACAGCAGCCGTGAAGCCATCCAGCAACTGCACGACCTGGGTATCAAGACCCTGATGCTCACCGGCGACAATACTCACACCGCCCAAGCCATTGGCGCCCAGGTCGGTATCGATCAAGCCCAAGGCGACCTGCTGCCCACCGACAAGCTGCAAGCCATCGAAACCCTCTATGGCCAAGGCCACCGTGTCGGCATGGTCGGCGACGGCATCAACGACGCGCCGGCCCTGGCCCGCGCCGAGATCGGGTTTGCCATGGCCGCCGCCGGCACCGACACGGCGATCGAGACCGCCGACGTGGCCTTGATGGACGATGATTTGCGCAAGATCCCGGCATTCATTCGTTTGTCGCGGCAAACGTCGAGTATCCTCAAGCAGAACATCGTTCTGGCGCTGGTGATCAAGGCGATCTTTCTTGCCGTGACTTTCCTGGGCATGGCCACCATGTGGATGGCGGTGTTCGCCGATATGGGCGTAAGCCTGCTGGTAGTGTTCAATGGCCTGCGCCTGTTGCGCAAATAGAGGATGAGAGGGTGGTGTGCTGAGTGCCGAGTTGAAGGCGTTTTTCATGGTCGCCCGCCTGGGCAGCATTACCCAGGCGGCGAAGAAGCTCGGCCTGAGCCAGCCCACCGTCACCACCCAGATCCGCAACCTGGAAAGCCAGTACGGGGTCGAGCTGTTTTACCGTGGCGGGCGCCGCCTCACCGTCAGTGACGAAGGCGCGCGCCTGCTGCCGATGGTCAAGGCGCTGTTGCAGCAGGAAGCGGACATCGAGTTCTTCCTGCGCAACAACGGTCAGGTCCAGGGCGCTCTGCGCATCGCCGCGACGGCGCCGTATTACATCCTCGACCTGGTCAAAGCCTTTCGTGAGCGCCTGCCCCAGGTGGAGGTGTCGGTGGAAATCGGCAACTCCCAACAGGTGCTTGAAGCGCTGGATGATTACCGCGTTGACGTCGCCGCGTCCTCGCAATTGCTCGAAGACCCGCGGCTGATCCGCCGTGTGCTCGGCACCGACCCGTTGGTGTTGGCGGTCCATCGCAATCACCCGCTGGCAGCGCTGGAGCATGTGCCGCTGACGGCACTGGCCGGGCATACCTTGTTGATGCGCGAAGCGGGCTCGACCACACGGCGCCTGACGGAGGACCTGTTGCAAGGCGCGGGCGTGAGCCATGGCCCGTTGCTGGAAATCGGCAGCCGCGAATCGATCCGCGAGGCGGTGCTGCGCAACATCGGCATCAGCATCATTGCCCGCCAGGAAGTACCCCACGACCCGCAATTACGCGTGTTGACCATCGAAAACGCGCCGCAGATTGCCGAGTATCTGTACTGCCTCAAGGAGCGCAAGGGCGCACGGTTGCCGGCGGCGTTTCTGGGGTTGGCGCAGGAAATGTCGCCCCTCTGAGTAGGTAGGCGGCTTTGAGGGCCTCATCGGGAGCAAGCCCCCTCCCACATTCTGAATGTATTCACAGATCAAACTGTGGGAGGGGGCTTGCTCCCGATAGCGGCAGTCCAGCCACCGCACCTCCATGAGCCACACCCAAATCCACCAATACCACTATCACCGCGTTTTGCCTTCCTGCCACATGACCGACGCATTGCCCACCTAGCATGGCCTTCATCCGTTCGATGAGGTGCCTTGCATGAACACAGCCCTGACCCACCCCGGTGCGCCCATGACGGTGCGGGGCATCCAGAAACGCTTTGGTGCGTTTACCGCGCTGGACAACGTGTCCCTGGACGTCGCCGCCGGCGAGCTGGTGTGCCTGCTGGGCCCGTCCGGTTGCGGCAAGACCACCTTGTTGCGCTGCATCGCCGGCCTGGAACGCCAGGATAGCGGTGAACTGCGCCTGGGCCATCGCGACGTTTCCCTGCTCCCGCCTCAGGCGCGGGACTACGGGATTTTGTTCCAGTCCTACGCGCTGTTTCCCAACCTGACCGTCGAAGCCAATATCGGCTACGGTCTCACCGGCAGCGGCCGCGATGAGGTGCGCAAGCGCGTCGGCCAGATGCTGGAACTGGTGGGCCTGGTGGGCAGCGAAAAGAAGTACCCCGGCCAGTTGTCCGGCGGCCAGCAGCAACGTGTCGCCCTGGCGCGAGCGCTGGCACCGGCCCCTTCGCTGCTGTTGCTGGATGAACCGATGTCGGCCCTCGACGCCCGTGTCCGCGAGCACCTGTGCACCGAGCTGCGCCAGCTGCAACGACGCCTGGGCATCACCACCTTGATGGTCACCCACAACCAGGACGAGGCCATGTTGATGGCCGACCGTATTGCCGTGATGAACAACGGCAAGGTCGAGCAATACGCGACGCCCCAGGCGATCTACGACCGTCCGGCCACACCGTTTGTGGCGGAGTTTGTCGGCCAGGGCAACTGGTTGCCGTTCAGCCGCAACAGTGTCAGCCACGCTCAGGATGGTGGTATGAACCTGCGCTTGGCCGATGATGCCGGCGTGGCCCAGTCCGGGCGTTTGTTCTGTCGCCCGGAAGCCATCAGCGTCAACCCGCCGGTGCATGAAGAAAACCTGTTCCCGGCCAAGGTCCGCGAGATCACCTTTCTCGGCAACCGCTGCCGCATGAGCTTTGAGCTGGCGCAATTGCCCGGTCATCCATTGCTCGCCGAGCTGGCGCCGGAAGCCATGCCGCGCCTGGGTGCCCAGGATATCTGGGTGGCGCTGCCGCCGCGCAGCCTGCAGGTGTTTGCCTGAGATGGCTGCGGTGATGACGCTGCCGATAGCCCGCCAGGTGTCCCGTGCACAAATGGACGATCGTATTTTTGTGCTCGGCGGCAAACTGCTGTGGCTGTTTTTGCTGGTTATCGCGGTGCTGCTGCCACTGCTGGCGATCTTCTGGCGAGGTTTCAGTAGCGAAGCCGGGCAGGGCGGCGGGTGGATCGCGGCGCGAGAGCTGGTGACCAGCGACAATTTTCACTGGCTGCTGGGTAACAGCCTGAAAGTGTCAGTCAGTGTGGCTGCCATTGTCGTACCGCTGGCTTACCTGTTTGCCTACGCCCTGCAACGCACATTGATTCCCGGCAAGGCCGTTTGGCGCGGCCTGTCATTGCTGCCATTAATGGCGCCGTCGATGTTGCCGGGGATTGCGCTGGTGTACCTGTTCGGTAACCAGGGCCTGTTGCGCGGTTTGCTCTCTGAGAACATTTACGGCTTCTGGGGCATCGTGTTGGGTGAGGTGATCTACACCTTCCCACACGCCTTGATGATTCTGCTGTCAGCGCTGTCCCTGGCGGATGCGCGTTTGTTCGATGCCGCTTCCAGCATGGGTGCGAGCCCGGCCCGGGCGTTTCGCAGCATCACCTGGCCGGCCACGCGCCAGGCCGTATTTGCTGCGTCCTGCCTGGTGTTTACCCTGACCATCACCGACTTCGGGGTGCCCGTGGTGGTGGGAGGGGATTATCAGGTGCTGGCGCTGGAAGCCTACAAGGCGGTGGTCGGCCAGCAACAGTTTGGTCGTGGCGCATTGATCGGCATGGTGTTGCTGCTGCCGGCGCTGTTCAGTTTTGGCGTGGATGCCTGGTTGCGCCGGCGGCATGGCGACGCCATGAGCGGCCGCGCGCAAGTGTTTCGACCCGCGCCATCGCGTGCAAGAGACGGCTGTTATCTGGCCATCGTGATGCTGATCTGCACGGCACTGCTGCTGGTGTTCGGCATGGCGGTGTATTCCTCGCTGGTGAAGTTCTGGCCCTACAACCTGTCGTTGTCGCTCAACCACTACCAGTTCGAAGACACGGCAGGCGGTGGCTGGCTGGCCTATCGCAACAGCTTGACCATGGCCCTGTGCACGGCGTTGCTCGGCAGTGTGCTGATCTTCACCGGTGCCTACCTGATGGAAAAAACCCAAAGCCAGAAAGGCCTGAACCTGGCCCTGCGCATGCTCAGCTTCGTACCGATGGCGGTGCCAGGCTTGGTGCTGGGCCTGGGCTACGTGTTCTTTTTCAACCTCAACGGCAACCCGCTGCATGTGTTCTACGGGAGCATGACGTTGCTGATGGTGTGCACCATTGCCCACTATCTGACCACCGCACAAATGACCGCGACCACCGCCCTGCGCCAGTTGGATGCCGAGTTCGAAGCCGCCGCGCTGTCGCTCAAGGCGCCGCTGTACCGCCACTACCTGCGCGTCACGGTGCCGATCTGCCTGCCGGCGCTGCTGGACATCGTGCGCTACCTGTTTGTATCGGCGATGACCACCGTGTCCGCCGCGATTTTTCTCTACAGCCCCGACACTATCCTCGCCGCCGTCGCCGTGTTGAACATGGACGACGCCGGCAACGTGGGCGGTGCGGCGGCCATGTCGAGCCTGATCCTGTTCACTTCGGCCGGCGTTTCGCTGCTGCTGGCGTGGGCCTCACGTGGCGCGCTGCGTCGCTCCCAAGCCTGGCGCCAGTCCGCTCCCGGCCAATGACAACCCTGAAGGAGGTGCTCCATGTTCAAGCCCCTGGCGCTGGTCGCTGCGGTACTCACGGCATTCAGCCTGAATGCCTTCGCCAAGACCGAACTGACGGTGTACACGGCGCTCGAAGCCGAGCAGTTGAAGACCTACAAGCAGGCTTTCGAAAAGGCCAACCCTGACGTTGAGATCAAGTGGGTGCGCGACTCCACCGGCATCATCACGGCCAAGCTGCTGGCCGAGAAAGATCGCCCGCAAGCCGATGCAGTGTGGGGCCTGGCAGCTTCGAGCCTGGCGATCCTCGACCAGCAGGGCATGCTGGAGAACTACGCGCCCAAGGACCTGGGCAAGATCGGCAAAAATTACCGCGACCCCGCCAACCCACCGGCCTGGGTCGGCATGGACGTATGGGCGGCGACCCTCTGCTTCAACACCGTCGAGGCCGAGAAACAGGGCCTGACCAAGCCGGTGAGCTGGCAGGACCTGACCAAGCCTGAGTACAAGGGCAAGATCGTGATGCCCAACCCGGCGTCGTCCGGCACCGGCTTCCTCGATGTGAGCGCCTGGTTGCAGACCTTCGGTGAAAAGCAGGGTTGGCAGTACATGGACGAACTGCATCAGAACATCGGCCAGTACGTCCACTCCGGTTCCAAGCCGTGCAAGCTGGCCGCCTCGGGGGAGTTCCCGATTGGTATTTCGTTCGAGTACCCGGCGGTGCAGCTCAAGCGCCAGGGGGCGCCATTGGACATCATCCTGCCGAAAGAGGGTCTGGGTTGGGACATTGAAGCAACGGCCGTGATGAAGGGTACTGCTCACGCCGATGCGGCGAAAAAACTTGCCGACTTCTCCGCCAGCCCCGCCGCGATGGAGCTGTACAAGGACAATTTCGCTGTCCTCGCCCAGCCGGGCATCGCCAAGCCGCAGACCGAGCTGCCGGCCGACTACGAGCAGCGCCTGATCAAGAACGACTTTGCCTGGGCCTCGAAGAACCGCGACAGCATCCTCACCGAATGGCGCAAGCGCTATGACGGCAAGTCCGAAAAACAATAACCGATCGTTCCCACGCTCCGCGTGGGAACGCCACCCGGTCCCGAATTTGTGACGCAGAGCGTCATAGGATGCATTCCCACGCGGAGCGTGGGAACGAGAGGAATGCATGAGTAGTGATCTGTTGATTGTTGGCGCCGGCATCCTCGGCCTGTCCCACGCCTACGCGGCTGCCAGGCGCGGGCTCAAGGTCAGGGTCTTCGAGCGTAGCGCCACACCGCTCGGCGCCTCGGTGCGCAACTTCGGCCAGGCGCTGGTCAGCGGCCAGCCGCCGGGGCCGATGTTCGAGCTGGCGCGGCAAAGCCGTGACATCTGGGGCCATTGGGCCCAAGTGGCGGGCCTGCAACTCAAGCGCAACGGCTCGTACTTGTTCGCCCGCACCGAAGCCGAAGAGCATCTGCTCGAAGCCTTCTGTGCCGGCCGCGCAAGGGAACACGGCTACAACGTCGAGCTGCTGCAAGGCTCGGCGATGAAGGATCTGTACGGCGGCCAGTTTCGCCATCACCGCGCCGCGCTGCACGGCAAGGACGATCAGCAGTTGTATTCGCGCGAGGCGATTCCGGCGCTGATCGCCTATCTGGCCCAAACGCTCAAGGTCGAGTTTCACTTTTCCACTTTGGTACGCGACGTCGAACCGGACCATGTGCACACCACGGCAGGCAGCTTTCGTGGCGAGCAGGTCATCGTGTGCTCCGGCCACGACTACCAGACGCTGCTGGCCGAGGCGATGGCCGAACTCAACCCGCAGATCTGCCGCTTGCAAATGCTGCGGGCGCGACCGGCGGTCAATCTGAACCTGCAACATGCGTTGCTCACCGGCCTCAGCTGTGTGCACTACGGCGCCTTCGCCGACTTGCCGCAAGCTGCATCGGTGCAGGCGCAGATCCTGCGTGAAGCGCCTCACCTGGCGGCACAGGGTATTCACTTGCTGATCAGCCCGACGCCCCATGGCGAACTGATCATCGGCGATTCCCACGACTACGGCCGCGATGCATCGCCGTTCAACGCCGAACAGGTCGATGACTGGATGATCGAACTGGCTGAGCAGACCTTGGGGTGCAAGATCCAGGTGGTGGAGCGCTGGCAAGGTGTCTACGGCTCACGCGGTCCCGGGCCGTTCTCATTCCTGCGCGTGGCGCCGGGGGTGAGCGCAGCGCTGATGCATACCGGCGTGGGCATGAGCGTGGGGCCGGCGCTGGCCGAACGCAATATCAGTGCGTTGTGGGGCGCGGCGTCATGACCGCGGAGCAGGTGATTGCCGACGTCTTCGGTTTATACGAAAGGCATGGCGCGGCGGATTACATCGGCGAGCCGGTGTCGCAGATCGAGCACATGTCCCAGGCCGCGCAGTGGGCAATGGCTGAGGGTTTTGACGATGAAGTGGTGCTGGCGGCGTTTTTTCACGACATCGGGCATCTGTGCGGCCAGGGTGGTGAAAATATGGGCGGTTATGGTGTGGTCAGCCATGAGCGGCTGGGCGCGGATTATTTGCGCCGGGCCGGGTTCAGCGAACGCATGGCCAGGCTGGTGGAATATCACGTGCAAGCCAAGCGCTACCTGACCTTCAGCCAGCCCGACTATTACACCCGCCTGAGCGAAGCCAGCCGCCGTACCCTGGAGTACCAAGGGGGCGTGATGACGGCAGAAGAAGCGCGGGCTTTCGAGCAAGACCCGCTCTGCCAGGTCAGCCTGCGCCTGCGCTATTGGGACGAGCAGGCCAAGCAGATGCACGTGCCGGTGCTCGACCTCGAGGTGCTCAAGGGCAAGGCCCGGCAGGCATTGGCGACTTAGGTTTCGTCGAGGCGCAGAGCCAGCGCTTCAACTTGCTCCTGGCGCTCAGCCTGGCTGAGCTTGGCGTGGGGGTTGAGGGACGACCATTGCGGATGGGCGCGGGCTTTATGCAGTGCGTCCGGCAACTTGCCTTCGCGCCAGGTTTTGTCCTGCGGCGTATCGACCTTGATGCTGTGCATGGCCGCATGACCGCGCAGGTTGAGGGCTTTGAGCAACTGGCGCTGGCGCAGGGCGAGCAGGCGCAACACGCTGTCGTCCACAGTCAGTTCGCGCTGGCCTTTGATCTTGCCCAGCAGGCGGCTGCCATAACTGCGCGCGGTCTGCAGTGCGCCACCGGCAATCGCACCGGCCAGGGCGGCGGCGCCCAGGGTCAGGCCGCCGACCAGCAGGTCGACACCGGCACCGGCCGCCGCCCCCGCGGCGATCCCGCCCCCGACGCGCACGCCCAATTGCTTGAGCGTCTCCGGGTTGAACAGGTCGTCGCCCCAGCGGCCGTCGAGCAGTGGCAGGTCACTGGCGGCGGCATCCTGCGCGCGGAAGCCGAACTGCTTGAGCAGGGCTTCCACACATTTCTGTTCGCGCTGGCGCACGGCCTTGCGCAAATCGCTGATGGCTTGCTGCTCATCTTCGGTAACCACGCTGCGACGGCAAGCGGCGCAGTCGATCAACAGCTCGGCGATCAAGCGTGCGGCACTTTGCTGGCGGGCCTGGCGTTGGGCTTGCTGGTCGAGGATCAACCGTTCCAGTTGCGGCCGGGCGTTTTCCAGTAGCAGTGCCAGGCTTTCATACAAGCGCCGCTCGCCGTCTTCCGGTGGCGCTACGCTGTCGAAGCGCACCAGTGCATGCAGGCCCAGACGGGCCAGGGCTTCGCGCCAGTCCGGCTCGCGGTGGTCGCTGCTGCTGACGAAGTTGAGCACCGGCAGCAACGGCTTGCCGCAACTGGCCAGTACTTGCAGCTCATCGCGGTACTTGGCCAGCACCGGCTCGCGGGCGTCGATCACATACAGGCCGGCGTCCGAGGCCAACAATTGGCGCAGCACCTTGGCTTCCTGTTCGAAACGTTGGCGCGCTTCGCTGCCGTCCAGGAAGCGCGCCAGGCGCGCCGGGCCATCGAGGCGTTCGCCGGGGCGATCCAGGCGCTCCAGGTAGTCGAGCAGGGCGATGGCATCTTCCAGGCCGGGTGTGTCGTACAGCTCCAGCAAGGCTTCGCCGTCCACCGACAACCGTGCACCTTCGACATGCCGTGTGGTGCTGGGGCGATGGGAGACTTCACCGAAGCCCACATCCCGGGTCAGCGTGCGCAGCAGCGAGGTCTTGCCGACATTGGTGTGGCCGACCACAGCGAGTTTCAGCGGTTTAGTCATGACCGGTCTCCAGCCAGTTCAGCGGTGCGCAGTCGGCGAAAGGCAGCTCCAGTTGTTGCAGTGCGGCGTGCCAGTCACCCAGGCGTTCGGCATCCAGGGCTTGGCCGGGAGGCGCTTGCAGCAGCCAGACGCGGGTGGCGGTTGCGCTGCGCGCAAGTTCTGCGATCAATGCCAGGCTGCCACGGTCGGGTGAGCGGCGTGGGTCGCAGGCGATGGCCAGGCGTGCCGGCGGGAAGCGGCTGAGTTGTTCCAAAAGCTTGTTGCGCGACTCGCGGCTGTCGAGGATCCCGGCGTTTTTGACGCCGGCCGGCAATTTGGGAGGCCAGGGGTGCTGATCGTCCAGCTCGATGGCTACCAGCAAAGCGCCGTCGCTTTCCAGTTCGCTGACGCCGCCGGTGACGGCGTGCAGTTGCTCCGGTGCGGCATCGTTGACGCCGAGGCGTTCGCTGCTCGGCATCAGGCGTTCGCGCAATTGGCTGTAGCCGGGCAGGTTGAGGTCCAGGCGCAGGGCGGCGCGCCCGCGTTTCCAGCGCCACAGGCACAGCAGGGCAAGGATCAGCCTGGGCAGTATGCCGTAAACCAGCAACACCCCGACCAGCCACGCGGCCCAGGCCTGGCGGGCGCTTTCGATATTCAACGCGGAGTCGCCGCTGGCACGGATCATCTCGACCGTCGGCACATTGAAGCCCAGCCACGCGGGCAGGGCACCCAGGGCCTGGGTCACGGCGACGAAGGTGTCGGCGCCAAGGATGGTGGTTTCCCATACGAACCCATAGCGTCGGGTAGCGAGCAGCGTCAGCAAAATCACCATGGCACTGAGCAGCGCCAACAGCCAAAGGCTGTTGACCAGCACGCCCACAGCCCAGCGATTGAGTTTCTGCCGTTGCAGCAAGAGCAACAGCGCAGGCGCCAACTGAGCGGCCTTGGCGTCGCGGGCGAGCTTTTCGCTGAGCCACAGCCATAGGCGTCCCAGGCTGGCGCCGTGCTCACCGGCAAACAGCAGGCCCAAGGCCCAGCTGACCAGCAGGATCAGGTTCAAGCCGAGCAGGCTGCCCAAGGCCCAGAACACGTTGACCGGGGCCAGCCCGTTGCCCAGCGCGGCAAAGGCCAGGCCGGCGCCGCTGACGATCGCGACGATCGCCAGCAACACCAGGGCCAGGCGCGCGCCTTGCAGCCAGCGGGTCAGGGCGGCAGTCAGGCCATCGCGCTCGGCCAGGTGCAGGGCGCGCTGTTGAATACGCGTCGGCAGGTCGCCACCGGCCGTGCGGGCCAGGCGGTTGGCTTCCTGGTCTTCCAGGGGGCCGGCGTGTTCTTCACGCAGGCGCACGGTTTCCGTCAGCCAGAGTGTGTGCAGTGGGTTCAGTGCCGTCACGCGCCATCCTGTTGTGTCAGTGAGCCTGGAGCATAACCCCTGGCTCGTGGCTCTGGTATTCTCGTCGCCATGAAAAAAACTCTCCCTTTAAGCCTGATCGCAGCCCTCGGTGAAAACCGTGTGATCGGCGTCGACAACAGCATGCCCTGGCATTTGCCGGGGGATTTCAAATATTTCAAGGCCACCACGCTTGGCAAGCCGATCATCATGGGGCGCAAGACCTGGGACTCCCTGGGCCGACCGTTGCCGGGGCGCTTGAACATCGTGGTCAGCCGTCAGACCGATCTTGAGCTTGAAGGTGCGCAAGTTTTTCCATCACTGGACGCGGCGGTCGAGTGCGCCGAGGCGTGGGCGCTGGAGCAAGGCGCGGATGAGCTGATGCTGATCGGCGGCGCGCAGCTGTATGCGCAGGGGCTGGAACAGGCGGACCGCTTGTACCTGACGCGCGTGGCGCTGAGCCCGGAAGGGGATGCGTGGTTTCCGGAGTTTGATTTGAACCAGTGGAAGCTGGTTTCGAATGTCGAGAACCCGGCCGACGGTGATAAGCCGGCGTACACCTTCGAAGTCTGGGAAAAAGCTTAAAGCACCGGGAGCAAGCCCCCTCCCACATTTGAACGCGTTGCAACATGAGAATGCGCTCAAGTGTGGGAGGGGGCTTGCTCCCGATAGCGGTCTATCAGGCCTGCGCTAACTCGGCGTGCTCATCGGCATTCAGCAGCGCTTTATCCGTCTGCCCCATGATCTGGCTGGTAATCGCACCCGCCGTCATCGACCCGTTTACGTTCAACGCCGTGCGGCCCATGTCGATCAGCGGTTCCACGGAAATCAGCAGCGCCACCAGTGACACCGGCAAGCCCATGGCCGGCAGCACGATCAGCGCGGCAAAGGTTGCACCGCCGCCTACACCGGCAACGCCAGCCGAACTCAAGGTCACAATCGCCACCAGGGTTGCGATCCATAGCGGGTCCAGCGGGTTGATGCCCACGGTCGGGGCAACCATCACCGCCAGCATGGCGGGATAAAGCCCTGCGCAACCGTTCTGGCCGATGGTCGCGCCGAACGACGCCGCAAACCCGGCGATGGATTGCGGGATGCCCAACCGGCGGGTTTGCGCCTCAATGCTCAGTGGAATCGCCGCCGCGCTGGAGCGGCTGGTAAAGGCAAACGTCAGCACCGGCCACACCTTGCGGAAAAAGCGCAACGGGTTGATCCCGGCCAGCGACAGCAGCAGGCCATGCACCACGAACATCAGGCCCAGGGCCAGGTACGAGACCACCACGAAACTGCCGAGCTTGATGATGTCTTGCAGGTTGGAGCCGGCGACCACTTTGGTCATCAGCGCCAATACACCGTAAGGCGTCAGTTTCATCACCAGGCGCACCAGGCGCATCACCCAGGCTTGCAGGGTGTCGATGGCGTTGAGTACTTTCTGGCCTTTTTCCACGTCGTCCTTGAGCAGCTGCAGCGCGGCAACCCCGAGGAAGGCGGCGAAAATCACCACGCTGATGATCGACGTCGGCTTGGCTCGGGCCAGGTCGGCAAACGGGTTGGCCGGCACGAACGACAGCAGCAACTGCGGGATATTCAGGTCAGCGACCTTGCCGGCGTAATCGCTCTGGATCACTTGCAGGCGGGCCATTTCCTGGGTGCCGGCTACCAGGCCTTCGGCGGTGAGGCCGAACAGATTGGTCAGGCCGATGCCGATCAGCGCCGCAATGGCGGTGGTGAACAGCAGCGTGCCGATGGTCAGGAAACTGATCTTGCCCAGGGAAGAGGCGTTATGCAGGCGCGCCACGGCACTCAGGATCGAAGCGAATACCAGCGGGATCACGATCATTTGCAGCAGTTGCACGTAACCGTTGCCGACCAGGTCGAACCAGCCGATGGACGCCTTGAGGACTGGATTGCCGTCACCGTAGATCGTGTGCAGAACCGTACCGAACACCACGCCCAGGGCGAGGGCGAACAGGACCTTTTTGGCGAGGCTCCATTGGGCCCGACGGGTTTGTGCCAGGCCCAGCAACAGGGCCACGAACACCAGTAAGTTGAGAATCAGGGGCAGATTCATTAAAGCTCCGTTGAGAAGGCAGCCAATCGCACGAGCCTGCGATTGCGAACCGGGAAGCCTAACAGCTTGAAATATATTGATTTAATACCGATATGGAATGGTATCTGTCGTTTTTGGAATAAGCGTCTGACGCTCAGGCACATGCCTTTGGCGTGATCACGATGTAAGCGGTCGTGCTCGGGCGATAACTGTCATACAGATTTGTTAGCGTCGATGTCTTTGACCCAGGGAGAAAACGCTTATGAAGCTCGCGCCAACATTACTTGCCGCCGCCTTCTGCCTTGGCCTCGCCAGCCAGGCATCTGCCGCCACCGAGTTGAAGCATTGGCCGGCGCCTGCCGCCGAGCAACTGAACAAGATGATCGCTGCGAACGCCAACAAAGGTAATTTCGCGGTATTCGACATGGATAACACCAGCTACCGCTACGACCTCGAAGAGTCCCTGTTGCCCTACCTTGAAAACAAGGGCCTGATCACCCGCGACACCATGGACCCTTCCCTCAAGCTGATCCCGTTCAAAGATACCGCCGACCACAAGGAAAGCCTGTTCAGCTACTACTATCGCCTCTGCGAAGTCGACGACATGGTTTGCTACCCGTGGGTTGCGCAGATCTTTGCCGGCTTCACCCTCAAAGAACTCAAGGGCTACGTGGATGAGCTGATGGCCTCCGGCAAGCCCGTGCCGGTCACCTATTACGAAGGTGATGTGGTGAAGACCTCCGAGGTCCAGCCGCCGAAGGTGTTCACCGGCCAGGCCGAGCTGTACAACAAGCTGATGGAGAACGGCATCGAGGTGTACGTGATGACGGCGGCCTCGGAGGAACTGGTACGCATGGTCGCTGCCGATCCGAAGTACGGCTACAACGTCAAGCCTGAGAATGTCATCGGCGTGAGCACCCTGCTCAAGGATCGCAAGACCGGCGAGCTGACCACCGCACGCAAGCAGATCACGGCCGGCAAATATGATGAGAAGGCCAACCTCGGCCTGGAACTCACCCCCTACCTGTGGACCCCGGCGACCTGGATGGCCGGCAAGCACGCCGCGATCCTCACCTACATCGACGAATGGAAAAAACCGGTGATCGTCGGGGGGGATACCCCAACCAGCGATGGCTACATGCTGTTTCACGATGTGGACGTGGCCAAGGGCGGCATCCACTTATGGGTCAACCGTAAGGATAAGTACATGACCCAGCTCAACGGCATGATGGCCAAGCACGCGGCGGCGCAGGCCAAGGAAGGGTTGCCGGTGACGGCGGACAAGAACTGGGTGATCGTCAAGCCGGACGAGATTCAGTAACCAGGAGTGATATGGGAGGGGGCTTGCTCCTGATAGCAGAGTGTCAGTCGATACATGGGTTGGCTGGACTACCGCTATCGGGAGCAAGCCCCCTCCCACAATTGACCTCCAGTGTTTTGGAGAATACTCCCGGCAAAAAAAAGCCCCGCACTTGGCGGGGCATTTTTATGGGGGAGGCTTACAGGCCGTCGAGCATCGCCTTGTTACGCACCGCACCTTTGTCGGCACTGGTGGCCAACAGGGCGTAAGCCTTCAGCGCGGTGGTGACTTTGCGCGGGCGCTTTTCCACCGGCTTCCAGCCTTTCTTGTCCTGCTCGACCCGGCGCGCAGCCAGTTCTTCATCGCTGATCAACAGGTTGATCGAGCGGTTCGGAATGTCGATCAGGACTTTGTCGCCGTCCTGCACCAGGCCAATCGCGCCGCCGGCGGCGGCTTCCGGAGAGGCGTGGCCGATGGACAGGCCCGAGGTGCCGCCGGAGAAGCGGCCGTCGGTCAGCAGGGCGCAGGCTTTGCCCAGGCCTTTGGATTTCAGGTAGGACGTCGGGTAGAGCATCTCCTGCATACCCGGGCCGCCTTTCGGGCCCTCGTAGCGGATGATCACGATATCGCCTGCTTTTACTTCGTCGGCGAGGATGCCGCGTACGGCGCTGTCCTGGCTTTCGAAGATCTTGGCGTTGCCTTCGAACACGTGGATGGACTCATCCACACCGGCAGTTTTCACCACGCAGCCGTCCAGGGCGATGTTGCCGTACAGCACGGCCAGGCCGCCTTCCTTGGAGTAGGCGTGCTCGACGCTGCGGATACAGCCGTTTTCCCGGTCGTCGTCCAGCGTTTCCCAGCGGGTCGACTGGCTGAATGCGGTCTGGGTCGGAATGCCCGCCGGGCCGGCCTTGAAGAAGTGATGCACCGCTTCGTCACGGGTCTGGGTGATATCCCACTTGGCGATCGCTTCTTCCATGCTACGGCTGTGTACGGTCGGCAGGTCGGTATGCAGCAGGCCACCACGGGCCAGCGAGCCGAGAATCGAGAAGATCCCGCCGGCACGGTGCACATCTTCCATGTGGTACTTCTGAATGTTCGGCGCGACCTTGCACAGTTGCGGCACGTTGCGGGACAACCGGTCGATGTCGCGCAGGTCGAAATCGATCTCGGCTTCCTGGGCGGCAGCCAGCAAGTGCAGGATGGTATTGGTGGACCCGCCCATGGCGATGTCCAGGGTCATGGCGTTTTCGAACGCCTTGAAGTTGGCGATGTTGCGCGGCAGCACCGATTCATCGTTCTCGGCGTAGTAGCGCTTGCACAGCTCGACGATGGTGCGGCCGGCCTGGAGGAACAGTTGCTCGCGGTCGCTGTGGGTGGCCAGCGTGGAACCGTTGCCCGGCAAGGCCAGGCCCAGGGCTTCCACCAGGCAGTTCATCGAGTTGGCGGTAAACATGCCGGAGCACGAACCGCAGGTCGGGCAAGCACTGCGCTCGTATTCCGCGACCTTCTCGTCAGAAGCGCTGGAATCGGCGGCGATGACCATGGCGTCGACCAGGTCGAGGCCGTGGGAGGCGAGTTTGGTCTTGCCGGCTTCCATCGGGCCACCGGACACGAAGATCACCGGGATGTTCAGGCGCAGGGACGCCATCAGCATGCCGGGGGTGATCTTGTCGCAGTTGGAGATGCACACAATGGCGTCGGCGCAATGGGCGTTGACCATGTACTCCACGGAGTCGGCAATGATCTCGCGGCTCGGCAGGGAATACAGCATGCCGTCATGGCCCATGGCGATGCCGTCATCCACGGCGATGGTGTTGAACTCTTTGGCTACACCGCCGGCGCGCTCGATCTCGCGGGCGACCAACTGGCCCAGGTCCTTGAGATGGACGTGGCCCGGTACGAACTGGGTGAACGAGTTGGCAATCGCGATGATCGGCTTCTTGAAGTCGTCATCCTTCATCCCCGTGGCACGCCACAGTGCGCGTGCACCGGCCATGTTGCGGCCGTGGGTGGATGTTTTCGAGCGGTAATCTGGCATGGAGCACTCCGGGCGGCTAATCAGGTACTAAAGGGAAGTGAGCCTCTATTGACGTCAGGAACACCCGAAAAATGGCCGTGGTGTCCGGAAGTTGCCTCAAACGCTACGGGATCGCCGCGCGCAGTGGCCTTGAGCTCATAAACCCGCCGGGGGATGACTGGCGATGAATAGGGCCGATTCTACACCGTCTTCCTGTAGGCGCGAGCTTGCTCGCGAAAAACGTCAGCGAAGTCGCGGCGCTATCAGATAGCCCGCGTCGTCTATGGGTTTTTCGCGAGCAAGCTCGCTCCTACAGGGGCGGGACATATTCAGAACCACTGTTTAAAGGCCCATCGACGCCGCAACGCCTACCGTTTCTCTTCCACTCACGGAAGAGGACGATGGAATGTCCACTCAACAACATGCACATAGGCTACGCGCCGGGCGCTATTCGGAGTCGGGCCGCATTTACCTGATTACTGTGGTGACTCATCAACGGCAATGTGTCTTTCAGGACTGGCGCATCGGCCGGTTGCTTGTCAGTGAGTTCAGGGCGGCCCAGGAAGAGGGGGAGGCGACTTCGCTGGCCTGGGTAGTCATGCCTGACCACTTTCACTGGCTGGTCGAGTTGCATAACGGCGACTTGCCGAGGTTGATGCGTATCACCAAGTCGCGTAGTGCCCGTGCGATTAATAAGGCCAGGTGTTCGTTCGGGAGCTTATGGCAAAAGGGCTATTTCGACCGTGCACTTCGTCGGGAGGAAGACTTGAAGGCCATGGCCCGTTACATCGTGGCCAATCCCTTGCGAGCAGGACTGGTCAAACATATTGGCCAGTACCCGCTGTGGGACGCCATCTGGTTGTGACCTATCTCTCTGTAGGAGCGAGCTTGCTCGCGAAGAACGTCAACGATAACGCAGCGCTATCAGGTAGCCCGCGATGTCCTTGCGTTTTTCGCGAGCAAGCTCGCTCCTACAGGGGGCCTTGTGTTACTTAGCTATTCGGCAACAACCGGCAAGTAATGCTCTTGATATACCGCGTCTCGGCAATCGCCGGGTGCACCGGGTGGTCTGGGCCCTGGCCGCCGCGTTCGAGCATCTGGATATTGCGGTCCAGATGGCGGGCGCTGGTCAGCAGGATGTTTTGCAGGTCGTCTTCCGGCAGGTGCATGGAGCACGAGGCGCTGACCAGGATGCCGTCCTTGCTGAGCAGGCGCATGGCTTGCTCGTTGAGGCGACGGTAGGCGCCTTCGCCGTTTTTCATGTCTTTTTTGCGTTTGATGAAGGCCGGTGGGTCGGCGACGATCACGTCGAAGCGTTCTTCGCTGGCTTTCAGTTCTTTCAGGGCTTCAAAGACGTCGCCTTCGATGCAGGTCATTTTCTCGGCGAAGCCGTTCAGCGCGGCGTTGCGTTCTACGCCATCAAGGGCGAAGGCGGAGGCGTCGACGCAGAACACTTCACTGGCGCCGAAGGCGGCAGCTTGCACGCCCCAGCCGCCGATGTAGCTGTATAGGTCGAGTACGCGCTTGCCTTTGGCATACGGGGCCAGGCGCGCGCGGTTCATGCGGTGGTCGTAGAACCAGCCGGTCTTCTGGCCCTGGATCACCGGGGCTTCGAATTTCACGCCGTTTTCTTCCAGCGCCACCCACTCCGGCACCAGGCCGAACACGGTTTCGACGTAGCGGTTGAGGCCCTCGGCGTCACGTGCGGCGGAGTCGTTCTTGAACAGGATGCCGCTTGGCTTGAGCACTTGGGTCAGCGCAGCGATCACGTCGTCTTTGTGGGCTTCCATGGTCGCCGAAGCAATCTGCACCACCAGGATGTCGCCGAAACGATCGACCACCAGGCCCGGCAGCAGGTCGGAGTCACCGTAGACCAGGCGGTAGAACGGCTTGTCGAACAGGCGCTCACGCAGGGACAGGGCGACGTTCAGGCGGTGTACCAGCAGCGACTTGTCCAGCGGCAACTTGATGTCGCGCGACAGCAGGCGGGCGCAGATCAGGTTGTTCGGGCTCATGGCCACGATGCCGAGGGTCTTGCCGCCGGCCGCTTCCAGGATGGTCTGGTCGCCTGCCTGGAAGCCGTGAAGTGGGGTGGCGGCCACGTCGATTTCGTTGCTGTAGACCCACAGGTGGCCGTTGCGCAAACGACGATCGGCGTTGGCTTTGAGACGCAGGCTTGGCAGGGACATGACGTCGCTCCGGAAAAAAGAGCGGGAGTATACCTGTTGCGGCGCGGTTCATGTGGGAGTGGGCTTGCCCGCGATGCAGGCGGCGCGGTGTATCTGACGTACGGCGCTGATGCAATCGGCAACCAGCCCTCTCGCGCGTTTGACCGGGTTTTTGTTCAGGTTTTTGAGGTGTCAGTCAGGTTCCTATAGAGGTTAGAATCCCCGCCTAGCCCAGAGTGTGTACTTATGTCCCAAGAGCTTTCCGCCGAACAGATCCAACAGGCCCTGCAAGGCATCAGTGTGCCGCCTCAACCGCAAATCATGGTGGATTTGCAGATGGAGCAGTACATGCCCGACCCAGACCTGGAGGTGATTGCACGGCTGATCTCCCAGGACCCGGGCCTGTCCGGCGCGTTGTTGAAAATCGTCAACTCGCCGTATTACGGCCTGAGCAACAAGATCGCCTCGATCCAGCGCGCCGTGAACCTGCTGGGCAGCCGCTCGATCATCAACCTGATCAACGCGCAGTCGATCAGGGGCGAGATGAGCGACGACACCATCGTCACCCTCAACCGCTTCTGGGACACTGCCCAGGATGTGGCCATGACCTGCCTGACCCTGGCCAAGCGCACCGGCTCGCAAGCGGTCGACGAGGCCTATGCCCTGGGCCTGTTCCACGATTGCGGCGTGCCGTTGATGCTCAAGCGCTTTCCCAATTACATGACGGTGCTCGAGGAAGCCTACGCCAACGCCAACCCCGACTGTCGTGTGGTCGACACCGAAAACAACGCGTTCAACACCAACCATGCCGTGGTCGGCTATTACACCGCCAAATCCTGGCGCCTGCCGGAACACGTGACCGACGCGATTGCCAACCATCACAACGCCCTGGCGATTTTCAGCGATGAGTCGTCGCGCAATTCGCAGCTGAAAAACCTGCTGGCGATCCTGAAAATGGCCGAGCACATTTGCTCGTCGCACCGCGTGCTGGGCAACCAGGCGGTGGACCACGAGTGGGAAGCCATCGGCCATCTGGTGCTGGACTACGTGGGCCTGTCGGACTACGACTTCGAAAGCATGAAATTGTCGATCCGCGAACTGGGCGCCCACTAAACCTGTCTTCAAGAGGTACACATGCCCGAGTTACCAGAGGTCGAAACCACGAGACGCGGAATTGCCCCGCACCTGGAAGGCCAGCGCGTCAGCCGTGTGGTGGTGCGTGAGCGACGCCTGCGCTGGCCGATCCCGGAGGACTTGGACGTGCGCCTGTCCGGGCAACGCATCGTGCTGGTGGAGCGGCGGGCCAAATACCTGTTGATCAACGCTGAAGTGGGCACCCTGATCAGCCACCTGGGCATGTCGGGTAACTTGCGCCTGGTGGAAGCCGGCCTGCCGGCGGCCAAGCATGAGCATGTGGACATTGAACTCGAATCCGGCCTGGCGCTGCGCTACACCGACCCGCGGCGCTTCGGCGCGATGCTGTGGAGCCAGGACCCGCACAATCACGAACTGCTGATCCGCCTCGGCCCGGAGCCTTTGACCGAGCTGTTCGATGGCGAGCGCCTGTTCCAACTGTCCCGTGGCCGTTCGATGGCGGTGAAGCCCTTCATCATGGACAACGCGGTGGTGGTGGGCGTGGGCAATATCTACGCGACGGAAGCGCTGTTTGCGGCGGGCATCGACCCGCGTCGAGAGGCCGGCGGTATTTCACGAGCGCGGTACTTGAAGCTGGCGATCGAGATCAAGCGCGTGCTGGCGGCCGCCATCGAGCGGGGGGGTACCACGCTGCGGGACTTTATCGGCGGTGACGGACAGCCGGGGTATTTCCAGCAGGAACTGTTCGTCTACGGCCGGGGAGGCGAGGCGTGCAAGGTCTGCGGGAGCGAGTTGCGCAATGTGGTGCTGGGGCAGCGGGCGAGTGTGTTTTGCCCCAAGTGCCAGCGCTGATTGCGGTGTGATGGCGGATATCGCCATCGGGAGCAAGCCCCCTCCCACAGTTGACCAGGTTCCAACATGAGAATGCGGTCGAGTGTGGGAGGGGGCTTGCTCCCGATGAGGCCCGAATGGGCGCCGATAAGCTTCAGGCCTTACCGGTAATCTTCCGGTACTTCTCCATCAACTGCTCTTCGGTCTCGGGATGCGCTTCGTCGAGTGGAATGCAGTCTACCGGGCACACTTGCTGGCATTGAGGCTCGTCGTAGTGGCCGACACACTGGGTGCACAGGTTCGGGTCGATCACGTAGATCTCTTCGCCCTGTGAAATGGCAGCGTTCGGGCACTCGGGTTCGCAGACGTCGCAGTTGATGCAATCGTCGGTGATGATCAGGGACATGGAAACTCCTGCCAGGGCGGTCAGCCAAGGCATCTGAAAACTAATGCGCGCAATTGTGCCGCATTGGCGCCCGCAGTGCGAGCCTGTGGCGAGGGAGCAAGCTCCCTCGCCACAGTCATTCTTACTTCTTGAAGCGTAACGTCAGCGCATCGGCGACGGCCGGGTGCACGAACTTGGTGATATCGCCGCCCAACGCCGCGATCTCACGGACCAGCGTCGAGGAAATGAACGAATAACGTTCCGACGGCGTGAGGAACAGGCTTTCCACGTCCGGCGCCAATTGGCGGTTCATGTTGGCCAGCTGGAATTCGTATTCGAAGTCCGACACCGCACGCAGGCCACGCAGGAATACATTGGCGTTCTGCTCTTTGGCGAAATGGGCCAGCAGTGTGGAGAAACCCACTACTTCCACGTTGGGCAGGTGCTTGGTGACCTCACGCGCCAGTTCCACCCGCTGTTCCAGGGGAAACAGCGGGTTTTTCTTGGGGCTGGCCGCGACTGCGATGATCACATGGTCGAACAGGCGAGAGGCGCGTTCGACCAGATCGCCATGGCCTTTGGTAATCGGGTCGAAGGTACCTGGGTACAACACTCGGTTCATCGCGTCGTCCTGGCGGAGTCCGTTGGGGAACCGGATGGTATCGCAGCCATCCCGGTCGGCCAAGTCGACTTATGTAGATAGATACCGTGAATACCTGGTTTTTTCATGCTGTTTTCAGACGTTCGGCCAATGCCGTCGCCAGTTGCGCCGTCAAGCCATACACCGACAATTGCGGGTTGGCACCAATGCTGGTGGGAAATAGCGAGCCGTCGTGGATCGACAGGTTACGCAGTTGGTGATGGCGACCGAGGCTGTCGGCCACTGCGATTTTCGGGTCTTCACCCATGGCGCAACCGCCCATCACATGGGCGCTGCCCAGCGTGGTTCGGTGCAGTTCCAGGTTCAGGCCGTCAATCAGTTCGCGTGCTTGGGCCAGGGTGTTCACATGACGCGCATCGTGATGCAGTGGCTTGACCGACTTTGCGCCGGCGGCGAACTGGATCTCGGCCATGCTGTGAAAGGCCCGGCGCAGGCCGTCCCAGGCATAAGGTGAGACTTGATAGTCGAGCACGGGCGTACCGTCCCCGCGCAAGTCCACGGTGCCGCCTTGGCTGTCGGGGTGAAAACCGTCGCGCATCAACGCCAGCATGGCGTGGGTGTGGGGCAACTGGCCCATCTCCAGCGCGTTTTGCGTGCCGTAGCCACCGAACAAGGTACTGGCCAGGCCCGGGTGCAAGGGCGGCGCCTCGAGCTTGTAGGACATTTTGCCGGTGGTGCCGTCCTGCCATTGGAAGTGGTCGGAATAGATCGACTGTGGCGCACCGTAGAATGGGTTGATCACCTCGTCGAACAGCCCGGCGGAAAAATTCACCAGATGCAGGAACGTGCGCTTGCCCAGGCGCGAGTGCGGATCCGGCGCGTCCGAGCGCATCAGCAGTGCCGGGCTGTTGATGCCGCCGCCGGACAGCACGTAATGCTTGGCCTTGACCGTGATCTTGCGGCCGGTGGGTGCCACGCAGTGCTCGTCCATGGCCACGCACTCCAGGCTGCTGATGGTGTCGCCGCTGTATTTGAGGCGTTCGGCACGGGCCAGGTAGAGCAGCTCACCGCCTTTTTCCAGGGTGGCCGGAATGGTGGTCACCAGCATTGACTGCTTGGCGTTGACCGGGCAACCCATGCCGCAATAACCCAGGTTGAAGCAGCCGCGCACGTTGCGTGGGATCACGTGCCAGCTGTAGCCGAGCTGTTCGCAGCCCTTGCGGATCACATCGTTGTTGGCGTTGGGTGGAATGGCCCAGGGTGCGATGCCCAGGCGTTGTTCCATTTTCTCGAACCACGGCGCCATCTCGGCGCTGCTGTGGCCTTTGACCGCGTATTCACTGGCCCAGTGGGTCAGCGTGGGGTCGGGCGTGCGGAAGCTGGAGGTCCAGTTGATCAGCGTGGTACCGCCCACGGCCCGCCCCTGCAGGATCGTGATCGCGCCGTCCTTGCTCATGCGGCCGATACCTTCCTGGTACAGGCTGGCGTAAGCCTCGTCCTCCAACAGCTTGAAGTCGCTGCTGGTCTTGAGCGGGCCTTCTTCGATCAGCAGCACCTTGTAGCCCGCCGCGCTGAGGATTTCAGCCGTGGTGCCGCCGCCGGCACCGCTGCCGATGATCGCCACGTCGGCTTCCAGGGTCAGGTCGTTATCGAGGGCGGCGCCATTGTGGGTTTTCCAGCCGCGGGCCAGGCCGTCGCGGAACAGATCGGGTACGGGCATCAGGGTCGTCTCTTGTTTTTATGAGGGAAGATACGCATCAGATCTTCGGCGGGCCGGGGTAGCCGCAGTGGGCCCAGGACTCTGGCCGGAAGTACCAGGCCATGATCACCAGCTTGAGCAACGAGCCCTGGCCCATGCGCAGCAGGTTCAGGTAGCTGTTTTCCCAGCGGTGCAGGAAATTGCGGATTTGCTCCGCGCTGGCGTTTTCCCAACTGCCCCAGATCCCGGTCAACGGACCACGGGTGATGCCCATGGCCAATACATCGAACAGTTGCTGGGTGAGCTTGAACATTTCCGGCGACAGGTATTGCAGGCTGTAGTCGAGTTTTTTCAGGGTGTCTTCAACCCCGTCGACCACCGCCTGGGCGCTGGCGGCGCCTTCGAGCAGCACCGGGATCACCGCACGCAAGAAGGGCAGGTCACTGCTGCGCAGCATGGCAAAGCCGCTGGCCGGGGTGCTGCTGGAGCAGCCACTGAGACTGGCGCCCAACCCGGCGGTGGCCAGGAAGGCGCTGGCGCACAGGCCGATTTTCAAGACGCCGCGCCGTGACAGCGCGGGTGATTCAGTCAGGCTGGGGTTCATTGTTTTTATGGTCCCGAAGGTGGAGAGTCCCGAAGGTGTAGATATCAGCGGATAAACAGCTTCTGGATTAACTTCTGGATCGATTTTCCGTAGGGCGGGTAGATCAACTTTGCGGCGTTCAGGCGCTGTTTCACCAATACGCCTTTTGCCTTGCTGAACGTCAGGAAGCCTTCATGACCATGGTAGTGGCCCATGCCTGAGGGGCCGATGCCACCAAACGGCATGTCGTCCTGAGCCACATGCAGCAGAGTGTCGTTCAGGCATACGCCACCGGAATGGGTTTCGTGAAGCACACGGTTCTGTTCGCCCTTGTTGTAGCCAAAGTAGTAAAGGGCCAGTGGGCGAGGGCGTTGGTTGATGTAGGCAAAGGCTTGGTCGAGGCCGCGATAAGGCACGATAGGCAGCAAAGGCCCGAAGATTTCATCCTGCATCACGATCATGTCATCACTGACGTCAAGCAGCAGGCTGTGGGCCATGCGTCGTGCCTGGCCCTGGTCATACAGCGCAATCAGGGTGGCGCCTTTGTCAGTCGCGTCCTTGACGTAGCTATTGAGCCGGGCCAATTGCCGTTCGTTGATGACGGCGGTGTAGTCCGGGTTGTCGGCCAGGGTCGGATAAAACCCGCGAACGGCCTGGGTGTAGGCCTCGACGAAACCCTCGATGCGATCTTCCGGCACCAACACGTAGTCCGGTGCCACGCAGGTCTGCCCGGCGTTCAAGGCTTTACCGAAGGCGATACGTTCGGCGGCATCCTTGAGCGGCACATCGGCGGAAACGATGGCAGGCGATTTGCCGCCCAGTTCCAGGGTGACCGGCGTGAGGTGTTCGGCGGCAGCACGCATTACATGCTTGCCGATGCTGGTGGCGCCGGTAAACAGCAGGTGATCGAAGGGCAGCCTGGAAAACGCCATGCCCACTTCGGCCTCGCCCAGCACCACGCACACCAGGTCCTCGGGGAAGATTTTCGCCAAGAGGGCTTTGAGCAGCTCGCCAGTGGCAGGGGTGGACTCGCTGAGCTTGAGCATCACCCGATTCCCCGCCGCCAAAGCCCCGACCAGCGGGCCTATAGCCAGATACAGCGGGTAATTCCAGGGCACGATCACCCCGACCACACCCAGCGGTTGGTAGATGACTTTGGCTGAAGCCGGTTGGAAGGCGATACCTACGGCGCGGCGGGAGGGTTTCATCCAGCCCTTGAGGTGTTTGCTGGCATAGTGAATGCCATGCAGGCTGGGCATCAATTCGGCGAAGAGGGTTTCGTCGGCGCTGCGGTTGCTGAAGTCCTGGCTGATCGCGTTGATCAACGCCTGGCGTTCGTCACTGAGCAGGTCGCGCAATGCCTTGAGCCATTGCTGGCGCTGCTCGGCCGGCGGCATCGGGTTGGCCGCGTAGGCACGACGTTGTGCGTCGAACAGGGGCTGGAGTTGATCCGGCCCCTGGGAATCTTGCAGATAGGCAACGTTGGCAGACATGGCGCAGTTCCCGACTATTATTGGAATGCACCATTTATTAGAGTCATTACTCTAAATTGTCAAATGACATTGCAGCAACATGCGGATTTATCCTGGCAAGGATAGGCCGTAAGATGCCTCATCACGTGTACAGAAGCTGATCCCCTATGGCACCACGAGTAAAGACCAGCGAGCGCATTGTGCAAACCAGCCTGGAGCTTTTTAACCAGCAGGGCGAGCGTAGCGTCAGCACCAACCACATTGCCGCCCATATGGAAATTTCCCCGGGCAACCTGTACTACCACTTCCCCAACAAGCAGGCGATCATCGCCGTACTGTTTCGTGAATATGAAGCCCTGGTGGACAGTTTCCTGCGGCCGCCCCAAGGCCGCGCCGTCACCGTCGAAGACAAACGCTTCTATCTGCAGGCCGTGCTGGCCGGCATGTGGCGCTATCGTTTCCTGCACCGTGACCTTGAACATTTGCTGGAAAGCGACCCGGAACTGGCCACCGGCTACCGGCGTTTCTCCCAACGTTGCCTGACCCAGGGCGGTGCCATCTACCAAGGGTTCGTCGATGCCGGCATCCTCAATATGGATAAGGTGCAAACCGAAGCCCTGACCCTCAATGCCTGGATCATCCTCACCTCCTGGGTGCGTTTCCTGTGCACCACCAATGAAAACTCCGCGCACTTGAGCGCTGAAGCGATCAAACGCGGGGTGTATCAGGTGCTGGTGCTGGAGGCGGGGTTTGTCACGCCTCAGGCTAAGGAAGCAGTAGATGCACTGTTCAAAGAGTTTTACGTGCCGTTGAATCAGGCATTGGAAGAAGTGAAGTAGGACCTTTCCCTAATCTGTTCACAGGAGTCCGTCATGCCGCTTGCGCAACTGATCAGCCCCCAGCAACTGGCCGAGCGCCAACAGCGTGGAGGGCTGGTGATCCTTGATTGCCGTTTTGCCTTGGAAGACCCTGACTATGGGCTTTGCAGCTATGCCGAAGGGCATATCGAAGGCGCGCAATACGCCGACCTGGAGCGTCACCTCAGCGGCCCGGTGACGAAGGGCGTGACCGGTCGTCACCCGCTGCCGGCGGCGGACACTCTGGTACAGCAACTGCGGGCGTGGGGCATCAACGCCGACACCGACATTGTGCTGTATGACGACGGGCCTGGCGCCTATGCCGCCCGCGCCTGGTGGCTGCTGGCCTGGCTGGGCAAGCGCGATGGCGTGTTTATCCTGGACGGCGGCCTCAAGGCTTGGCACGCGGCCGGTTTCCCGTTGAGCCTGGATGCACCGCTGATCGAGCCGGGAGCCTTTACCGGCACGCCGGACAATCGTCTGCTGGTAGATGCCGAACAGCTGCAAAAACGTCTGGGCGAACCCGGCATGACGTTGATCGATGCCCGCGCTCAACCGCGTTTTCGCGGCGAAGTGGAGCCTATCGACCCGGTCGCCGGGCATATTCCTGGCGCGCAATGTGCGGCATTCAGTGAAAACCTGGGCAGTGACGGCCGCTTCCTGCCGGCCGAACAGCTCAAGCAGCGGTTTGCCGCGCAGTTGCAGGGCCGCTCGCCGGACAAGCTGGTTGCCTATTGCGGCTCAGGCGTGACGGCGTGCCACAACCTGTTCGCCCTGAGCCTGGCGGGTTACCCCTTGGGCACCTTGTATGCGGGGTCGTGGAGCGAGTGGATTACCGATCCTGCGCGGAAGGTCGCTACTGGCGATTGACGTAATGCCGGTGTGAATCCAATCAAAATGTGAGAGGGGGCTTGCTCCCGATAGCAGTAGGTCGGTCAGGACATCTGATACTGATACACCGCCATCGGGAGCAAGCCCCCTCCCACATGTTTAACTGCGTTTTGTCTGTAGCCATTGTGGGATTCGTCGTTCGAGGTAGTAGCCGGGGCGCTTCAGCGAACCGTCCACAAACCCCACATGCCCACCCTTGGCCAGCAGTTCGAACTCGGTGCAATCCGACAGTTCGCTGGCTTCGGGCAGGCTATGGTTGAACACGAAGGGGTCGTCGGCGGCCTGGATGATCAGGGTGGGGGTGCGGATCCCACCCAGGTAGTAACGGCTCGATGCGCGACGGTAATAGTCTTCGGCACTCAGAAAACCGTGCAGCGGTGCGGTCACTCGTCCGTCGAAATCCCAAAACGTACGCATTTTTTCCAACGAACCGAGTGCTTCCAGGGTTTTCAGCCCTTCAGCACGACCGTCCTGCAGAAAACGGCTCTGTTTGACGCGGATGTACGTCAGCATTTCGCGCATGAAATGCTTTTGGTAAACCCGGGAGAACCCCAGCCCGATACGATCCGCGCACTGATCCAGACGAAACGGCACCGATACCGCCGCCGCGCCTTGCAAGCCCGACCTTTCACCGGTTTCACCCAGATGCTTGAGCAGCACGTTGCCGCCCAGCGAATAGCCGACTGCATACAGGGGTGCCAACGGCCGTTTGGCTCGCAGGTGTGCAATCGCCGCCGCCAGGTCTTCACTGGCGCCCGAGTGATAGCTGCGCGCCAACAGGTTTGGCTCACCCGAACAGCCGCGCCAGTTCAACGCTGCACTGGCCCAGCCCTGCTCGGCGAGGGCTTTTTGCAGGCCGGCCACGTAGGGTGAGTTGGATGAGCCGGTCAGCCCATGCAGCACCAGCACCAGCGGTGCTTGCACGTCGTGGGGGCCATGCCAGTCGAGGTCAAGGAAGTCGCCGTCGTCCAGCCATAAGCGTTCGCGCTGGCGCTCGAGGTGGGTGGTCGGGCGCCACAACGGCCCCCACAGCGTTTGCAGATGTGGGTTGCCGAGGCCGAAGGCGGGCGTAAAATTTCCAGACGACATCTTCATGAAGGTCTCTGTAGTGAGCGGGCTTGCCCCGCGCTGGGCGGCGAAGCCGTCCCAATCCGTCCAACGCATGCGTCCGGGTAGAGCTCAGGCGTCTGGTTTTAAGGCATGTATCCAGGCAGAAATTAGGCGCCTGGTTTAGGGCGGCTGCGCCGCCCAGCGCGGGGCAAGCCCGCTCACGACATGGTGTTGCGGTGCCACAGGGCGTAATACACGCGGCCGGACTTCTGTTCCCGGTGCAGGCGCCAGCTGCCCGGCAGGCCAAGCGTGGATGGCGCAGTCTCGCTTTCAGTGTAGATCCAGGCATCGGGCGCCAGCCATTGGCGTTCTTCAAGCAACGCACACACGGTCGGCAACAGGTTCTGGTTGAACGGTGGGTCGAGGAACACGACGTCGTATTCGCTGGCCGGCTGGGTGTCCAGGTAGCGCAAGGCGTCGGCGGTCTGGACCTGGCCGGTGGTGCAGCGCAAGGTGCCCAGGTGTTCCTTGAGGCTGGAAACCGCCACATTGCTGGCATCCAGCGCCTGGCCTTGGGCCGCCCCACGGGACAGCGCCTCCAGGAACAGCGCGCCGCTACCGGCAAACGGGTCCAGTACCTTGGCCCCGCCGATGTGCGGCGCGAGCCAGTTGAACAGGGTTTCACGCACGCGATCCGGCGTCGGGCGCAGGCCCACGACATCGGGGAAGCTCAGCTTGCGGCTGCCCCATTCACCACCAATGATGCGCAGTTGGCCCACACCGTTATGGACGTTGTGGACAGGTTTTTTCGGGCGAGATGAACTGGCCATTAATGCTCCGGAACCCCGAGCGGTTGCTCGGCGGGTTTGTCAGTGGGGGGCGGTAGTGGCTTTTGCGCAATCGTCGGGCCGGCGGTCACGATGACCATCTTGTCGGCGCTCAAGTGTTTGTTCAAGGCAGCCTTGACCTGCTCTGTGGTCAGGGCCTGGGATTGTTTCATGAAATCTTCCAGATAGCTCAGCGGCAGGTTGTAGAAACCCATCGCGCCCAGTTGCCCGACGATATCGGCGTTGCTTGCCGTCGACAGTGGGAAGCTGCCGGCCAACTCGCGCTTGGCGTCATCCAGTTCCTTTTGCGTCGGGCCGGTCTTGAGGTAGTCGGCCAGCACGTCCTCGACCAGGCGCAGGGTGCCGCCGCTCATTTCGGCGCGAGTCTGCAGGTTGATCATGAACGGGCCGCGTACCTGCATCGGCGAAAAGCCGGAGTACACGCCGTAGGTCAGGCCGCGTTTTTCGCGCACTTCACTCATCAAGCGAGTGCCGAAGCCACCGCCGCCGAGGATCTGGTTGCCAAGGGAGAGGGCTGCGTAGTCCGGATCGGCGCGGTCGATACCCAGTTGGGCGAACAGCAGGTGAGTCTGCTTGGACGGAAACTCGATGTGGCTCAGGCCGGCCTTGGGCTCGCTTGGCTGAGCGATCTTGGCCAGCGCCGGACCTTTGGGCAGCGATGCGGAAACCTTGGCGGTCATCGCTTCGGCTTCGGCGCGGGTCAGGTCGCCGACCACTGCAATGACTGCATTACCCGCGGCGTAAGCTTTGGCGTGGAACGCCTGCAGCTGGGCGAGGGTGATTTTTGGAACGCTTTCGGCGGTGCCTTCGCTCGGGTGCGCGTACGGGTGGTCACCGTAGAGACGTTTGAACAGCTCCAGGCTCGCCAGTTTGCCGGGGTTCTGCTTCTGGTATTCGAAACCGGCAAGGATCTGGTTCTTGATGCGCGCCAGGGAGTCGGCCGGGAAGGTCGGCTTGCCGATCACCTCATCAAACAGGTTCAACGCGGCATCGCGTTTGTCGCTGTCGCTCAGGCTGCGCAAGGACACCAGCGCCATGTCGCGGTAAGCGCCATTGCCGAAATCGGCGCCCAGGCTTTCAAAACCGCTGGCGATCTGGCTCACATCCTTGCCCGGCACACCCTCGTTGAGCATGGCGTTGGTCATCAGGGCCAGGCCCGGGACGTCACCGTCCTGGCTGCTGCCGGCGGCGAACAGGACACGCATGTCGAACATCGGCAGTTCATGGGCTTCGACGAACAGTACCTTGGCGCCTTCAGCGGTGTTCCAGGTTTGCACGTCGAGTTTGCGGTTGGTCGGCGCCTTGCCGTCCAGTTCCGCGAGGGATTGCAGGGTGTTGCTCGATTGCGCCTTGTCCAGCGCCTGACTGGCGACGGATTCGCTTGGGCGCAGGAAGTACACGGCGCTTGCGGCGACCAGGGTGACGACGACCAGGCCGGGAAAGATCAGGCGGCTGCTTCGATTACTCATGAGCGGTCTCCTCAGGCAGAACATGGGCGACGCTCAGACGATCGCGGGTGAAATAGGTGCGCGCGGCTTTCTGGATATCTTCCGGCGTCACGCTTTGCAGCTCGGCCAGTTCAGTGTCCATCAGCTTCCAGGACAGGCCGATGGTTTCCAGCGAACCGATGGCCGTGGCCTGGCTGGTGATGGAGTCGCGCTGGTAGACCACGCCGGCAATGACCTGGGCGCGGATGCGCTCCAGTTCCTCGGCGGTCGGCGGTTTGGCTTTCAGCTCTTCCAGCAGGCGCCACAGGCCGGCTTCGGCTTGGGCAATGGTCTTTTTCTTCTGTTGGTTCGGCGTGGCCGTCAGGGTGAACAGGCTGTCGCCACGGGTGTAGGCGTCGTAGCCGGTGGAGGCGGCTGAAACCAGTTCTTCACCACGTTCCAGTTGTTCGGAAATACGTGCGCTATAGCCGCCATCCAGCAAGGCGGAGATCAGGCGCAGGGCTTGTACCGAGCGCTTGTCTTCGGCCGTTGCCAGGCTTGGGACGTTGAAGCCGAGGATCACGCTCGGCAGTTGGGTTTGCACACGCATGGTCAACAGGCGTTCGCCGGGCGCGGCCAGCTCCAGTGGGATCTTCGCCGGTGGCACGTCGCGTTTGGGAATCGGGCCGAAATACCGTTGGGCCAGGTTTTTCACCTCGTCCGGCGTGACGTCGCCGACGACCACCAGGGTGGCATTGTTCGGCACGTACCAGGACTGGTACCAGTGACGCAGTTCCTCGACCTTCATGCGCTCAAGGTCGGCCATCCAGCCGATAGTCGGCGTGTGGTAGCCGCTGGCCGGGTAGGCCATGGCCTTGAAGCGCTCGTAGGCCTTGGACATTGGGTTGTCGTCGGTGCGCAGGCGGCGTTCTTCCTTGATCACTTCGATTTCGCGGCTGAACTCATCGGCCGGCAGGCGCAGGCTGGCCATGCGGTCGGCTTCCAGTTCGAAGGCTACGCCCAGGCGATCACGGGCCAGCACCTGGTAGTAGGCGGTGTAGTCGTCACTGGTGAAGGCGTTTTCTTCGGCGCCCAGGTCGCGCAGGATCAGCGAGGCTTCGCCGGGGCCGACCTTGGCGCTGCCTTTGAACATCATGTGTTCCAGCGCGTGGGACAAACCGGTCTGGCCCGGGGTCTCGTAGCTTGAACCCACCTTGTACCAAACCTGGGACACTACAACTGGTGCACGATGATCTTCGCGCACGACCACTTTGAGGCCGTTATCCAGGGTGAATTCATGGGTAGGTTGTGGGTCGGCTGCGAAAGCGTAAAGGGGCAGACAAACTGTGCTGAGCAGCAGGCCTGCGGCGCGGCGGGCTAGAGCATTCATTCGTTTTTAAACCTGTTGGGCTGCCCGCTTGGTCTTAGCGTCGGCGGGCGAGGAGGTGCTAGGATACTGATCCGATTTGGACACGGCCACTGCGGCGGTCATCCTGTCCCGGGTTCAGTCGTCGGAATCTTGGAATAGAGCGTGGGTTTCCCCGACGATCTTCCACTTTTCGCCGATGTTATCGCTTCAGTCCTATATTGAATCGATTTGTCAGGGTCTTTATTTATGCCCTGGAAATGTTGCGCATGAACAAGCGAGCTTTAAAGCAGTCTGTTCTGCATTGAATTTATTTACCGAAGCGCCCTGGCGCATCGCTACTTTGAGATAGCCGTCCTCCATGTTTGGTTCCAACGACGACAAGAAGAGCCCAGCTGCGGCTGGCGAGAAAAAAGGCCTGTTCGGATGGCTGCGCAAAAAGCCGCAGGAACCCGTCGTCGAACAGCCGCAGGTTCAACCTGAGCCGATTCAAGAGCCCCCAGTAGTTGCGGCCGAACCGGTTGCCGAAGCTCCGGCGCCGGTGGTGTTGCCGATGGCTGAACCGGTGTTGCAGCCGGTGGTCGAGGCCGCGCCTGAGCCGGAGCCGGAGCCCGAGTCCAGCCCGATACATACGCCGTGGCCACAGTTGCCGGTGGCCGAAGAGCCCGTGGCGCTGGTTGAGGATGTGCAGGCTGAACATGTCACGCCGCCCATTCCTGCCGTCATTGAGC
Organism: Pseudomonas sp. R19M; assembly: GCF_050312585.1. NCBI lineage: Bacteria > Pseudomonadati > Pseudomonadota > Gammaproteobacteria > Pseudomonadales > Pseudomonadaceae > Pseudomonas > Pseudomonas sp. R19M. The sequence continues at coordinate 40,136 of NZ_JBNPJV010000053.1, forward strand.
CCGTAACGGTAGTGGTCGAAGCGCCGCCGGCATTGGAGCCGGTTGCTACGGCCGTGATCGAGCCGGAGCCAGAGCCGGTTGTCGCCGCCGTCACCGAAGCCAGCAAAACCGGCTTCTTCGCTCGCCTCAAGCAGGGCCTGAGCAAGACCAGCGCAAGCATCGGCGAAGGTATGGCCAGCCTGTTCCTGGGCAAGAAGGTCATCGATGACGAACTGCTGGAAGACATCGAAACCCGCCTGCTGACCGCCGATGTGGGCGTCGAAGCCACTGCGGTGATCATCCAGAGCCTGACCCAGAAGGTGGCGCGCAAGCAGTTGACCGACGCCGACGCCCTCTACAAATCCCTGCAGGCCGAACTGGCCGCGATGCTCAAGCCCGTGGAAGCGCCGCTGGTTATCACGCCGAACAAGCCATTCGTGATCTTGGTTGTGGGTGTGAACGGCGCGGGCAAGACCACCACCATCGGCAAACTGGCGAAAAAACTGCAGTCGGAAGGCAAGAAAGTCATGCTGGCGGCCGGTGACACCTTCCGCGCCGCTGCTGTTGAACAGCTGCAGGTGTGGGGTGAGCGCAACAAGATCCCGGTGATCGCCCAGCACACCGGTGCCGATTCTGCTTCGGTGATCTTCGACGCCGTGCAGGCCGCCAAGGCGCGCAACATCGATGTGTTGATCGCCGATACCGCCGGTCGCCTGCACACCAAAGACAATCTGATGGAAGAGCTGAAGAAAGTGCGCCGCGTGATCGGCAAGCTCGACGCCGATGCGCCACACGAAGTATTGCTGGTGCTCGACGCGGGTACTGGCCAGAACGCTATCAGCCAGGCCAAGCAATTCAACCAGACGGTGCAACTGACCGGCCTGGCATTGACTAAGCTCGACGGCACGGCCAAAGGTGGCGTGATCTTCGCCTTGGCAAAACAGTTCGGGTTGCCGATTCGCTACATCGGCGTCGGTGAAGGCATCGACGACCTGCGCACCTTTGAAGCCGAACCCTTTGTACAGGCACTGTTTGCCGAACGGGAGCGTTCATGATTCGATTCGAACAGGTCGGTAAACGCTATGCCAACGGGCATGTGGGCTTGCATGAGCTGAGCTTTCGAGTGCGTCGCGGCGAGTTTTTGTTTGTCACCGGCCATTCCGGCGCCGGCAAGAGCACCTTGTTGCGCCTGCTATTGGCCATGGAGCGCCCTACCACCGGCAAACTGCTGTTGGCCGGGCAAGACCTGGCAACCATCAGCAATGCGCAGATTCCGTTCCTGCGCCGCCAGATCGGCGTAGTGTTCCAGAACCACCAGTTGTTGTTCGATCGCACGGTGTTCAATAACGTCGCGCTGCCGTTGCAGATCCTCGGGCTGTCCAAGGCCGAGATCATCAAGCGCGTGGACTCGGCCCTGGAGCGTGTCGCGTTGTCGGACAAGACCGATCTTTATCCTGGCGACCTGTCCACCGGCCAGCAACAACGCGTCGGCATTGCCCGCGCCATCGTCCACCGCCCGGCCTTGCTGCTGGCGGACGAACCGACCGGTAACCTCGACCCACGCCTTGCCGCCGAGATCATGGGCGTGTTCGAAGACATCAATCGTCTGGGCACCAGCGTGCTGATTGCCAGCCACGACCTGGCACTGATCGCCCGCATGCGTCACCGCATGCTGACCCTGCAGCGTGGCCGCCTGATCGGTGACGGGGAGGCGGGTGTATGAGTGCAACACGTAGCCCTAAAGTTTCCGAGCGCGTGGCGCCGAAAGCGGCTGACCCGCAACCGCAGAAGAAGAAAAAGCGCGACGATGATGAGGGCCCGGACTTCGGCACCCTGCTGCACGCCTGGATCGAAAGCCATCGTGCCAGCTTGCTCGACAGTCTGCGCCGCCTGGGCAAGCAGCCGATCGGCAGTTTCTTCACCTGTCTGGTGATGGCGGTGGCATTGAGCCTGCCGATGGGGTTGTCGCTGCTGCTCAATAATGTGGAGCGCCTGGGTGGCTCCTGGCAGCGTGCGGCACAGATTTCCCTGTACCTGAACATCGACGCCAGTGCCAAAGATGGCGAGGGCCTGCGCGATGACATCAAGCAATTGCCGGGCGTCGCCGATGCTGAATACATCAGCCGTGACCAGGCCCTTGAGGAATTCCAGCAACAATCCGGGCTGGGCGAGGCGCTCAAGGAGTTGCCGCAGAACCCGCTGCCGGGTGTGGTGCTGGTGACGCCCAATGAAGTCGACAAGCCGGCCCTGGAAGCCCTGCGACAAAAACTCGCAGAGATGCCCAAGGTGCAACAGGCGCAGCTTGATCTAGTCTGGGTGGAGCGCCTGGCCGCGATCCTCAAGCTGGGTGACCGCTTTGTATTCGGGCTGACGGTGCTGTTGGTGTCTGCATTACTTTTGGTGATAGGTAATACCATTCGTCTTCATATTGAAAACCGTCGCACCGAGATAGAAGTGATTAAACTGGTCGGCGGCACAGACAGCTATGTGCGTCGTCCTTTTCTGTACATGGGCGCGCTTTATGGCTTTGGTGCAGGGATTTTGTCCTGGGGCGTGCTGGCGTTTGGCCTTGACTGGCTGAACGACGCGGTCGTCGGGCTTGCCGGGTTGTACGGCAGCGATTTCGCTCTGGCCGGCGTGCCGGTGGCCGATGGTCTGAGTCTCTTGCTTGGCGCTGTCTTGTTGGGGTATATCGGTGCGTGGATTGCGGTCGCTCGTCATCTACGCGAGCTGGCACCGAAGTAGTTAATGTCAGATTAATGTGGTTTCGTTTGTATTGACCGTATGGGTGGTTTAGGGAACTTGTCCTACGGTTCCCGGTCAATTTTCGCAGTGCTTAATTGCACGAGTTATGTGAGTCGGAGGTTTTTTCGTATGACCACTTCTTTGCAACCTGCTTATGCCTTGGTCCCGGGTGCGAACCTGGAGGCCTATGTGCACACGGTGAACAGCATTCCATTGCTGACGCCCGAGCAGGAGCGTGAACTGGCCGAGAGTCTCTACTATGAGCAGGATCTGGAGGCGGCTCGGCAGATGGTGCTCGCCCACCTGCGGTTTGTCGTACATATTGCCCGTAGCTACAGCGGCTACGGTCTGGCCCAGGCTGACCTGATCCAGGAAGGCAACGTTGGCCTGATGAAGGCTGTAAAGCGCTTCAACCCGGAAATGGGTGTGCGCCTGGTGTCGTTTGCCGTGCACTGGATCAAGGCGGAAATCCACGAGTTCATCCTGCGCAACTGGCGCATCGTGAAAGTCGCGACCACCAAGGCCCAGCGCAAGCTGTTCTTCAATCTGCGCAGCCAGAAGAAACGCCTGGCATGGTTGAACAATGAAGAAGTCCACCGCGTGGCCGAAAGCCTCGGCGTGGAGCCACGTGAAGTGCGCGAGATGGAAAGCCGCCTGACCGGCCATGACATGGCCTTCGACCCGGCCGCCGAAGCGGACGACGACAGCGCCTTCCAATCGCCGGCCAACTATCTGGAAGACCACCGGTATGACCCGGCCCGTCAACTGGAAGACGCCGACTGGAGCGACAACTCCAACCACAACCTGCACGAAGCGCTGGAAGTGTTGGACGACCGCAGCCGTGACATCCTCTACCAGCGTTGGCTGGCGGAAGAAAAAGCCACGCTGCACGACCTGGCGCAGAAGTACAACGTGTCGGCCGAGCGGATTCGCCAGCTTGAGAAAAGCGCGATGAACAAGCTGAAGTTGTCCATCGCTGCTTAAAGCGCGGCCTGGTCAAAATGTGGGAGGGGGCTTGCTCCCGATAGCTGTGTTTCTGCCAGTTCATCTGTGACTGACGCACAGCAATCGGGAGCAAGTCCCCTCCCACAGTTGTTTGTGCGTTGTGTCAGTCGGACCAGGGGGCTTTTCTGGAGTTGTTCAGCTCAGCCAGGTAACCATCCCCACCCAACTGGCTCATCTGCTGGCGAATCCAGGCTGCCCGTCTTGCCACATACGCCGTTGGATGACTGGCACTCCATACCCGTGGGTTAGGCAGCACTGCAGCCAGATAACTGGCCTGCTGGCGAGAAAGCGCCTTGGCACTCACTCCAAAGTGATGCTCTGCTGCCGCTTGCGCACCAAATACCCCTTCATCCCATTCCACGCTGTTGAGGTACACCTCGAGAATCCGCTGCTTGGGCCACAACACCTCGATCAGCCCAGTGAGCCAGGCTTCCAGGCCCTTGCGGAAATAGCTGCGGCCGGCCCACAGGAACAGGTTCTTGGAGACCTGCTGGCTCAGGGTACTGGCACCGCGAATGGAGCCGCCGCGCTCGTTATGCAGAATCGCCGCCTGGATCGCGCCGAAATCAAAGCCCCAGTGTTGCGGGAAGCGCTGGTCTTCACCGGCCATCACCGCCACTTTCAGTTCATCGGAGATCTCATCCCACGGCACCCAGGTGCGCTGCAGGTCAATCGGCTCGCCATCAATCCAGGATTCGACCTTGCGCTCCACCATCAGCGCCGTGAACGGAGGCGGCACGACACGCAACAGCAGCACCAGCAATACACTGCCGATGGCAAACCATTTCACGATTGTGAGGAAACGCTTGAAGAGGAAACGCAGCATAGAGATGGCTTGGCCGAACCCGTTGAGCGGGCCATTATACAGACCCGGCCCTTTGAGTCTGACTGGAGTTCCTCATGCTGCGTAGCTTTCTGATGCTGGCTGCCTTTTTCGGCTTTACCGGTGTCGCCCTGGGGGCTTTCGCCGCCCACGGTCTGAAAAACCGCCTGAGCGCCGAGTACCTGGCGATCTTCCATACCGGCGTGACCTATCAGTTGGTGCATGCCCTGGCGCTGTTCGGCGTGGCGTTGCTGGCTGCGCATATCCCGGGCCGATTGGTGAATTGGGCGGGTCTCTCGTTTACCTTCGGCATCCTGCTGTTCTCCGGCAGCCTGTATGTACTGACCCTGACCGGGATCAGCAAACTGGGGATCATCACGCCATTTGGCGGGCTGGCGTTTCTGCTCGGATGGTTCTTCCTTGGCTTGGCCGCGTGGCGCTTGCAACTGACCGCTTGACGCTTGGAGCTGACCTTGAGGTCTCAATCGCGCTAGAATGCTGGCCCCTAAAAACGATGACGGCCCGTGGCATGCGCATTCTGTTGAACGGCGAATCCTTTGAACTGCCCGACGGTGAAACCGTTGCGGCCCTGCTGACCCGCCTGGACCTGACCGGGCGTCGCGTCGCAGTGGAGCTCAACCTGGATATCGTCCCGCGTAGCCAGCACGCCGAGACCGCGCTCACCGAAGGTGACCAGGTCGAAGTGGTCCACGCCATCGGCGGCGGCTAGCCGTCAGGCGCTCAATCGCGCCAACCCGCATTCTGCAGAACCTCACCCCATTTCGAGGATTTCCCATGAGCATCGTTCGTAGCGACAAGCCCTTCGTTCTGGCCGGTCGTACTTACCAGTCCCGTCTGCTGGTCGGTACCGGCAAGTACCGCGACATGGAAGAAACCCGTCTGGCCATCGAAGCCTCGGGCGCCGAGATCGTCACGTTTGCCGTGCGCCGCACCAACCTGGGCCAGATCGAAGGCGAGCCGAACCTGCTCGACGTGTTGTCGCCGGATCGCTACACCTTCCTGCCGAACACCGCCGGTTGCTACGACGCCATCGAAGCCGTGCGTACTTGCCGCCTGGCGCGTGAGCTGCTCGACGGCCATAACCTGGTGAAACTGGAAGTACTGGCCGACCAGAAAACCCTGTTCCCCAACGTGATCGAAACCCTCAAGGCCGCTGAAACCCTGGTCAAGGAAGGTTTCGACGTGATGGTCTACACCAGCGATGACCCGATCATCGCGCGCCAACTGGCAGAAATCGGCTGCATCGCCGTGATGCCGCTGGCTGGCCTGATCGGTTCCGGCCTGGGTATCTGCAATCCGTACAACCTGCAGATCATCCTTGAAGAAGCCAAGATCCCGGTCCTGGTGGATGCGGGCGTGGGGACTGCCTCCGACGCCACCATCGCCATGGAGCTGGGCTGCGACGCGGTGCTGATGAACTCGGCCATTGCCCATGCCCAGCAACCGGTCATGATGGCCCAAGCCATGCAACACGCCATCCTTGCAGGCCGCCTGGCGTATCTCGCCGGCCGCATGCCGAAAAAACTCTACGCCAGCGCCTCCTCGCCGCTGGATGGTCTGATCAAGTAAGAGCTATTGATGACTGAATCAAACGAAACGCCAAACACCGTGGAAGAAGGTGACGAGTCCAAGCACCGCCGTATCAAGAGTTTTGTGATGCGCGCCGGTCGCATGACCGAAGGCCAGCAAAAGGGCCTGGAGCAGGGCACGCCGCTGTTCGTATTGCCACTGGCTGACGCGCCGGTGGACTACGACCAGGTGTTCGGCCGTTCGGCCCCGCGTTCCCTGGAAATCGGCTTCGGCATGGGTCACTCCTTGCTGGAAATGGCCGCCGCTTCGCCGGAACAGGATTTCATCGGTGTGGAAGTACACCGTCCGGGTGTCGGCGCGCTGCTTAATGGCGTGTTGACCCAGGGCCTGACCAACCTGCGAGTCTATGACTGCGACGCGATTGAAGTGCTCAACCGCTGCATCGCCGACAACAGCCTCGATCGCCTGATGCTGTTCTTCCCTGACCCGTGGCACAAGGCTCGTCACCACAAGCGTCGCATCGTCCAGGCTTCCTTCGCGGAACTGGTACGCAGCAAGCTGAAAGTGGGCGGTATCCTGCACATGGCGACCGACTGGGAGCCGTATGCCGAATACATGCTGGAAGTGATGAACGTCGCGCCCGGCTACCGCAACCTGGCCGAAGACGGCAAGTGCGTGCCACGCCCGGCCGAGCGTCCGATCACCAAGTTCGAACGCCGCGGCGAGCGATTGGGGCATGGGGTGTGGGATTTGAAGTTCGAGAAACTGGCCTGACCCGGCTGCAGTTTTGAAATGCGGTAAAAAATGTGGGAGCTTGCTCCCACATTTGTTTTTGCAGTGTGCTTGGAATTAGCGGCGGTCTGCGACAACGCCAATCAACACCAGCACTACCACCAGCACCGGTGCCAGGCTGTAGTTATTGAACTGGCTCAACCCCCGCACAATCCACGGCGTGGCATAGATCAGCGCCGCGCCGCTGCCGATCATGCACACCAGCGCCATCAGCGGTACGCGCAAAGCGCCAGCAATGCTGCCCAGGCGCGCTTCGACCCAACCCTTGATGTCGGCGCCGAACAGCACCAGCAAACAGCCCACGAGGGCCAGGGAGATTTCCGACAGGTTGCTACGGCTCCAGCGGGACACAGTGGCGAGCAGGTCGAGTACCAAATCCATGTGATTTCCTTAAGAGCGATCAGCTCAAAAACTTCTGCAACAGGTCATTGAGAAAAAGTTGCCCGCGGTCGGTCGCCGCCAGGCGTGACGGTTCGACCTGCATTAAGCCACTTCGTTCTGCCTCGCGGCAGCCTTCGTCGAGGCTGGCCAGGTCGAGGCCGGTGCGTTCGGCATAGAGTCTGGCTTCGACGCCTTCGGTGAGGCGCAAGGCGTTCATCAGGAACTCGAACGGCAGTTCCTCGTTCGTCAGCTCTTTGGCTCCAGCTTGGAAGCTTTTGGCCGGGTTGAGGTAGTCCTTCGGCGCTCGCGTCTTCCAGGTGCGCACAATACGCCCGTCCGGGTGGCTGAGCTTGCCGTGGGCGCCGGCGCCGATGCCGATAAAGTCACCGAAGCTCCAGTAGTTCAGGTTATGCCGCGCCGGGCGGCCCGCCTGGGCATAGGCCGACACTTCATATTGCCGGTAGCCATGTTCGGCAAGCAGCGCCTGGCCGGCTTCCTGGATGTCCCACAGCGTGTCGTCTTCCGGCAGCGCAGGTGGCTGGTTCCAGAATACGGTGTTGGGCTCCAGGGTCAGTTGGTACCAGGACAGGTGCGTAGGCTTGAGCGCAATGGCCTGGCGCAGGTCGCTCAGGGCGTCGTCCAGGGACTGATCGGGCAGGCCGTGCATCAAGTCCAGGTTGAAGTTATCAAACCCCGCCTGGCGCGCCATGTCGGCAGCCCGTACGGCTTCATCGCCGTTGTGGATACGCCCCAGGGCTTCAAGCTTCGCCTGCTGGAAGCTCTGGATGCCGATGGACAGCCGGTTGATCCCCAGCTTGCGGTACGCGACAAATTTTTCTTGCTCGAAAGTCCCGGGGTTGGCCTCCAGGGTGATCTCGATGTCGTCGGCAAACGCAATGCGCGCTTGCACGCCTTCGAGCAAGCGCCCCAACGCGGCGGCGCTGAACAGGCTGGGCGTGCCGCCACCAAAGAAGATCGAACTCAGCTCGCGGCCATACACCGCATGCAGGTCCTGATCGAGGTCGGCCAGCAAGGCATCCACATACTCCGCTTCCGGCAGCACGCTGCTGGCGGTGTGGGAGTTGAAGTCACAATAAGGGCATTTGCGCACGCACCACGGGATGTGGATGTACAGCGCCAGGGGCGGCAAGTGGGGCAGGGCCGCCCGTGGTGTTCGCGCGCCGCCGTGAATCAGCGGTTGCGCGGAGGTGTTTTGAGTCATTTCAGGCCCAGGCGTTGGCGCAGCAAATCCATTGCGCGGGCGCGGTGGCTGATCTGGTTCTTGTCGGCCGGGCTCAGTTCGGCGCTGGAGACATTGCGCTCCGGTACCCAGAACAGCGGGTCATAGCCAAAGCCGTGTTCACCGCTGGGCGCGTGCAGGATACGCCCGTGCCACAACCCTTCGCAGAGGATCGGCAGCGGGTCGTCGGCGTGTCGCACCAGGGCCAGTACGCACACAAACTGCGCGCCACGCATGGCGTCCGGCACATCCTTGAGCGCGTCCAGCAGCTTGGCATTATTGGCCGCGTCTCCCTTGCCATCGGCATAACGCGCCGAGTAGATGCCAGGGGCGCCGCCCAGGAAGTCCACCGCCAGGCCCGAGTCATCGGCCAGCGCCGGAAGGCCGGAGAGGCGTGCGGCATTGCGCGCCTTGAGGATGGCATTTTCGACGAACGACAGGCCGGTTTCTTCCGGCTCGACCTGGCTGAATTCGCCGATCGAGCGCAGCTGCACGGAGCCACCGAGCATGGCTTGCAGTTCTTTGAGCTTGCCGGCGTTATGGCTGGCCAGTACGAGTTGGGTGAGGTTCATCATTCGGCCGGGAAGAGTTCTTGGACAAAGCTGAAACCGTGGGCCTTGCCGCCGGTTTCAACATTGATGGTGAAGGTCTTGAATTCCTGCTGCGGCACCGAGTATGGCGCGAGGTAGTTGGTCACGCCTTTTTCGGTGATCTGCTTGAAGGTCAGTACTTCGCTCTTGCCGAGCGAGTCCTTGATGGTGCCGGTCACTTGCGCCGCCACGGGCGTCACGCCCTTGAACACCGACACGTTGATCAAGCCCTTGTTCTTGCTGCGCACTACGCCCACTGCCTGGGCGGTTTCCGGCTGCAGGAAGCTGGAGGTGAAGGTGTTGTAGCGCACGGTGATATCGCCGAATTCCTTCGTGCGATTAGGGTCGATAACGTCGGCGGCCATGGCGTTGACGCCAAGCAGTGCGGTCAATAGAACAACAGCCAAACGGCTCATGTGCGTCCCTCTGGAAAATGATTAGACGGCAATCTTGTGGTCGGCCAGGCCAGGACTGCTGACCCGGTAAATCCCGATTTCTCCCAACAGGTTCGGCCACAGCTTACTCGCCCAACCGTGGCGGTGCTGTTGATCGACGGCAAGGCGGTTGATCACCTTGGCTTCACGCTCGCCGCACAGGGCTTCGAAGTCTTCGAAGGTGCAGAAGTGGATGTTGGGCGTGTTGTACCACGTGTACGGCAGGAAGTCCGAGACCGGCATGCGGCCCTTGGTCGCCAGGTACCAGCGGCAGCGCCAGTGGCCGAAGTTGGGGAAAGTGATGATGCACTGGCGGCCCACGCGCAGCATTTCGTCGAGGATGCGGTCCGGGTAGTGCACCGCCTGCAGGGCTTGGGTCATCACCACGATATCGAAGCTGTTGCTGGCAAAGTTGCCCAGGCCCTTGTCCAGGTCCTGCTCGATCACGTTGATGCCCTTGGCCACGCACTGGGCGATGTTGTCCGGGTCGTTTTCCAGGCCATAGCCGGTGACTTGCTTGTTGTCACGCAGCCAGCTCAGCAGTTCGCCGTCGCCGCAGCCCAAGTCGAGCACGCGGCTGCCGGCGGGTATCCAGTCTTGGATGATTTCCAGGTCAGCTCTCATGGCGTTCTCATACAGTAATACGGTTCATGTAGTTGCCGAACGCCTGCAAGTAACGCGGGATCGGGATCAGGAAGGCGTCGTGGCCTTGCGGAGCGTCGATCTCCAGGTAGCAGACGTCCTTGCGTGCCGCCATCAGCGCGTCCACCAGCTCGCGGGAGCGGGCCGGCGAGAAGCGCCAGTCGGTGGTGAATGACATCACGCAGAACTTGGCCGTGGCATTTTCGAAGGTTTTCGCCAGGTCGTCGTCGTGGTTGGCCGCCGGGTCGAAGTAGTCCAGGGCCTTGGTCATCAGCAAGTAGGTGTTGGCGTCGAAACGCCCTGAGAACTCCTCGCCCTGATAACGCAGGTAGCTTTCCACCTGGAACTCGACGCTGTGGAAGTCGTAGTTGAGCTTCTCGCTCTTGAGGCCACGACCGAATTTCTCGCCCATGGAGTCATCGGACAGGTAGGTGATATGCCCCACCATCCGCGCCAGCATCAGGCCGCGCTTGGGGATCACCCCGGCTTCCTGGAATGAACCGCCGTGGAACTCGGGGTCGGTGAGGATGGCCTGGCGTGCGACTTCGTTGAAGGCGATGTTCTGTGCCGAGAGTTTCGGCGCCGAGGCAATGGCCAGGCAATGGCGCACGCGATCCGGGTAGGTGATGGTCCATTGCAGGGCCTGCATCCCGCCAAGGCTGCCGCCGATCACCGCTGCCCATTGGCCGATGCCCAGCAGGTCGGCAAGACGAGCCTGGCTGTGTACCCAGTCTTCCACGGTCAATACCGGGAAGTCGGCACCGAAGGGTTTTCCGGTTTCCGGGTTGATACTGCTCGGGCCGGTAGAACCGTTGCAGCCGCCGAGGTTGTTCAGGCTGACCACGTAAAACTTGTTGGTGTCGATGGGCTTGCCGGGGCCGATGCAACTGTCCCACCAGCCGGGCTTGCGATCATCGGCAGCGTGGAAGCCCGCCGCGTGGTGATGGCCGGACAGGGCGTGACAGATCAGCACGGCATTGCTCGCCGTGGCGTTCAGTTGGCCGTAGGTTTCGTAGATCAGGTCGTAGGCGGGCAGCGAGCGGCCACAGGCCAGGGCCAGCGGCTCGCTGAAGTGCGCCACTTGGGGTACGACCAGTCCAACGGAATCGGGGGGAAAGGCAGCTGGCATCGACCCTGCTCTCGTTTAAATGAGGCGTAAGTCTAAAGAGCGCTGCACCCAGCGGCAAGCAAACCCTTCCCGGCGGATCGTTCCCACGCTCTGCGTGGGAATGCCTTTTGTGATGCTCTGCGTCACGCTTCGGGACGCGGAGCGTCCAGTGCTGCGTTCCCATGCTGAGCGTGGGAACGATCGTTGCGTGTCAGATCAGGCCGAACAGTTCCTTGGGCATGAACGCGTAATAAGCCAGGCGCGGAATCACCCAGCTTTGCAGGAGCTGGATCGCGATAAACGCGAAGATCGGCGAGATATCCAGGCCGCCCAGGTTAGGGATCAGGCGGCGGAACGGCGCCAGCACCGGCTCGGTGATCTGGTAGACCAATTCGGCGCCCGGGCTGCGGCTGCCAGGTGCGACCCACGACAGGATCACGCTGATGATCATCGACCAGAAGAGGATCTTCAAAAACAGCGAGAAAATGCCGATCAGGCCCCACGGCAACAACAACACCGTGTTGGCCTGGTAGCCGTTGAGCAGCAGGATCACGGCGAACAGCAGGATCTGCAGCAGCAGCGCCAGCACCAACGAAGACATGTCCAGGCCGAACATGCTCGGGATCACCCGGCGCAGTGGCTTGAGCAGCGGTTGGGTGGCCTTCACCACGAACTGGCACAGCGGGTTGTAGAAGTTCGCCCGCACCAGTTGCAGGATAAAACGCATCAGCACGATCAGCAGGTACAGGCTGCCCAGGGTCTGGATGATGAAAATGGCAGCGTCATTGATTCCGAGCATGTTGGTTTCCTAATGAAGGGGACGACTATTTGCCCAGCTGTTCGGCCATTTCAGCCGAACGATGCGCCGCGGCACCCAGTGCTTTTTCCACCAGGGCTTCAAAACCCCCGGCCTGAAAGGATTCGATGGCGGCCTGCGTGGTGCCGCCTGGGGAGGTTACGCGACGGCGCAGCTCGGCGGCATCCACCTCGCTGCCGACGGCCATGTGCGCGGCCCCCAGCGCGGTTTGCTCGGCCAGTTGTTCAGCTACTTCGTGGGACAGGCCCAGCTTGACGCCGGCGGCGGTCATGGCCTCGATCAGCAGGAAGAAGTAGGCCGGGCCGCTGCCGGAGACGGCGGTGACGGCATCCAGCTGCTGCTCCTGTTCCAGCCACAGGGCGCTACCCACGGCGGACAGCAGCTCCTGGGCCTGGTCGCGTTGTTCGGCGCTGACGCTGGAAGTTGCATACAGGCCGCTCACGCCCTGGCGCAGCAGCGCCGGGGTGTTGGGCATACAGCGCACAATCGGCTGGGCACCGAGCCATTGGCTCATGCTGGCGCATGTGATGCCGGCGGCTATCGACACCACCAGTTGCTGCGGTTGCAGGCTCGGGCGCAGGCTTTCGCACACGGCCTTCATGGCTTGCGGCTTGACCGCCAGCACGATCACGTCGACGCCCTGGATGGCTTCGGCGTTGTCGGCGAACGTTTCGATACCGTGCTCGGCGCTGACGCGGGCGCGGGTCTCGGCACCGGGGTCGCTGGCACGGATCTGCTGGGCTTGCAGGCCCTTGGCCCGCAGGCCGCCGATCAGGCTGGCCGCCATGTTGCCGGCGCCGATAAAGGCAATACGCGTGTTGCTCATGACAGGTCCTTATTCAGAGAGAAGTCAGCCATTTCACGGCTGGCCGTAGTCGCGGGCGCCAAACAGGGCGGTACCGATCCGCACCCAGGTGGCGCCTTGGGCGATCGCCGACTCAAGGTCATGGCTCATGCCCATCGAAAGTGTGTCGAGCGGCAGGTTCAAGCTCGCTTGCAGGTCTCTGACCGTTGCGAACGCCGCATCTTGCGCCGCGCGGTCTTCAGTCGGCTCGGGGATCGCCATCAACCCGCGCAGCTTCAGGCGCGGCAGGGCGCTGATGGCATTGGCCAGTGCCGGCAGGTCGGCGGGTGTGCAGCCGGACTTGCTGGCTTCGCCACTGACGTTGACCTGGATGCAGATGTTCAGCGGCGGCAGGTCGGCCGGGCGTTGTTCGGACAGGCGTTGTGCGATTTTCAAGCGGTCCACGGAATGCACCCAGGCGAAGTTCTCGGCGATCGAGCGAGTCTTGTTCGATTGAATGGGGCCGATGAAGTGCCAACTCAAGGGCAGGTCGGTTAATTCGGCCTGTTTGCCCAAAGCTTCCTGCAGGTAGTTTTCGCCAAAGTCGCGCATTCCGGCGGCAAAGGCTTCGCGCACGGCTTGCGCGGGTTTGGTCTTGCTCACGGCCAGCAGATGGATGCTGTGTTCATCACGTTGCACGGCATGGGCCGCGGCACGGATCCGCTCGCTAACCAAGCCAATGTTGTCTGCTATCGTCGACATTCAAGATGCACCCGTGGATATGGAGTCCGCGGCATTCTACTGGAAATGGAAAGCCCTATGGATATCACGCAATTGCTCACGGCCAGCGTGCGCCGTGGCGCCTCAGACCTGCATTTGTCCGCCGGTCTGGCGCCGATGCTGCGCATCGATGGCGAAGTCTGGCCCCTGGAGGGGTCGATACTTTCGCCACCGCAAGTTGCGGACTTATTGAGCCCTTTGCTCAATCAACACCAACAAAAGGATTTCGAAACATCTCTTGAAACGGATTTTGCATTTGAATTGCCTGGCGTGGCGCGCTTTCGGGCCAATGTGTTCCGACACGATCGCGGCATGGGGGCGGTGTTTCGTACCATTGCTCAGGTGCGAAGCCTGGAAAGCCTGGGCCTCGGGGAGGTGTTCCAGCGTATCGCCCAATTGCCTCGTGGGCTGGTACTGGTGACCGGGCCGACCGGGTCGGGCAAGTCCACGACACTGGCGGCGATGATCGACCACCTCAACCAGCATCGGCGCCAGCACATCCTCACCCTCGAAGACCCCATCGAATTTATCCACAAACCCAAATCGGCATTGATCAACCAGCGGCAGGTGCACCGTGATACCCACAGCTTCTCGGCGGCCCTGCGTTCGGCGTTGCGCGAAGACCCGGATGTGATTCTGGTGGGAGAGCTGCGCGACCTGGAAACCATCCGCCTCGCGCTGACGGCGGCCGAGACCGGGCACCTGGTCCTGGGCACCCTGCACACCGCGTCCGCGGCGAAAACCGTGGACAGGCTGGTGGATGTGTTCCCGGCGGGGGAAAAGGCCATGGTGCGTTCGATGCTGTCGGAGTCTTTGCAGGCCGTGGTGTCCCAGGCGCTGGTCAAGAAGATCGGCGGCGGGCGGGTAGCGGCTCACGAGATCATGCTGGGCACGCCGGCCATTCGTAACCTGATCCGCGAGGACAAGGGTGCACAGCTGGTTTCAGCGATCCAGACCGGTGGGGCATTGGGGATGAAGACGTTGGATATGAGCTTGAAGGCGCTGGTGAGCGAGGGGCTGGTCAGCCGGGAGGCTGCGCGGGAGCTGGCGAGGGTTCCCGCAGACATGTAGCTTCTGGGGGCCAGTGAAAGCCAAAATGTGAGAGGGGGCTTGCTCCCGATAGCAGAGTGTCAGTCAACACATGTTTGACAGATCTACCGCTTTCGGGAGCAAGCCCCCTCCCACATTTACTGCATTTCAGCTTGAGATCAGCGTTGTACCACGCGCAAGTTGTTCTGCTCTTTAGGCAGGACCCGCTTGGCGATCACGTAGTTCTTGTCCCAGAACGGTTTTTTCAGCGTGTCGATGCTGACCGACTTGCCACGACGCGGTGCGTGGATGAAACGGTCGTTGCCCAGGTAGATGGCGACGTGATTGACCTGGCGGCTCTTGAGTTTGAAGAACAACAGGTCGCCCGGTTTCAGGTCCTTGCGATCTACCTTCAACCCGTGGCCGGCAGCCATGGCGTTGGAGGTGCGTGGTAAATCCACCGCTTTGACGTCATTAAATGCGTATTTCACCAAACCACTGCAGTCGAACCCTTTACTTGGGCTGCTTCCGCCCCAACGATAAGGAGTACCCAGCACGTTGACGGCGCGGCTGAGCACGGTGCTGCTTTGCTTGCCGTTCGCGGCCAGTTGGGTATGAAGCGTTTTACCGTGGGCCTTGCTCACTTGAGTCGGGCGGTTGACGGTCAGCTTTACCGACTTGGCAGTGCTGGGTGTGCTGTGGACTTTAGGGGTGAAACCGTTGACGTTCGGAAGTCGTTGCTCACGATTGGTGGCGTGGGCGGCCAGTGGCATTAATAGGCAAATGGTTAGCCATGTCTTGAAAAATGGTCGCATTAGGCGTGGCTCTTATGGGTTTGCGCGCAACTTTATAACAGCTTTTTGTGCCGTTCTCAGGCCGTTTGTCGACTGAACCTTGGGGTCAAATACAGGAAAACGCGACGTTTTATCGCAATTGTCCTACACAAGTCAGGCGGTACAAGGCTTTGAGGGGAGGGAAGATACCATTTGCCGTACGTCGGGCGCCCGTAAAAAAGTCACAAAGAAAGTGAAAAAATTTATCTATCGAGGCAAAAGAGGTACTTCATGAACACCTATCGACAGGATGTTTCGCAGCAAGACACCCACAGCAAGGTGATTGGTTACCTGCTCTGGATTTTCGGTTTTACCGGTGCCCATCGCTTCTATTACGGCAAACCGGTCACTGGTACGATCTGGTTTTTCACCTTCGGCCTGCTGGGTATCGGCTGGCTGATCGACTTGTTCCTGATCCCGGCCATGGACCGTGAAGCCGACCTGCGTTTTACCGCTGGGCCCATCGAATACAACGTGGCCTGGGTACTGCTGGCGTTCCTGGGGGTTTTTGGTTTGCACCGCATGTACCAGGGCAAATGGATCACCGGCCTGATCTACCTGCTGACCGGCGGTTTGTTCCTGGTGGGGGTGTTGTATGACTTCTGGACGTTGAATACCCAGATTTCCATCCGCAATGCCGAGCGCATTAGCGGCCGTTGAATCTTCCGAGCCATAGTGGGATTAAATGTGGGAGGGGGCTTGCTCCCGATAGCGGTGGATCAGCCAGTTTTT
>NZ_JBNPJV010000107.1:0-237403 GCF_050312585.1 Pseudomonas sp. R19M
GCTTATCTGTAACTGACCTGCCGCTATCGGGAGCAAGCCCCCTCCCACAGGGTTTTGTGTTTTCAGGTCTTTAAAAGGGTTATTTGCCGAGCTTGCGCAGCTCGTCCGACTCCACCACCCGCACGCCATCCTGCTCTTCCAGCGCCAGACGCCACATGGCGCGGGCCAGTTCACAGACTTCGATGCCGCGGTATTTGCCCGGGATCAATCGCGACAATGGCCCGGCCAATTGTTCGGCCAGCCGCGGTTCCAGGCGCTCCCCCAGCAATAGCGAAGGCCGCACGATGGTCAGTTGCGGCCAATCCTGTGCCTTCAACGCCAGCTCCATTTCGCCTTTGACCCGGTTGTAGAAAATCGAGGATTTCGGGTCGGCGCCAATGGCGCTGATCACGATCAAGTGGCGCGCGCCCAATTCCCGTGCGCGCTTGCCAAAGGCCACCACCATGTCCAGGTCAACGGCGCGAAAGGCGGCTTCCGAGCCCGCTTGCTTGATGGTGGTGCCCAGGCAGCAGAAGGCGATATCCACCTGGCCGCCCAGTTGCGGCAGGAACACGGCGGGATCGCCTACAGGGTTCTCCAGGCGCGGGTGTTCGGCCAGGGGTTTGCGGCTCGGCGCCAGTACGCGGGTCACCGTAGGCTCGTTGAGCAAGCGGTCGAGCAGATGCTCGCCGGTCAGCCCGGAAGCTCCGGCCAACAGGATATGTTGAGGTGTCAGGTACATGGTGTTTCCCCCCTTGTTACACGTTACAGCTTAGTTGCCTTTGGCTTCCTTGCTATTCATTGAGACGCTTTCGAGCGCCTTTCGGGCCTGCTGTTTACGTAAGAGTTGCCAATGGGCAATCACGCCTTTGGGGGCCCACATCTGCGGTTCCGAGGCTTCGAAGTTGTCAGCTTGTTCGCGCTCGGCCACGTGTAGTTGTGCCAGCTTGAACGCGTGTTGTAAATCGTCGGTCTGGTTGAAAGCCTGTACGAAAAGGGCATCGCCAAAGTAGGTAAAGTCTGCCTCTTCTGAGCAGCCGAAGGACACGCGATCAGCGCGCGAAGCGGTCATGATCAAGGTGCGTTCATCTTTGAGTGCCGGAATGAAGCCGCCGGAGTAGCAGGCGGAGATCACGATGATCTTGTCACGGTTTTTCAGCGGCTCGAGCACGGCGGCCAATTCGTCGGCGGGCAGGTCGGCCAGTTCCATGCGCGGCTGGTCCAGCACGAACTCATGTTCGTGGGTGCCGTGGCTGGTCATGTAAATGAACACCAGGTCTTCCGGCCCGGTGCGTTCGGCCAGGGTCTGCACGGCGCGGCGCAGGCTCTCGCGAGTGGCCAGCGGGCGGTCGGTGATATGGTCGCGGTGGTTGACCAGGCGAATCTGCCCTCGCGCACCGAAGCGGCTGGCGAGCATATTGCTGACGTAGTCGGCTTCGCGCAGGAACACGCTTTGCTTGCCATCGCCGGCGATGGCCAAGGTGTAGAGCTCGACGGCGGGCGTGGAGGGCGGCACCGCCGCGAGGGCCGCCTCGAGCAAGCGGCCTTGGGCCAGCACGCCGATTTCCAGCGGGTCGGGCAGCAGCTTGCCGTCGGCATCACGCACGCGCATGCCGTTGACCCAGGTGCCGGCCTGTACCGTGCCGTCGGTGAGGACGAGGGTGCCTTTGCCTTGATAGTTGTCGCTGTCGAAACCACCGATATAGAAGCTGCCATCGGTGAGGTTCAGGCGACCCTCGCCGGTAAAGCGCCATTCGCTGAACTGGCCCACATAGTGGCTGCCATCGATGCCGATCAGTTCGCCCTTGCCGCTCAGTGCGCCTTCCTTGAACTGGCCGATCCACACGTCGCCGTCGGCGTTTTCATAGCGGCCTTTGCCGTTGAGCTGGTTCTGCTTGAACTGGCCGACATAGATATCACCGTCGGCGCTGTTGAAGGTGCCATTGCCTTCGAGCTGGCCATCGACGAAGTGGCCGCTGAACTGGTTGCCGCTGTCGTCGTTGCGCTGGCCTTCGCCATTGGGTTTGCCGTGGGCGAACTGCCCTTGGTACTGGCTGCCATCAGCCAGCTCGAGGCGACCGAGGCCGGAATACTGGTCATCGAGGAACTCGCCGCGATAGGTCATCTGCCCTTCTTTGAGGGTGCCTTCGCCGTTGCGTCGACCGTTTTTGAACCCGCCGACGTAGCTGCTGCCCGGGGTGGTCAGGCTGCCCTGACCGTCGAACAAGCCTTGCTTGAACTGGCCTTTATAGACCTCGCCGTTGCTGCCATGCCATTCGCCCTGGCCGTGCCACTGGCCCTTGTCGAAATGGCCGGCGTACCAACTGCCGTTGGGGTAGTCCACACGGCCCTGGCCTTGCAACAAACCGTCGACCACATCGCCACGATAGCGGCCGCCATCGGGCAGGCGCGCATCGGGCGGCAACAGCGATTCGCCGTCTCCGCAAGCGGTGAGCAACAGGGCAAGGGCAAGGGGAGCAAGTGGGCGCATAGCGGGATCCGGATAATTGAGCGCCGAGTATGCCGCAGCTGCGAGGTTCATACATAAATTTACATACACTGTGGCAAGGTTTATCACCTCACCACAGGCACGCCGTTACACGAAGCAGAGTGACAGCGACTCGGCGATGTAAGCGGGTTTTTCCTGGCCTTCGATTTCCAGGGTGGCGGTGGCTTTAAATAGCCATTGGCCAGGTTTCTTCTCGGTGACGTCGGTGAGGGTGACGTTCAGGCGGACCTTGGAGTTCACTTTCACCGGCTGGATGAAACGTACGCTGTCCAGGCCATAGTTGACCGCCATCTTCAGGCCCTCGGGCATGATCAGGATGTCTTCCATCAGCTTGGGCATCAGCGACAGCGACAGGAAACCGTGGGCGATGGTGCTGCCGAACGGTGTCTGGGCGGCCTTGACCGGATCGACGTGGATGAACTGATGATCGCCGGTGGCTTCGGCGAACAGGTTGATACGCGCCTGGTCGATGGTGAGCCATTCGGAACGTCCCAGTTCCTTGCCGACATAATCTTTGAGCTGCGCTACAGGTACATAGGGCATTGCGACTCTCCTTGGTTCATCGGTTTTTTATAGGGGGCCAGATCCATGGTAGATCATCATGGGCAATCAGCTCGGTCAACCCACCATGCCTTCGGCGAATGCCGGAGCATAGGGCGGGCATGCTTATAATGCGGGCGAGTCTTGAGGGGGGAGAGAGCGGATGCTGTTACGTGGCCTGACCTGGCTGGTGCTGTTTCAATTGATCGGTACGGCGATCAACCACTTGCTGTTGCCGGTGCTGCCGGGGCCGATCATTGGCTTGCTGCTGATGCTGGGGTTCCTGATCTGGCGCGGTGAAGTCGGCGAGCCCCTGAGCCTGGCGGCCGGCAGCCTGTTGCGTTACTTGCCGCTGCTGCTGGTGCCGCCGGCGGTGGGGGTGATGGTGTACGCCAAGGACATTGCCGCCGACTTCTGGGCCATCGTCGGAGCGCTGGTGGTGTCGTTGGTGATCGCCATGGGCTTTGTCGGCCTGCTGATGCAACAGCTGGTCAAGCGTAAGGAGAAGGACCAATGACCTTCGACTGGGCGGGCGCGTGGGCGGCGGTGATTCATCATCCGTTATTCGGTATCGGTATCACCCTGGGCGCCTATCAACTGGTGTTGGCCGGTTTCGAGAAAACCCGTTGGATCTTCTTGCAACCCGTGCTGGTCTCCATGTTGCTGGTGGTCGCGGTGCTGCTCACCTGCGGCCTGAGTTATACCGAATACCGCAAGAGCACCGAGATCATGGGCATCCTGCTCGGCCCCGCGACCGTCGCCCTGGCTGTACCGCTTTATCTGAATTTGCGGCGGATTCGCCAATTGTTCTGGCCGATTTTTACTACGCTGGTGGTAGGCGGGGTATTGGCCACCGGCCTGTGCGTGTGGCTGGGCTGGTGGTTTGGTGCCGAGCATATGATGTTGATGACCATGGCACCCAAGTCGGTGACTTCACCGATCGCCATGCTGGTGGCTGAGCAGATCGGCGGCGTGGCGGCGTTGGCGGCGGTGTTTGTGCTGATCACCGGGGTGATCGGCGCGATGATCGGGCCGGCGTACCTCTCGGCACTGGGCGTGCGCAGCCCCGAAGCGCGTGGCATGGCCCTGGGCATGACCGCCCACGCGGTGGGCACTTCAGTGGCCTTGCAGGAAAGCGAAGAGTGCGGCGCCTTTGCGGCGCTGGCCATGAGTCTGATGGGCGTGGCCACGGCGGTTTTCTTGCCGTTGGCCGTGTCGGTGATTGTTTAAACCGGGGTTAAGGAAACCTTTATGAGTCTGGCGCTGTTCCCGCTCAATACCGTGCTGTTCCCAGGCTGCACCCTCGATTTGCAGCTGTTCGAGGCGCGTTACCTGGACATGATCAGCCGTTGCATGAAACGGGGCGAAAGCTTCGGCGTGGTGTGCATCCTCGATGGCAAGGAGGTCGGCCAGGCGCCCGACGGTTACGCGCTGATCGGCTGTGAGGCGTTGATCCGCGACTTCAAGCAGCAGGACAACGGCCTGTTAGGCATTCGTGTCGAAGGCGGGCGGCGTTTTCGCGTGCGGGAGGCCGGTGTGCAGAAGGACCAGTTGCTGGTGGCCGAGGTGCAATGGCTCGAAGAGCTGCCGGACCAGCCGCTGGAAGAGGAGGATGCAGACCTGCTGGCGCTGCTGCAGGCCCTGGCCGAACACCCGATGGTTGCCTCGCTGGACATGGGCACCCAGGCCGAGGGCCAGCAGGCCCTGGGCAATCAACTGGCTTATCTGCTGCCGTTCACCGAGGCGGACAAGGTCGACCTGCTGCAACTCGACGATCCGCAACAACGATTGGATGCCATCCAGATGTTGCTCGACGAGTTGCAGGGCGAACTTTTCGCTCAGTAGGCGTAGCGCAGCAGGGCGCTGGAGGTGCCGGTGAAGGCAATGACACTCAGCACCGCCACGATCACCGGCAACAGCAACCACCAGGTTTTTTGCGGCATGGCGGGCAGCGGGCTGCGGTATTGGCTGGCGGTCAGGCTCAAGGCACACACACTCATCGCCAGCAGCGTGCCGGCCAGAATATCCGTTGGCCAATGCGCGCCCAGGTAAACCCGTGACAGCGCGATGAATGCGGCGGGAATGCAGCCCAGCAGCAGCCAGGTCAGGCGCAGGCGTGTGGGTTGGCCGCGACCGGCCAGCACGGCCAGGGCGAGGAAGAACGCAAATGAACCTGAGGCGTGCCCGCTGGGCATGCTGAAACTGGTCAAGGGGTCGGTGAGGATTTCAGGGCGGCCACGAGCGAAAAACAACTTGGTGCCCGTGTTGATCACCGCCGCCCCGGCCAAGGTCGCGCCGACGAACAGCGCATGGCGCCATTGCCGCGCCAAAAACAGCAGGCCGGTGAACACGGCGCTGGCGACAAACATCTTCTTGAACTCGCCTAACTGGGTGATCATCACCATGGCCTCGTCCAGCCACGGGCTGCGGTGTTCCTGCACCAGTGCGCTCAAGCCCTGATCGAACGCGTCGAGGTGCGGGTAGCCGATAAACAAGGCAACCAATAGCGTCAGGCTGGCGCAGCCTATCCACAAAGTGGCACGACGATGGCCGCGCAAGCTGGCGTTCAAGCTCAGCCCCAGCAGCACCGCGAGACAGGCGGCGACCACCCCGGCTTGGGGCCAGAAGCCTTCGGGCAGCGGCAAGCGGAACGCTGCGCCCGTCGCCCAGCCCGGCAACAGATAGGCCACCGACCAACCTGCCGCCGCCACAAGGCTCACGGCGGCGAAGCGTGGGAAGGGCATGTCGCACATGCCGGCCACCATCGGCAGCATGGGGCGCAACGGGCCTATGAACCGTCCTACCAACAGACTGGCGATGCCGTACTTGTGGAAATAGGTTTCGGCACCGTTCATCCATTCTGGATGGTGACGCAGGCCGGGCAGGCGCCGGATATTCTGATGGAAGTGCCGGCCCAGGTAGTAGGAAACCCCATCCCCCAGCAAGCCGCCGAGGAAACCCAGCAACAGGGTTTCACTCAAGGACAGCGCGCCGCTGCCGGCCAGCGCGGCAATCGCAAACAGCAACACCGTGCCGGGTACGATCAGCCCGGCAATGGCCAGGCACTCCACGCACGCGACGACAAACACCGCCACCGCCAGCCATTCGGGGTTCAGCGTCAGCCAGCCGGTAATGCTATCGAGCCATTGGCTCATAAATCCTCACTCCCACATGCCTTGTTCACAATAAAAAATAATCGCGGCCTTCGACCTGGCCCCGGCGCAGCGGGTTCCGCGTGCAATAAGCGGCATAGCCGGCATCGACAAAGCGGTACATCAGGTGTTCGTCGCGCCCGCTGGGTATGCCCAGGCGAGTGGTCTGGAGGATATGCGTCGGCGCCTGGCCGACGTCTTCCACGTAGAGCGATTGCGGGTCAAAACGTTTTGCGTCCCACATCGGCACTTTCAGGCCCAGCGCTTTGCACAGCAGGGTCTGGCCGGCGCACAGCTTGTGCGAGGGGCGCGGGTGGCCGTTGGCGTCCGGGTTGTTCAGCAGCATCTGCGCCAGGCTGGCCGGGCCGGACACTTCGTCGACCCAGGGATAGGCCGATTTGATCAGCACGGCATTGCCGGGGCCCTTGGCGCTGAAGTTCAGCGAATCGCCACCGCGGGCGTAATACATATAGATATGACCACCATCCAGAAACAAAGCCTTACGCTTTTCTGTGTAGCCCAGTGAGGCGTGGCTGCCTTTTTCGGCCACGTAGTAGGCTTCGGTTTCAATAATTCGCGCTGAAAGCCAGAGATCGCCGACGCGATGACGTATGACTTTTCCGAGTAAATCGCGCGCAAGCATTTGCGCGTCGCGGTCGAAAAAGCTGTCGGGCAGCGCGCTGGCAGGGTGTTCGGGCAAAAAAATCGACATGGCGGTAGGGGGGAATACGGCTAAATGTGACGGAATCATAACAACTCCCACCTTAATTACCGCTGAACCTCGGATTTTTACAGTTCATTTCGACCATCCGCCCCTCACCGCTGTCAGTCGAGCGGCGTCACAGCTATAATCTGCCGCTTTCCTCCCTGCCAAGACTCCCTGACTATGACTGAGTCCGTTCTTGACTACATGACCCGCCTGGGTCGCGCTGCCCGTCAGGCCTCGCGATTGATCGCCCGTGCGAGCACCGCGCAGAAGAATCGCGCCCTGTTGGCCGCCGCCGATGCTCTGGACGCCTCGCGCTCCGAGCTGACCGCCGCCAACGAGCTGGACCTGGCCAACGGCCGCGCCAATGGCCTTGAGCCAGCCCTGCTGGACCGCCTGGCGCTGACCCCGGCGCGTATCGACGACATGATCGAAGGCCTGCGTCAGGTGGCCAAGCTGCCTGACCCCATCGGTGAAATCCGCGATATGCGCTACCTGCCGTCCGGCATCCAGGTCGGCAAGATGCGCGTGCCCCTGGGCGTGATCGGCATCATCTATGAGTCGCGCCCGAACGTGACCATCGACGCCGCGAGCCTGTGCCTCAAGTCCGGGAATGCCACCATCCTGCGCGGCGGTTCCGAGGCGATCAATTCCAACCGCGCCATTGCCGCGTGCATTCAGCAGGGCCTGGCAGTGGCCGAGTTGCCGGCCGAAGTGGTGCAGGTGGTGGAAACCACCGACCGCGCTGCCGTAGGTGCGCTGATCACCATGCCGGAGTTTGTCGATGTCATCGTGCCACGGGGTGGCAAGAGCCTGATCGAGCGTGTCAGCCGTGATGCCAAGGTGCCGGTGATCAAACACCTGGACGGCGTGTGCCACGTGTTCATCGACGTCGCCGCCGATATCGACAAGGCCATCCGCATTGCCGACAACGCCAAGACTCACCGCTACGCTCCGTGCAACACCATGGAAACCCTGTTGGTGCACGCCGGCATTGCCGAGCGCG
The DNA here is from genome assembly GCF_050312585.1 of Pseudomonas sp. R19M. NCBI lineage: Bacteria > Pseudomonadati > Pseudomonadota > Gammaproteobacteria > Pseudomonadales > Pseudomonadaceae > Pseudomonas > Pseudomonas sp. R19M. The sequence continues at coordinate 7,893 of NZ_JBNPJV010000107.1, forward strand.
TGCTGCCGCCGCTGGCTGCCATCTACCGGGACAAGGGCGTGGAACTGCGCGGTTGTGTGCGTACCCGTGCGTTGCTGGGCGCGGACGTGATCGAAGCGACCGAGCTGGACTGGTACACCGAGTACACCGCGCCGATCCTGTCGATCAAGATTGTCGACGATCTGGACGAGGCTATCGAACACATCAACACCTACGGTTCCAAGCACACCGACGCCATCGTTTCCGAGCATTTCAGCGATGCCCGGCGTTTCCTCAACGAAGTGGACTCCGCTTCGGTGATGATCAACGCCTCGACGCGTTTTGCCGACGGCTTCGAGTATGGCCTGGGGGCGGAAATCGGTATCTCCACCGACAAGCTGCACGCTCGTGGTCCGGTGGGCCTGGAAGGCCTGACCAGCGAGAAATACGTGGTGTTCGGCGACGGTCATGTGCGCACTTGATGACTAAACGCATCGGGCTGCTCGGCGGTACCTTCGATCCCGTGCACATCGGCCATTTGCGCAGCGCGCTGGAAGTCGCGGATGCCCTCGCGCTGGATGAGCTGCGCATGATGCCCAACGCACGGCCGCCGCATCGCGATACGCCGCAGGTGTCACCGCAGCAGCGCCTGGAAATGGTGCGCCTGGCGGTGGAGGGCATTGCGCCGCTGGTGATGGACGACCGTGAGCTCAAGCGCGATAAACCGTCCTACACTGTTGACACCCTGGAGCTGATGCGCGTCGAGTTGGCCGCGGATGACCAGTTGTTTCTGCTTTTGGGCTGGGACGCATTTTGCGGCCTGCCCTCTTGGCATCGCTGGGAGGAACTCCTCCAGCATTGCCACATCCTGGTTTTGCAACGCCCGGATGCCGACAGCGAACCGCCGGATGCCTTGCGCAACCTGCTGGCCGCGCGGTCGGTAAGTGACCCCTTGGCCCTGACCGGGCCGAACGGGAATATTGCATTCGTCTGGCAGACCCCGCTTGCGGTGTCCGCCACCCAGATCCGTCAACTGCTGGCCAGCGGGAAGTCGGTACGTTTCCTGGTGCCTGACGCGGTCCTGGCCTACATCGATGCGCACGGGCTTTACCGTGCGTCGAACTGAAAAGGCGCGCTTGAACGCACGCACAGTCGTGCAGCAAGCGCCCGAACATACGAGCAAAACGAGTTTTATATGACGAACAAAGACGTAAGCAAAGTTAAGCGCAAAGGCACCTTCAAAAGCGCGCCGTTGCCGGTTGAAGCCCATGTTGGCCCGGAGCTGGCCGGCGAAGAGCTGGTAAAGGTTGCCGTGGCTGCCCTGGAAGACGTCAAGGCCCAGGACATCCAGGTGCTGGACGTACGCGACAAGCAAAGCATCACCGACTTCATGATCATCGCCACCGGTACTTCGAACCGCCAGATCGGCGCGATGCTGGACAAGGTCCGCGAAGCCGTCAAAGCCCAGGGCGTGAAGCCGCTGGGTGAAGAAGGCAAGGGCGACAGCGACTGGGTGCTGCTGGACATGGACGACGTGATCGTTCACATGATGACGTCCAACGCCCGCCAGTTCTACGACCTGGAGCGTCTGTGGAAAGGCGCCGAGCAGAGCCGCGCGGCTGACGGCAAGCACCACAGCCCGGAAGTGGGCCACGCACACTTCGACAAGCTCAACAAAGACCAGGAATAAGGAACGGCTGTGCGCCTGCGTCTGATCGCTGTCGGTTCACGCATGCCCAAGTGGGTGGAAGAAGGCTGGCACGAGTATGCCAAGCGTCTGCCCGCTGAGCTGTCGCTGGAACTGGTGGAAATACCGCTCAATACCCGGGGCAAGAATGCCGACGTGGCTCGCTTTATCCGTCAGGAAGGCGAAGCCATGCTGGCCAAGGTCGGCCCCAACGAGCGCATCGTCACCCTCGAAGTGCACGGCAAACCCTGGAGCACCGAGCAGTTGGCGGTGGAGCTGGATCGCTGGCGCCTGGACTCGCGCACCGTCAACTTCATGGTCGGCGGCCCCGAAGGGCTGGCCCCGGAAGTCTGTGCGCGGGCCGACCAGCGCTGGTCGCTGTCGGCGCTGACGTTGCCGCACCCGTTGGTAAGGATCCTGATCGGTGAACAGCTGTATCGCGCCTGGACAGTGCTGTCCGGGCACCCTTACCACAAATAGTCTGCGCCCCTCCCGATGACCCAGCCGATCCGCATCAAGGACCACGAGAAAGACGCACGTCTGGTACGTTCGCGGGTGGTGTTTGGTGCGATTCTGGTGGTCGCCCTGCTGGGTGTGCTGATTGCGCGCCTGTATTTCCTGCAGGTGATCCAGTACGACTATCACTCCACGTTGTCGGAGAACAACCGGGTGCATGTGCAGCCGATTCCGCCGACCCGTGGCCTGATTTTCGACCGCAATGGCGTGGTGGTGGCGGACAACCGACCCAGCTTCAGCCTGAGCATGACCCGCGAGCGTTCCGGCGACTGGCAGCAGGTCCTCGACGTGATCGTCGAGGTGCTGCAACTGACGCCGGAAGACCGGGCGATCTTCGAGAAGCGCATGAAACAGGGGCGTCGGCCATTCGAGCCGGTGCCGATCCTGTTTGAGCTGACCGAAGAACAGATCGCGCGGATCGCGGTGAACCAGTTCCGCCTGCCGGGTGTGGAAGTGGTGGCGCAGTTGGTGCGGCATTACCCGCAAGGGCCGCACTTTGCCCACTCCGTAGGCTATATGGGGCGGATCAACGAGAAAGAGCTGAAAACCCTCGACCCGGTCAATTACAGCGGCACTCACCATATCGGCAAAACCGGTATCGAGCGCTTCTACGAGCCCGAGCTGCACGGCCAGGTCGGTTACGAAGAAGTCGAGACCAACGCTCGCGGCCGGGTGCTGCGGGTGCTCAAGCGTACCGATCCGGTGCCGGGCAAAGACATTGTGTTGAGCCTGGACATCAAGCTGCAGGAAGCGGCTGAGATGGCGCTGGGTGGACGTCGTGGCGCCGTGGTAGCGCTAGACCCGAAGACAGGCGAAGTGCTCGCGATGGTCAGCCAGCCGAGCTTCGACCCGAACCTGTTTGTCACCGGGATCAGCTTCAAGGCCTACGCCGAGCTGCGCGACTCCATCGACCGGCCGCTGTTCAACCGCGTGCTGCGCGGCCTGTACCCGCCGGGTTCGACGATCAAGCCCGCCGTGGCGATTGCCGGCCTGGATGCTGGCGTGGTGACCGCCTCCAGCCGTGTGTACGACCCCGGCTATTACATGCTGCCCAACTACGATCACAAATACCGTAACTGGAACCGTACCGGCGACGGCTATGTCGACCTGGACACTGCGATCATGCGTTCCAACGACACTTATTTTTACGACCTGGCCCACAAGCTGGGGATCGATCGCCTGTCCGCCTATATGAGCAAGTTCGGCCTCGGTCAGAAAGTCTCCCTGGACATGTTCGAAGAATCCCCCGGCCTGATGCCGTCGCGGGAGTGGAAGCGTGCGACCCGTCGCCAGGCCTGGTTCCCAGGTGAAACCCTGATCCTCGGCATCGGCCAGGGTTATATGCAGGCCACGCCTTTGCAACTGGCCCAGGCGACGGCGCTGGTGGCCAACAAAGGGATCTGGAACCGCCCGCACCTGGCCAAGACCATCGAAGGCGAGAAGCCCGTGGATGAAAACCCGATCCCGGACATCGTGCTGCGCGACTCGTCCGATTGGACCAAGGTCAATCACGGCATGCAGCAGGTGATGCACGGCGCCCGCGGTACGGCGCGCAAGGCGGCAATCGGCGCGCAATACCGCATCGCCGGCAAGAGCGGTACGGCCCAGGTGGTCGCGATCAAGCAGGGCGAGAAATACGACCGCTCCAAGGTTCAGGAACGCCACCGTGACCACGCCTTGTTTGTCGGTTTCGCCCCGGCGGACGACCCGAAAATCGTGGTGGCCGTGATGGTCGAAAACGGTGAGTCCGGTTCCGGCGTTGCCGCGCCCGTGGTGCGCCAAGTGATGGACGCCTGGTTGTTGGCCGACGACGGCAGGCTCAAGCCCGAATATGGTGGTCCCCCTTCAAGCCCCGAGGTTACGGCCCGTGAAGAGTAATTTTGACCGCATCCTCTCCAGCGACGATGTGATGCGTCGCCGTGCGACGCTGCTGCAGCGCATGCACATTGATGGCCCGTTGTTGATCCTGCTGCTGACCCTGGCGGCCGGCAGCCTGTTCGTGCTGTATTCGGCCAGCGGCAAAAACTGGGATTTGCTGATCAAACAAGCGTCCTCGTTCGGCCTGGGACTGTTGTCGATGGTGGTGATCGCCCAGCTGGAGCCACGGTTCATGGCGCGCTGGGTGCCGCTGGGTTACGTGGCCGGTGTGTTGCTGCTGGTGGTGGTGGATGTGATGGGGCATAACGCCATGGGTGCGACCCGCTGGATCAACATTCCAGGGGTGATTCGCTTCCAGCCGTCGGAATTCATGAAGATCCTGATGCCGGCGACCATCGCCTGGTACCTGTCCAAGCGCACCTTGCCGCCGCAGCTCAAGCATGTGGGCATCAGCCTGATCCTGATCGGCGTACCGTTTATCCTGATCGTGCGCCAACCCGACCTTGGCACCTCGCTGTTGATTCTCGCGGGTGGTGCGTTCGTGCTGTTCATGGGTGGGCTGCGCTGGCGCTGGATTCTCAGCGTATTGGCTGCCGCCATCCCCGTGGCCGTGGCCATGTGGTTCTTCTTTATGCACGATTACCAGAAGCAACGGATCTTGACCTTCCTCGACCCGGAAAGCGACCCGTTGGGCACCGGCTGGAACATCATCCAGTCCAAGGCGGCCATTGGCTCAGGTGGCGTATTTGGCAAGGGTTGGTTGCTGGGCACCCAGTCGCACCTGGACTTTTTGCCGGAAAGCCACACCGACTTCATTATTGCGGTGATGGGTGAAGAGTTCGGCCTGGTGGGCATCTGCGCGCTGTTGCTGATCTATCTGCTGCTGATCGGTCGCGGGTTGGTGATTACCGCCCAGGCGCAGACGCTGTTCGGTAAATTGCTGGCCGGCAGCCTGACCATGACTTTTTTTGTTTACGTTTTCGTCAACATCGGTATGGTCAGTGGCCTGCTGCCGGTGGTTGGGGTGCCGTTGCCGTTCATTAGCTACGGCGGAACTTCGCTGGTGACATTGCTGTCAGCGTTTGGGGTTTTGATGTCGATTCATACGCATCGCAAGTGGATCGCACAGGTTTGAATAAGGTGAAGATGTCAATGCAAGTAATGCGCGGCTGGGCGACTCGGCACGCGTCCTGGATGGGCCTGGTCGGGCTGCTGGGCGCGACGCAGGAGGCGCTGGCCGGTGACTACGATGGTTCACCGCAGGTTGCCGAATTTGTCGGTGAAATGACCCGCGACTACGGTTTCGCTGGCGAACAGCTGATGGGCGTGTTTCGCGAAGCCCAGCGCAAGCAGGCGATCCTCGACGCGATCTCGCGCCCCGCCGAACGCGTGAAGCAGTGGAAGGAATATCGTCCCATGTTCCTCACCGATGCCCGCGTGGCGCGTGGCGTGGACTTCTGGCGTCAGCATGAGGCCGTACTGGCCCGCGCCGAACAGGAATACGGTGTGCCGGCCCAGGTCATCGTTGCGATCATCGGCATTGAAACCTTCTACGGGCGCAATACCGGCAGTTACCGGGTGATCGACGCCTTGTCGACCCTGGGCTTCGATTACCCGCCGCGCGCCGAATTCTTCCGTAAGGAGCTGCGCGAATTTCTCTTGCTGGCTCGCGAAGAGCAGGTTGACCCGTTGACCCTCAAGGGCTCCTATGCCGGCGCAATGGGCCTGCCGCAATTCATGCCGAGCAGCTTCCGGGCTTATGCGGTGGATTTCGACGGCGACGGCCACATCAATATCTGGAGCAACCCCGACGACGCGATTGGCAGCGTGGCCAGCTACTTCAAGCGCCATGGCTGGGTGGCCGGCGAACCCGTGGTGATCCGTGCCGATGTGACCGGCGATCGCGCCGATGAAGGCCTGACCCAGGGTATCGAGCCTGCCAAGACGGTCGGGGAGTTGCGGGCGCTGGGCTGGTCGAGTCAGAATGCGCCACGCGATGATATGCCGGTGACGGCGTTCCGCCTGGAAGGTGAAAATGGCCCGGAATACTGGATGGGCCTGAAGAATTTCTACGCAATCACGCGTTATAACCGCAGCGTGATGTACGCCATGGCCGTGCATCAGCTGTCAGACATGCTGGTCCAAGCACGGGGCAACAAGTAATGCGGGTATCGCCGTTCAATAAACCGCTCAAGCTGGTGGCGTTTGCCGCGTTGTCCTTGCTGGTTGTCAGTTGCTCCTCCACGACCAGTCGCGCACCCGCGTCGAAGGGCGGGGCTATCGTCCGCGCCCAGCCGGGCCTGGACATCAACCGTGCGCATAAAGATGGCGCACCGTGGTGGGATGTCGATGTTTCGAAGATCCCGGACGCCACCCCAACCCTGCACACCGGCCCGTACAAGGCCAACCCCTATACCGTGCTGGGTAAAAACTACTTCCCGTTGCAGGACTCCAAGAGCTACTCGCAAACGGGCACGGCGTCCTGGTACGGCACCAAGTTCCACGGCCAGAACACTGCCAATGGCGAAGTGTATGACCTGTACGGCATGAGCGCGGCCCACAAGACCTTGCCGCTGCCCAGCTATGTGCGGGTGACCAACCTGGACAACAATCGCACGGTGATCCTGCGGGTCAATGATCGGGGGCCGTTCTATTCCGACCGGATCATCGACCTGTCCTACGCGGCCGCCAAGAAGCTCGGTTATGCCGAGACCGGCACGGCGCGGGTGAAGGTTGAAGGTATCGACCCGGCGCAGTACTGGGCCCAGCGTGGCAAGCCGGCGCCGTTGATGCTCAACGAACCGCAGACGCCACAGCCACAGGTCACCGCTTCGGCCGGCAAGATCGAACAGTGGACGCCGCCGCCGGCGCAGCACGCACCGGATACCGTGATTGTACCGCGTGCCGCACCCGGCGCCTCGATGGCCGGCGGGCAATACCTGCAAGTGGGCGCTTTCGCCAACCCGGACGCGGCGGAACTGCTAAGGTCGAAACTCAGCGGTATGGTCAGGGCGCCGGTATTCATCAGCTCCATCGTGCGTAACCAGCAGACCCTGCACCGTGTGCGCATGGGCCCGATCGGCTCGCCGAGCGAGGTTGCGCAAGTACAGAACAGCGTGCGTCTGGCCAACCTGGGGCAACCCAGCGTGGTCACCGCAGAGTAAAAGTAAGGGATTGATGGCTTGGGCCCGCACGCGGGTTCGAGCCTTGGTTGTTGGCTCGTTGAACAATAAAAACCCAGGGGCAAGGGGTGAGCGGGCAACCGAACACGCGACAGTCTGGAAGCGGGCTGTCTGAATAGTTTTGCCCGCGAGGGCAAGTTTTTATAAGCAATTTCGAGAGACGGATGAACATCACCACCTTAGCCAAACGCACGTGCCTGCTTCTTTCGCTGATCATCACCCCGGCCGCCTGGGCGGCTGAGATGGTGCCGGCTTCCCCGCAACTGGCCGCCAAGGCCTGGGTCCTCATGGATGCCGCCAGCGGCAACGTGCTGGTCGAGAGCAACGGTGACGAACGCCTGCCACCGGCCAGCCTGACCAAGCTGATGACGGCTTACATCGCGACCCTGGAAATCCGTCGCGGCCAGATCGGCGAGAACGACCCGGTGACCGTCAGCGAAAACGCCTGGCGTACCGGCGGTTCGCGGATGTTCATCAAGGTGGGTTCGCAGGTGACTGTCAGTGACCTGCTGCACGGCATCATTATCCAGTCCGGTAACGACGCCAGCGTCGCCCTGTCCGAGCACATCGCCGGCAGCGAAGATGCATTCGCCGACCTGATGAACAAGACCGCCGGCGACCTGGGCATGACCAATAGCCACTTCATGAACCCGACCGGCCTGCCGAACCCTGAGCACTACTCCTCGGCGCATGACATGGCGGTACTGGCTCGTGCCATCATCCGTGTCGACCCGGTTCACTACGCGATCTACTCCCAGAAAGAATTCTTCTGGAACAACATCAAGCAGCCTAACCGCAACCTGTTGCTGTGGCGTGACAAGACCGTCGACGGTCTGAAAACCGGCCACACCGACGAAGCCGGATACTGCATGGTGTCGTCCGCTGTACGTGATGGCCAGCGTCTGATCGCTGTAGTCTTCGGTACCAACAGCGAGCAGGCCCGTGCGGCCGAGACGCAAAAACTGCTGACTTACGGCTTCCGTTTCTTCGAAACCCAGACCTTCTACAAGAAGGGTGCCGAGCTTGCGACCGCGCCGGTATGGAAAGGCGCAACTTCCCAAGTCAAGGCCGGCCTGGCTGAAGACCTGACCCTGACCATGCCGAAAGGCCAGCTGAAAAAGCTCGCTGCCAGCATGACCATGAACCCGCATCTGGTTGCGCCAATCGCCAAGGGCGACGTGATCGGTAAGGTCGAAGTGAAGCTGGACGACAAAGTGGTGCACAGCGCCGACTTGATCGCTCTGGACGCCGTCGATGAAGGTGGTATCTTCCGCCGCGTGTGGGATAGCATCCGTCTATTCTTCTACAGCTTGTTCAACTGATAGTGTGCACCTGCAAAGCCCCGTGTCGACCCGACACGGGGCTTTGCCCGTCGCCACGGCTTACGCTTACGAGGCCGTTACGCCATGACCGATAAAGAAGTAAAGGCGCCAAAGATCGAATTCCCAGTGACTGATTATCCAGTCAAAGTGATCAGCGATACCGGTGTAGGCAACAAGGACAGGATTCTCGAGATCGTACGTAAACACGCCACGATCAACGACAACCGGGTGGACGAGCGTTCGAGCACCAACGGTAAGTACACCACGATCCAATTGCACATCGTTGCGACGGATCAGGACCAGCTCTACAACATCAACAGCGAACTGCGGGCCACCGGCTTCGTACACATGGTGCTGTGATGTCGCAGGTCCTGGGCTTTCGCGAGCTCGGCCGGATGGACTACGAGCCCGTCTGGCATGCCATGCAGCGCTTCACCAACGAACGCGGTACTTCGGCTGCCGATGAAGTCTGGCTGGTGGAACACCCGCCGGTGTTCACCCAGGGCCAGGCCGGCAAGGCCGAGCATCTGCTGCTGCCGGGTGATATTCCGGTGGTGCAGGTCGACCGAGGTGGCCAGGTGACTTACCATGGGCCTGGTCAACTGGTGGCTTACCTGCTGCTGGACGTACGCAAGCTGGGTTTCGGCGTACGCGATCTGGTCAGCCGCATGGAGGCTTGCCTGATCGAGCTGTTGGCCAGTTACGGCGTGACGGCCGCGGCCAAGCCCGATGCGCCGGGTGTGTACGTGCAAGGCGCGAAAATCGCTTCGCTGGGGCTGCGTATTCGTCATGGGTGTTCCTTTCATGGCCTGGCCCTGAACGTGGACATGGACCTGGCGCCGTTTCGCCGGATCAACCCGTGCGGTTACGCCGGGCTGGCCATGACCCAATTGAGCGAGCATGCCACACCGATTAAATTTGCCGAGGTAAGTGCCCGGCTGCGTGCGCAGCTCGTCAAACACCTCGACTATGCTGAGCAGACGACCCTGACGGGCGGAATCGACTGATTATGACTACTGATGCAGTGCAAACCATGATCCCGACGGTGGACGTTACCGAACGTCCGGCCCCGGCCCCGCGTGCCAAGGTGGAAGCCGGCGTCAAGCTGCGCGGCGCCGAGAAGGTTGCACGCATCCCGGTGAAGATCATCCCGACCACCGAACTGCCGAAGAAACCTGACTGGATCCGCGTGCGCATCCCGGTTTCCCCGGAAGTCGACCGTATCAAGTCCCTGCTGCGCAAGCACAAGCTGCATAGCGTGTGCGAAGAGGCCTCCTGCCCGAACCTGGGCGAATGCTTCTCCGGCGGCACCGCCACCTTCATGATCATGGGTGATATCTGCACCCGTCGTTGCCCGTTCTGCGACGTTGGCCACGGCCGGCCGAAGCCATTGGACGTCAACGAGCCGGAAAGCCTGGCCATCGCCATCGCCGACCTGCGCCTCAAGTACGTAGTGATCACTTCGGTAGACCGTGACGACCTGCGCGACGGCGGTGCCCAGCACTTTGCCGACTGCATTCGTGAAATCCGCAAGCTGTCGCCGAACGTGATGCTGGAAACCCTGGTGCCGGACTACCGCGGCCGTATGGACGTAGCGCTTGAAATCACCGCTGCCGAGCCGCCGGATGTGTTCAACCACAACCTGGAAACCGTGCCACGCCTGTACAAGGCTGCACGTCCTGGTTCGGACTACCAGTGGTCGCTGACCCTGCTGCAGAAATTCAAGCAGATGATGCCGCACATTCCGACCAAATCCGGCCTGATGCTCGGCCTGGGCGAGACGGACGAGGAAGTGATCGAAGTCATGAAGCGCATGCGCGAGCACGACATCGACATGCTGACCCTGGGCCAGTACTTGCAACCGTCGCGCAGCCACCTGCCGGTGCAGCGTTTCGTGCACCCGGACACCTTCGCCTGGTTCGCCGAGGAAGGTTACAAGATGGGCTTCAAGAACGTGGCTTCCGGCCCGTTGGTACGCTCCTCGTACCATGCCGATGAGCAGGCCAAGCTGGTCAAGGCAAGCCTGGTTTCCTGATAGGGATTCAGACCCAATGTGGGAGGGGGCTTGCTCCCGATAACGGAGTATCAGGCAGCTTATGTGCTGCAGATGTACCGCTATCGGGAGCAAGCCCCCTCCCACATTTCGTTGCGTGTCAGTTAGGGAGAGTTGTGTATGACCGTAGCCGTTCCAGCCCTGCGTTCCGAAGGCACCATTGCCCTGATCGCACCCGCCGGCCCCGCCGCGCTGGATGTCGAAAAAGCCGGCCAGTGGATGCGTGCCCGCGGCTACCAGCTGCGAATCTTTCCTGGGGTCTACGAGCGCGACGGCTACCTTGCCGGCAGCGATAAAACCCGCCTCAACGATCTTCACAAGGCGTTTGCCGACCCTGACATCGACGCGATCTTCTGCCTGCGCGGCGGCTACGGCACGCCCCGGCTGCTCGATAGCATCGATTTCGACCTGCTACGCACCCACCCCAAGCCTTTCGTGGGCTATAGCGACATTACCGCGCTGCACCTGGCAATCAGCCGTTACGCGGGGTTCGTGACCTTCCATGGCCCCATGCTCAATGCCGACCTGTTGGGAGGCAAGCTGCCACCTACCGAGTCTTCATTGTTCGCCATGCTGCGCGGCCAACTGGGCACCGGCAGCGTGCTAGCGCACCCGGTGGCCTACCCGTTGAGCACCGTCTCGCCGGGCATTGCCTGCGGGCGCTTGCTGGGCGGCAACCTGTCGATGATCGCGGCAGTGATGGGCACGCCTTACGAGATCGAGGCTGAGGGCATCATCCTGTTGATCGAAGACGTCAACGAACCCCTTTACCGGATCGACCGGCTGCTGACCCATTTGCGCCTGGCAGGCAAGTTGGCCCAGGTCGCCGGCGTGCTGGTGGGGGATGTCGCCGGGGTGGATCAAGCGGCGTTAGAGCGCCTGCTGAAGCAGACCTTCGAGCCGCTGTGCATTCCGGTGCTGTCCGGCTGGCGCAGTGGGCATTGCGATCCGAACCTGACACTGCCGATGGGCGCGTTGGTGCGGTTGGATGCGGGGGAGCAGCGGGTGGTGTTGGAACAGGATGTGGTGTTTAAACCCTGAAACCGCCATCGGGAGCAAGCCCCCTCCCACAACGACGGTGTTCACAAATTCAGATATGTGAATACAGCCAGTGTGGGAGGGGGCTTGCTCCCGATGGCGCCAGTCGCCATAAGCCGATCTATCGGCCCTGCAACGACTCCAGCAGCTTCACCGTCGGATACCCATCTGCCGGCCAGCCCAATGACTGCTGCGCCGCGCGAATGGCCTTGCGCGTATTCGCGCCGATGATCCCGTCTGCGTTGCCCGCGTCATAACCCTTGGCGCTGAGCACTGTCTGCAAATCTATACGCTGGGAGCGGCTCAGCGGCAGCTCGTCCTTAGGCCAGCTGCCAAGGATCACACCTGCTCCGGTAAACCGCTGCGACAACAAGCCCACCGCCAGCGCATAGGATGAAGAGTTGTTGTACTTGAGGATTGCCCGGAAGTTATCCAGCACCAGGAATGCCGGGCCTCGATAACCGGCCGGCAGCAGCAGGGCGGCGGAGAGTTGCTCGACATTCGGCGGCATACTGCTGCCGGGCGGCAGTTGGATACCCAGCCGCATCCATTCGGCGACGGTCTTGCGGATGCCTCCGTCGGCCAGGCTGTAGTCGAAGTTGGCTGGCAATTGCCGTACTTCAAAGCCCCACGGCTGGCCGCGCTGCCAGCCGGAGCTCTGCAGGTAATGGGCGGTGGAGGCGAGGGCGTCGGCCGGGCTGTTCCAGATGTCGCGGCGACCGTCGCCGTCGAAGTCGACCGCGTGGGTGTTATAGGTGGTCGGGATGAACTGGGTCTGGCCCATGGCGCCGGCCCAGGAGCCTTTCATCTGGTCGGCAGCGATATCGCCATGCTGGATGATTTGCAGCGCCGCCAGCAGTTGGGCCTGGGCGAACGCCGGGCGACGGCCTTCATAGGCCAGGGTCGCCAGGGAGCGAATCACCGAATTGTTGCCCTGGAACTGGCCGAAGTTGCTTTCCATGCCCCAGACGGAGACCAGTGCTTGGCGATCAACGCCGTAACGCTCCTCGATGCGTTGCAGGATGTCGGCGTATTTGATCAGCAAGGCCTGGCCATTACGTACACGCAGCGGCGACAGTGCACCGTCGAGGTATTCCCATACCGGGCGGGAAAACTCTGGTTGGCTGCGGTCGGCGCGGATAACCGCCATATCGGGAGTGACCCCGGCAAAGGCGTTATCGAACACCGCCGGCGTGATGCCGGCCTTCAGGGCTTCGGCACGAAACCCGGCCATCCACTCGGCAAAGGTTTGGGTCGGCTGGATATCGAGATTGTCCACCGCCAACGGGGCCACCACTGCGGGCGCTACGGCCGGCGCGGTCTGGAGTTTAGGCAGGGGCTGGGCATCTGCGGCGGTGGGTTTTTCCGCGCAGGCGACAAGCAGAATGAGGCTGGAGGCAGCGATCAATTGGCGAAGGTGCCAACGACGGGAAAGACTAGAGGGCATGCACAGGTCCAGGAATTACAGATCAGGTGCAGACCTTATCATGCCGGAGGGGCGCTTGCCTTCAGGCAGCCAGAAAGTAAGAAGCCTCCCAGCTATTAGACTGGAAGGCTTCGCGGCGGTAACTGCCTTTGCCCTTGCCAGCGCGTTCCTGACGGCTGCGGAACAGTGGCTGGGCGATGATGGATTTGGCCTTGTTGGGGCCATGCTTGGATGGCTTTTTGCTCATGGTGGGTACTCTCGTTGGGGGGAAGAAGCGGTGCAAATAATCTGCCGAAGTTGTGCGGCTGTAAAGCCTGAGAAGTTTCTTGGAATGTAAGCGCAGTCAAAATCTGCGAAGGACGGTTATTCGGCGGGAAGGCTGAGCCGCTGACCCGCCATCAACAGCGACAAGCGACTCAGGCTCATCCACGGCGAACCTGCCGCCTGGCCCTTGATCTGCGCGTCAATGCGTTGTGCCTCCAGCAATAACTGCGCCCAGCGTTGCGCCGAGTGCCGTTGCAGGGCTTTGCTCATCAGGGGTTTGCGTTTGTCCCAGACGGGTGGCTTGGCTTGGCTGAAGGCTCTGTCCAGGGGCGTACCCTGGCTGTATTGCAGGGCAATATTGGCCAGCACCCGTAGCTCCCGGGCCAGGGCCCAGAGAATCACCGGCGGTTCGACGCCTTCACCGCGCAACCCTTCGAGCATGCGCAGGGCGTGGGCGGGCTCACCGTTGAGGATCGCATCCACCAGCCCGAATACGTCGAAGCGCGCGCTGTCAGCCACTGCGCCTTGCACGGTTTCGACGGTGATCTGCCCATCCTCGGCCATCAGCTTGAGCTTTTCGATTTCCTGGGCGGCGGCAAGCAGGTTGCCTTCGACCCGCGCAGCGATCAGCTCGACCGCGTCTTGCGTCGCCGACAGCCCCGATTGGGACAACCGTTGACGAATCCACTGGGGCAACTGGTTGCTGTCTACCGGCCAGATCTGGATGAACTGGGTCTGCGCACCCTCAACCAGCGCCTTGCCCCACTTGGTCTTCTGCGCACTGCCATCGAGCTTGGGCAAGCTGATCAGCAAGACCGTGTCTTCGGCGGGGCGTGAGCAGTATTCCATCAAGGCGGCTGCGCCCTTGTCACCGGGTTTGCCCGAAGGCAGGCGCAGTTCCAGCAGGCGTTTTTCGGCGAACAGCGACATGCTCGCGCCGGCTTGCAACAACGTCCCCCAGTCGAAACTGGCATCGGCGCTGAACACCTGGCGTTCATCGAAGCCCTGCTGGCGCGCAGCCACGCGGATAGCGTCGGCGGCTTCCTGGCACAGCAGCGGGTCATCCCCACTGACGATGTAGACAGGCGCGAGGCCACTTTGCAGGTGTTTGGCGAGTTGAGCGGGAGCGAGTTTCATAGGCAGGGCGAACGGGGCGCCTGGGGCGCCCCGTATGGCTTACTCGGCAGGGACTTCAACAGGCGATTGTTTCGGCGTGTTGTCTTCATACTCCTGCGCGGCTTTCAGGGCATCGGCGTCAGCCTTGGCCTTGTTGTCAGCCGTCTGTTGCAGGGCTGCCAGTTTTTCCGGGGTCAGCTGTTGCAGGCGGACCATCAGACGCTGGATCAGCTCACGACGCATTTCCTTGCGCACCTGGATAATTTCCGAGTCCGAGCCCACCAGGTTGTTGCCGTCGTGGCTGACGACCTTCTGCACTTCAACCTTGTCGCCCATCAATGGCAGTTGATCACGGCCACGCAGTTCATACACGACTTTGGTATTCAGCTCGATGTCCGACGCACGACCGGCGCTGGCGTAGCTGAGGTTACGCTGGGTTTCCTGCTCGTCGATCAGGTTCAGCTTGTAAGTCGCACCTTCGTAGACGTGCACACCGCTGTTTTCCAGGGTCTGGCGCAGTTGCTTGACGGTCTCACCGTAGGCGTTGCGGGCGCTGACGTCGAGTTCCTTGAGTGACAGCTCGTTGGTGCCGGTACCGCGCAGCTGGAAGCCGCAAGCGCTCAGCAGCACGGCAAGGCCCATTACCAGCAGGTTGCGTTTGATCATTTTGTTGCTCCCCTTGAAACCATGTGGGCCCTATCGAGGCCCTGAAGGCTTTGTTCGGCGCAGGGCCCAAGCCCTGCGCCCGATCCGATTAGCTAGCGACGATATTGACCAGTTTGCCCGGCACTACGATCACTTTGCGGATCGTCAGGCCTTCGGTAAAGCGCAGCACGTTTTCGTTGCAACGCGCCGCCGCTTCAACTTCCTCGCGAGAAGCGCTGGCCGGCATGTCGATCTGGCCGCGCAGTTTACCGTTGACCTGGATCACCAGTTGCAGCGTGTCCTGTACCAGGGCGCTGTCGTCCTGCACTGGCCAGCGTGCATCGATGACCGCGTCGCTGTGGCCCAGGCGGCTCCACAGTTCGTGGCTGATGTGCGGCGTGATCGGTGCCAGCAACAGGGTGACGGTTTCCAGGCCTTCCTGGATCAACGCACGGTCCTGTTCGGTGGCTTGCGGTGCTTTTTCCAGCACGTTCATCAGCGTCATCACCTGGGCGATGGCGGTGTTGAATTTGTGGTTCTGGCCCACGTCCTGGCTGGCTTGGCGGATAGCCAGATGAGTGCTGCGGCGAACGGCTTTCTGCTCATCGCTCAAGGCTGCAACGTCCAGCTTGCCCGGCAGGCCCTGGCTGACATGGGCGTGCGCCAGGCGCCAGACGCGCTTGAGGAAGCGGTGTGAACCTTCGACGCCCGAGTCGGACCATTCGGCGCTCATGTCGGGCGGCGAGGCGAACATCATGAACAGGCGGCAGGTGTCGGCGCCGAACTGGTCGATCATCGACTGTGGGTCGACGCCATTGTTCTTCGACTTGGCCATCTTCTCGGTGCCGCCGATTTCCACCGGCAGGCCGTCGGCTTTCAGCTTGGCGCTGATCACCTTGGCTTTGCTGTCGCGTTCAAGCTCGACGTCCGCCGGGTTGAACCAGGTGTAGGCGCCATTGGCTTCGCGGCGATAGTAAGTCTCGGCGATCACCATGCCCTGGGTCAGCAGGTTCTTGAACGGTTCATCGGAGCTTACCAGGCCTTCATCGCGCATCAGCTTGTGGAAGAAACGCGCGTACAGCAGGTGAAGAATGGCGTGTTCGATACCGCCGATGTACTGATCCACCGGCAGCCAGTGGTCGGCCGCGGCCTTTTCCACCAGGCCGCCCTCATAGTGCGGCGAGGCGTAGCGGGCGTAGTACCACGAGGACTCGACGAAGGTGTCCATGGTGTCGGTTTCACGCTTGGCCGGCTGTCCGCATTTCGGGCAGTTGCACTCGTAGAACTCGGGCATGCGCGCCAGCGGCGAACCGGCGCCATCCGGCACCACGTCTTCCGGCAGTACCACCGGCAATTGGTCTTCCGGCACCGGTACATCACCGCAGCTTTCGCAGTGGATGATCGGGATCGGGCAGCCCCAGTAGCGCTGGCGGCTGATGCCCCAGTCGCGCAGGCGGAACTGGGTGCGCGAGGCGCCGAGGTTTTTCTTGATCAGGGCGACTTCGATGGCGTCGAAAGCGCCCTGGAAATCCAGGCCGTCGAACTCACCGGAGTTGATCAGCGTGCCGTGCTCGCCATAGGCGTCTTGCCACGGGGCCGGGTTGGTGTCGCCGGAACTGGTGCGCACCACGGATTTGATCGGCAGGCTGTACTTGGTGGCGAACTCGAAATCGCGTTCATCGTGCGCCGGCACAGCCATTACCGCGCCGTCACCGTAGTGCATCAATACGTAGTTGGCGACCCACACCGGCAGCTTCTCGCCGGTCAGCGGGTGTTCGACGAACAGGCCGGTTGGCAGGCCTTTCTTTTCCTGGGTGGCGACGTCGGCTTCGGCCACGCTGCCGCCTTTGCATTCGGCGATGAATGCCTGCAGCTCAGGGTTGTTCTGCGCGGCCTGGGTGGCCAGCGGGTGTTCGGCGGCGACGGCAACGTAGGTTGCGCCCATCAGGGTGTCCGGACGGGTGGTGAAGACTTTCAGTGCGCCCGCTTCGCCGATCGAACCGACGTTGTACGGGAACTGCACTTCCATGCCCTTGGATTTGCCGATCCAGTTGCGCTGCATGGTCTTGACCTGTTCCGGCCAGCCCGGCAGGTCGTCAAGGCTCGACAGCAGTTCATCCGCGTAGGCGGTGATCTTGAAGTAGTACATCGGGATTTCGCGCTTTTCGATCAGCGCGCCGGAACGCCAGCCGCGACCGTCGATGACCTGCTCGTTGGCCAGTACGGTCTGGTCGATCGGGTCCCAGTTCACGGTGCCGTTCTTGCGGTAGATCACGCCCTTTTCGAACAGGCGCGTGAACAGCCATTGTTCCCAGCGGTAGTAGTCCGGCTTGCAGGTGGTCACTTCGCGGGACCAGTCCACCGCCAGGCCCAGGCTGCGCAGCTGGGTCTTCATGTAGGCGATATTTTCGTAGGTCCACTTGGCGGGCGCCACGTTGTTTTTCATCGCGGCGTTTTCCGCCGGCATGCCGAAGGCGTCCCAACCCATGGGTTGCAGGACGTTCTTGCCGAGCATGCGCTGGTAGCGGGAAATGACGTCGCCGATGGTGTAGTTGCGCACATGCCCCATGTGTAGCTTGCCGCTGGGGTAAGGGAACATCGATAGGCAGTAGTAAGTCTCCTTGCCTGGCTGTTCACTGACTTCAAAGGACTTTTGCTCGTCCCAGAAGGTTTGGGCGGCATTTTCTATTTCACGGGGCTGATATTGTTCGTGCATGGCTACTTTTGAACTGAATAGGGGTGGCCTAATCCTCTTCGGTACAACATTCAGGTGATCGACGCCAAAAAGCGGCGCGTCTGTGCCCAAACCCTGCGGGAAGTGGAGTTACAGGAAGCGCCGTAGCATACATGACCCCACTCTATCGAGGGAAACCCTGATTGCGCGGTCGAGGCCGTCTGTCGCGGCGCTGGGCAGGCACAGTCACGCAGACTACGCTGTTTATTGGGGAGCAAGTATTTCTTCAATGAGGTGAGGGGATGGGTGAATCGCAGCGAACCTTAACGAAACCGCAATTGTATGAAGGGCTGATCGACCGTTTGGGTCGGGCATTGGATGCTGCAAAAACCGCAGGCCGATTGCGTGATGAGCGGCCTCTGGAACTGGAGTTGCGAGGCTTGAGCCAGGCTGAACTTGAACTGATCAAGCGCTACCTGGAATTGAATCAACATCGCGCCTCTTCTGGGCAGGCTTCCCCGCCGTCCCAGTCTCAAGAGCCGACGCGTTCAGCCAAGGTGATCTGGCTGAAGGACCTGTCCGCCGGGCGGGCAGGCGACAAACTCAAGGCGGTGAGGTGCAAGTGAAATAAACCGCGTGTCTGTCGTTGGTTTTTCTCGGAATGTGCTGGTAAGGATTGTCGCTGAACCCCGTTGCATCTAGGCTTCGGGCATCTTAGGAGATGCCCGATGCCTTTTCGTTATTTCATCAAACAACTATTGCTGCCGCCCGGCATCTTCTTGCTGTTGCTGGCGTTCGCCTGGTGGGTTCGTCGCAGCCGCCCGCGCCTGGCAGGGTTTTGCTTTGCCCTGGGTTTGGGGGGCATGTGGCTGATGAGCCTGCCGGTGATGGTGCAATGGGGAGCGCATGCGCTGGAGACCGAACCACCCCTGGCCCGTGAAGAGTGGGCGAGCCTGGCGCAACGGGCCGATGCGATTGTGGTACTGGGTTCGGGGCGCGAGCGCGGTGACTCCGCATGGGGAACTGACCAGCCGACCGGGATCGGGTTGGAGCGCGAGCGTTATGCCGCACGTCTGGCCAAGGCATCCGGCTTGCCGGTGTTGACCAGCGGCGGCTTGCACTACGGCACGCCGCCCAGCGAGGCCGAGCTGATGGCTGTGTCGATGCAGGATGACTTTGGCGTCACCGTACGCTGGAAGGAAGAGCGTAGCCGTACCACCTGGGAAAACGCACAGATGAGTGCCGAGATCCTGTTGCCCCAGGGCATCAAGCGCGTCGTCGTAGTGACCCAGGCCTGGCATATGCCGCGTTCGGTGTGGAGCTTCGAGAAGGCCGGTTTCACGGTGGTGCCGGGGCCGGTGGGGTTCCTTGGCATAGACAATGCGCGACCGCTAGGAGGCTGGATGCCCGAGTTCAAGTCGGTGTGGCAGAGCGGGCAGTTGCTCAACGAGGCCGTGGGGCAGGTAGGGTATCGGTTGTTCTACCGATAACACCGCAGATCAAAATGTGGGAGTTAGCAAGTCCCCTCCCACATTCGGTTAGAGCGCCTTGGACATCCGGCCGGCCAGCAGCGCCCAGCCAAACAGCAGCACGCACACGATGATCAGCGGCCACGAACGCCATTGCAGGTACGGCGTCAGGTTGTGCATCGGCACGACCTCTCCGTAGAGAATCCCGCGTTCGAACTGTGGGATCTGCGCAGTGATCTGCCCGAATGGGTTGATCAGGCCGGTCACGCCGTTGTTGGTGGCGCGGATCATCCAGCGACCGGCTTCCAAAGCCCGCATCTGCGCCATTTGCAGGTGTTGCAATGGGCCGATGGAGCGGCCGAACCACGTGTCGTTGCTGATGGTCAGCAGCAGGTCGCTCTGGGCCGCCAGGCCTGCGGCAAACTCCGGGTACACCACTTCGTAGCAAATGAACGGCGCAACGTGATAGCCCTTGGCCTGGAGCATGGCCTGGTCAGAAGGGCCTCGGGCGAAGTCCGACATGGGCAGGTCGAAGAAGGCGATCAGCCCGCGCAACAGGTCTTGCAGCGGCACGTACTCACCGAAAGGCACCAGCTTTTGCTTGAGGTAGGTGCCGTCGCCTTCGCCCACAACCGTGATGCCGTTGAAGTAGCGCTTCTCGTGATGGACTTCCTGGCGAATCGGTACGCCGGTAATCAGCGCGGAATTCCGCTCGGCGGCGAACTTGCCCATCATGCCCAGGTAACCCTCGACGGACTCCTTGAGCACCGGTACAGCGGTTTCCGGCCAAATCAGCAGGTCGGTGCGCTTGGCGCTGAAGCTCATGTCGCGGTACAGCGCCAGCTGCGCATTGAGTTGCTCGGGGTCCCACTTCATGCTTTGTTCGACGTTGCCCTGGATCGCGGCCACGCTCAGTGGCGCGCCGGCAGGGCTGGTCCAGGCATGGTGTTTAAGTGCAAAGCCGACGGCCCATGGCCCAACCAGCAGCACCAGGCCCGCGCCGATAAAAGCGTTGCGCTTGCCCGCCAACAGGCGGGGCAGGTTGCACAGCAGGGCCGCCGTGAGTGCCAGGGCAAAGGAAATCAGCCACATGCCGCCCAGCGGGGCGAGTCCGCTGAGCGGGCCGTCGAGCTGGCTATAGCCGGAGTACAGCCACGGGAAGCCAGTGAGGAACCAACCGCGGAACGCTTCCTGGCCGACCCACAACGCAGCAAAGGCCAGCGCGTCCGCCAGCGGCGCCTCATTACGGCGCAGCCAGCGTGCCCATAGCCACGCGGGCAGGGCGAAGAACCAGGCGATGGCGGCGGTGAACAGCAGCATCAGGAAGCCGGCCAGCAGCGCCGAAGCGCCGCCAAAGTGGTGGATGCTGTAGTAGATCCAGCTGGTGCCGGCGCCAAACAGGCCGAAACCGAAACACCAGCCACGGCCCAGGGCCTGGCGTGGCGTCAGTTCCCGGAGCCCGACATAGAACAATCCGACGGCCACCAGGGCAAACGGCCACAGGTCGAAGGGTGCCAGGGCCAGGGTGGTGACGGCGCCGGCCACCACGGCCAGCAAGTTACCGGGCCAGCCGGGGGCGATCAAGCGGCGCATATCAGTCCTTAGCGGGCAATAGGTGTCAGGCGGATCAAGTGGATGCGACGGCTGTCCGCATTCAGGATGCGAAAGCGATACGCACCGATTTCGGTGGTTTCGTTACGCTTTGGCAGGTGCCCGAACGCATTCATTACCAGGCCGCCTACTGTGTCGAACTCATCGTCGGAGAATTCGCTGTCGAAGAACTCGTTGAAGTTCTCGATCGGCGTCAGCGCCTTGATCAGGAAGTCACCGCTGGGCAGGGGCTTGATGTAGCTGTCTTCTTCGACGTCGTGTTCGTCTTCGATGTCGCCGACGATCTGCTCCAGTACGTCTTCGATCGTTACCAGGCCCGCCACGCCACCGTATTCGTCGATCACAATGGCCATGTGATTGTGGTTGGCGCGGAACTCGCGCAGCAACACATTCAGGCGCTTGGATTCAGGCACGAAGGTGGCCGGACGCAGCAGGTCCTTGATGTTGAAGTTGTCACCGTTCTCCTTGAGGATCAGCGGCAACAGGTCCTTGGCCAGCAGGACACCCATGACGTCGTCATGGCTTTCACCGATCACCGGGTAGCGCGAGTGCGCCGAGTCGATCACGGCCGGGAGGAATTCCCGTGGGGTCTGGGTCGCCTTGATGCTGATCATCTGCGAGCGCGGGACCATGATGTCCCGTACTTGCAGGTCAGCGACCTGGATGGCGCCCTCGACGATGGCCAGCGCTTCGCTGTCCAGCAACTTGTTCTGATGGGCTTCGCGCAGCAGCTCCAGCAGCTCCTGGCGGTTTTTCGGCTCGTGGGCAAAAGCCTGGGTCAACTTGCCCAGCCATGACTTCTGCCCGTTGCTCGATCGGTCTTCGCTCATAGCGATTACTCTGAATCCTTTGTTGTATAGGTTAAGTGTTGATCAGTTTTCGTCATCTGCATAAGGGTCAGGGTGACCCAGTTCTGCAAGCAACGTTTGTTCCAGTGTTTCCATTTCCTCGGCTTCGTCATCGTCTATATGGTCGTAACCCAAGAGATGCAAGCAGCCGTGGATGACTAGATGGGCCCAGTGGGCTTCAAGTTCCTTGCCTTGTTCACGCGCCTCGCGCTCCACCACCGGCACGCAGATGACCAGATCGCCCAGCAGGGGAATATCCAGTAACTCATCCGGTACGTCGGCGGGGAAGGACAGCACGTTGGTGGCGTAATCCTTTTGCCGCCAGGTGTGATTCAGCTCACGGCCCTCAGGCTCGTCCACCAGGCGGATGGTCAGCTCAGAGTCGGCGGTGCGCTGGCGCAGGGCCAGGGCGCACCAGCGGCGAAACTGTTCTTCACTGGGCGCGGGCGCGTCGGTCGCCAGTTGCAGGTCTAGCTCAAGCATCGTGGCGTGCGTCCTTCGGGGCGTCGCCCTGGTGTTCGAAGCGCTCGTAGGCTTCGACGATGCGCTGCACCAGCGGGTGGCGCACGACGTCCTTGGGCATGAAATGCGTGAAGCTGATGCCCGGCACATCCTTGAGTACCTCGATCACCTGGCCCAGGCCCGATTTGGTGCCCTTGGGCAGGTCGACCTGGGTGATGTCACCGGTAATCACGGCGGTGGAGCCGAAACCGATACGGGTCAGGAACATTTTCATCTGCTCGACGGTGGTGTTCTGGCTCTCGTCGAGGATGATGAAGCTGTTGTTCAAGGTGCGACCGCGCATATAGGCCAGCGGGGCGATCTCGATCACCTGGCGCTCGATCAGCTTGGCCACGTATTCAAAGCCGAGCATCTCGTAAAGTGCGTCGTAGAGCGGGCGCAGGTACGGGTCGATCTTCTGCGCCAAGTCGCCGGGCAGGAAGCCGAGTTTCTCGCCAGCTTCGACCGCCGGGCGCACCAGCAGGATGCGGCGTACTTGCTCGCGCTCCAGGGCATCCACCGCGCAGGCTACCGCCAGGTAGGTCTTGCCGGTACCGGCGGGGCCGATGCCGAAGTTGATGTCGTTGCCGAGGATTTCCTTGACGTAGCGCTGCTGATTCAAGCCGCGTGGGCGAATCATGCCTTTCTTGGTGCGCAGTGCCACGCTGGCTTCGGCCACCGGGTTGTTGGCCAGGTCTTGCACGGCGGATTCCTGCAGGTACAGGTGCACGGTCTCCGGCGACAGCTCACTACCTTTGGTTTCGCGGTAGAGGCGACGCAGCAGGTTTTCTGCCGACGTGGTGTGCTGGGGTTCGCCAATCAGCTCGAACTGATTGCCGCGGTTGCGGATCTCGATGCTCAGACGTTGTTCGATCAGGCGCAGGTGCTCGTCGAACTGTCCGCACAGGTTGGCGAAACGGCGAGCCTCAAAGGGCTCGAGGAGAAAACGATGAGGTTCTATGGGTGCGTTCAAGGTCGCTTTTAGCCGCCCTTTGGCTGTTGAGGTGAAAGAGAGGATAACGCCAGCCGCCGGTGTGCGAAAGCACTTATATAACCCGAATTCGGCGTAATCCCAGTGTGGGAGGGGGCTTGCTCCCGATAGCAGTGGTCCAGATAAAGCATCTGGGGCTGACACTCCCTCATCGGGAGCAAGCCCCCTCCCACATTTGATCTGTGTCGTTCACAAGGTCACGGCAATAACGACCCGCGCAACGAGTGCGGTTGTGCCGCGTCGATGTGCACGTCGGCGAATTGGCCGATCAGGGTCGGATTGTCGCAGCGGAAGTTGACGATTCGGTTGTTCTCGGTGCGGCCTTGCAGTTCGCCCGGGTCTTTTTTCGAATAGTCGGTGACCAGGATGCGTTGGATCGAGCCGACCATTTGTCGGCTGATCTCGAAACCTTGCTGGTTCAGGCGATGCTGCAGTGCGTTCAGGCGTTCTTTTTTCAGCGCTTCGGGGGTGTCGTCCGCCAGATCGGCGGCCGGGGTGCCCGGGCGCGGGCTGTAGACGAACGAGTAGGAAAAGTCGAAACCAACATCTTCGATCAGCTTCATGGTCTGCTCGAAGTCTTTTTCGGTCTCGCCCGGGAAGCCGACGATGAAGTCCGAGCTGATGCAGATGCCCGGCACCGCCGCCCGCAGTTTGCGCAGTTTGGATTTGTATTCCAGGGCGGTATGGTTGCGCTTCATGGCCGCCAGAATGCGGTCCGAGCCCGACTGCATCGGCAAGTGCAGGTGCTTGACCAGTTCCGGTACTTCGGCGTGGGCCTGGATCAGGCTGTCGGAGAACTCCAGCGGATGGGAGGTGGTGTAGCGAATGCGTTCGATGCCGTCGACCGCGGCCACCACGCGGATCAGTTCCGCCAGGTCGGCCATTCGTCCATCATGGGTCTGGCCGCGGTAGCCATTGACGTTCTGGCCCAGCAGGGTCACTTCGCGCACGCCGTTTTCGGCCAGGTGGATGATTTCCGACAGCACATCGTCAAACGGCCGGCTGACTTCTTCACCGCGTGTGTAAGGCACCACGCAGAAGGTGCAGTACTTGCTGCAGCCTTCCATCACCGACACGTAGGCGCTCGGCCCGTCGATGCGCGGCTCGGGCAAGTGGTCGAATTTTTCGATTTCCGGGAACGAGACATCGACCTGCGGCATCTTGGTCACGCGGGCGGCGTCGATCATTTCCGGCAGGCGGTGCAGGGTCTGTGGGCCGAAGACCACATCGACATAGGGCGCGCGGTCGCGGATCGCAGCACCTTCCTGGCTGGCCACGCAGCCGCCGACGGCGATTACCATCTCCGGGTTCGCCAGCTTCAATTCGCGCCAACGGCCCAACTGGGAGTACACACGGTCCTGGGCTCGTTCGCGGATCGAGCAGGTGTTGAGCAGGATCACGTCGGCATCTTCGGCGCGGGCGGTGACTTCCAGGGCCTGGTGTTCGCCCAGCAGATCGACCATGCGCGAGCTGTCGTACTCGTTCATCTGGCAACCGTGGGTTTCGATGTAAAGCTTCTTGGCCATGGGGATCGTCAACTGGTGGTAAAGAACCGCGCATTATAGGGGGCATGCCCATGGGTTCCTAGCGTTGTGCATCGGGTGGCATGCTATAGTTCGCGCCCCCTTTTATATCCCCCGATGTGTTGTTTGCCCGCCATGACCAAACGTGAAGCTCCAATCTACAAGGTGATTTTCCTCAACCAGGGCCAGGTGTTCGAAATGTACGCCAAGCAGATCTATCAAAGTGATCTGTGGGGCTTCCTGGAAGTGGAAGAGTTCGTCTTTGGCGAGCGCACCCAGTTGGTCGTCGACCCGGGCGAGGAAAAGCTCAAGGCGCAGTTTGAAGGCGTGGTACGCAGCTTTGTGCCGATGCATTCGATTGTGCGCATCGACGAGGTGGAGCGCCTGGGCACGCCGAAGATCAGCGAGGCCCGGGGCGTGGGCAATGTCATGCCGTTTCCGATGCCGATGCCCGAAAAATAAAGCTTGGTAGTGAGCGGGCTTGCCCCGCGCTGGGTGGCGAAGCCGCCCCAAAACCGGCCACCTCGGTTTTTCTGAAGCACCGTGGCGTACTTGTTGGGGCGGCTTTGCCACCCAGCGCGGGGCAAGCCCGCTCACTACAGGTTCTGATCAGGGGAGGGGGGAGAAGGGCGAGCGCCCATCGGCACTCTGCAATTCCTGCAGGTAATTGCGGAAGATCTGGCCCAGTACTTGGGTGGCTACTTCCAACTCATCACGCTGCATGTTTGCGGCGACTTCGTCGGCGGTGTCCAGCGCGTCTTCGGCGCCGTTGACCGCGGCCATTTTCAGCACGATATACGCCTGGACGTTATTGGCCGGTACGCCTTCGCCCTTGAAGAACATGGTGCCCAGCTGGAATTGCGCCTGGGCGTGGCCCTGCAACGAGGCTTTCTCGAAGTAGCTCAAGGCTTTGTTGAGGTCGCGGGCCGGGTTTTTACTGTCGTGGTAATACTCACCCAACTCGTATTGCGCCTGCGCATCACCGCCGTCGGCCTGTTTCTGGCACGCGCTCAGGGCTTCGGCCTGGCTGTCTGGCTGTGTATTGAGGGTGCAACGACCCATCGCTGGGATTAACAACGAGTTGCCGCCTGCTTGTGCATGTGCCAGCAGCGGCTGAAGGAGCAACAGGCAGCCCAGTACCAGGGTGCGGCCGGTGCGTTTCATGGGAATCGACTTACCTCTGACGGGGCGCGCGGACCCTCGGGGAGTCCAATGAGCGCGCATTATGAAATAAGCAGGCCCCTGCTTACAAAGTCTTTACTCGATTTTCTGCTGCGAGGGCAAGTTATCTGCCGGATTGCAGGGAGATTCTCGAAAAAACTAGGAAAAGTCTGTAGGCAAAGTAGTAAATCAGGCGTCGCCCAAGGCAACGCCTGACGTGTTGTCACTGTTATTTCAACGCGGCGAAGGCACGCTCGGCAGCATCCAGGGTCAGTTTCAGCTCGGCTTCGCCATGGGCGATCGAAGTGAAGCCGGCTTCAAAGGCGCTTGGTGCCAGGTACACACCGCCTTCCAGCATCAGGTGGAAGAAGCGTTTGAACAGGTCGGCATCGCTGCCCATGACGTCATCGAAGGTGACGATGTCGTCGGCACCGCTGAAGTACAGGCCGAACATGCCGCCCGCCTGGGTGGTGACAAACGGGATGCCCGCGGCATCGGCGCGCAGTTGCAGGCCGTCCAGCAGGCGCGTGGTGTAGTCGGTCAGCTCGGCGTGGAAGCCTGGGCGGCTGATCAGGCGCAGGGTGGTCAGGCCGGCCGCCATCGCCAACGGGTTACCCGACAAGGTGCCAGCCTGGTACACCGGGCCCAACGGTGCGATGTGCTGCATGATTTCGCGTTTGCCGCCGAAGCAGCCTACTGGCATGCCGCCACCAATGATCTTGCCGAAGGTGCTCAAGTCCGGCGTGACGCCGTAGTAGGCCTGGGCGCCGCCGAGCGCGACTCGGAAACCGGTCATCACTTCATCAAAGATCAGCACCACACCATGTTTGTCGCACTGTTCGCGCAAGCCTTCGAGGAAGCCTGGCGCCGGTGGTACGCAGTTCATGTTGCCGGCCACCGGTTCGACGATGATGCACGCCACGTCTTGGCCGACTTCATTGAGCATCTGCTCGACGGCGGCGATGTCGTTGAACGGCAGGGTCAGGGTGTGTTTGGCGAACGCCGCCGGTACGCCGGCCGAGCTTGGTACACCTTGGGTCAGCAGGCCGGAACCGGCTTTCACCAGCAGGCTGTCGGAGTGGCCGTGGTAGCAGCCTTCGAACTTGATGATGCTGTCGCGGCCGGTAAAGCCACGGGCCAGCCGGATCGCGCTCATGGTGGCTTCGGTGCCCGAGCTGACCATGCGCACCATCTCCATGGATGGCACGATGGCACACACCAGGTCGGCCATCTCGGTTTCCATCGCGGTCGGCGCGCCATAGGACAGGCCATGTTCCAGTTGCTTGCGCACGGCGTCGAGTACGTCCGGGTGGCTATGGCCGAGGATCATCGGGCCCCAGGAACCCACGTAATCCACATAGCGTTTGTCATCTTCGTCGGTGACGTAGGCGCCTTCGGCATGCTTGAAGAACAGTGGCGTGCCGCCCACGCTCTTGAACGCACGCACGGGGGAGTTCACACCGCCGGGGATGTGTTTCTGGGCATTGGCAAACAGCGTTTCGGAACGGGACATGTCGGGGCTCTCTGAATTCAGGTGTGTTGTCTATTTAAGGCGCAGAAGGTCGTTGAATGCGCGGGCGCGACGCGTGACTTCCTGGGTGCTGTCGGCACCGAACAGGCCATGCACCACGGCCAGCAGGTCGGCACCGTGGGCCACCAGTGGTTCGGCGTTTTCCAGGGTGATGCCGCCGATCACGCAGATCGGCAACTGCAACCGGGTGCGGGCCTGGGCGAGCATTTCGACGGTGGCAGCGGGGGCGCCAGGCTTGGTATTGGAATTGAAGAAACGGCCGAAAGCGACGTAGCTTGCGCCTTCCCTGGCGGCCTGCTCCGCCAGTTCGATCTGGCTGTGGCAGGTGGCGCCGATAATTGCCTTGGAGCCCAGCAGGGCGCGGGCAGGGGTCAGTGGGCCGTCGGTCTGGCCCAGATGCACGCCGACGCCCAGGCGTGCGGCCAATTCGGCGTCATCATTGATAATCAGCTGGGTCTTGTAGCGCGAGCACAGCTCTCGCAACTTCTCGGCTTCGCGCAGGCGCCGTGCTTCGTCGCTGCTTTTGTCGCGGTATTGCAACAGGCTCACACCGCCTTCCAACGCCGCTTCGACGTAGGCGAGGAATTTGCCGGCCAACAGTTGGCTGTCGGTTATGGCATACAGGCCACGTAGTTTCATCGGGCAGGCCTCTTGCTTTTAAGGACGAAAAGTTACGAGCAGAAATCCAGCGGCAGCCGGCGCGGCACGAACTGGCCCTGGCCGAGTTGTTCGGCGTCGCGCAGGGTCCGCCAAGTGTAGTTGAGCGCCGATTGCACGGCACTGGCCAAGCCTTCGCCCTGGGCGATGCGGCCGGCCAGCGCACTGGCCAGCGTGCAACCCGAGCCGTGATAACTGCCGGGCAAGCGCTGGCAGGTAAAGGTCTGGCGGCTGCCGTCACGGCTGTACAGGCGGTTGTGCACTTCGTGCTCGTCGCCATGGCCGCCGGTGATCAGCAGGTGCTTGATATAGGGCAACAGCTTCTCGGCGCATTCGTCCGCCGTCCCCTCAGGCAACTCGGCGAGGATGCGCGCTTCAGGCAGGTTCGGCGTGGCGATCAGCGACAGCGGCAACAGGCGCTCACGCATCGCATAGCCGACTTCGTCCTTGCCCAGGCTGCCACCACCGCCGGCGCGCAGCACCGGGTCGCACACCACTGGCAGGTGCGGATGCGCCTGTAGCAGTTCGACCACGGTGTCGACCATTGCTATGGAACCCAGCATGCCCAGTTTGACCGACGCCACTTCGGAGTCGCCGAGCACGGCATTGGCCTGGGCCAGCACCCATTCGCGGTCGAGCACGCGGAAATCACTGACGTTGACCGTGTTCTGCACGGTCAACGCGGTGACGGCCGGGGCCGCATGGCAGCCTTGGGCGAGCAGGGCTTCGATATCTGCCTGCAAGCCGGCGCCACCACTGGGGTCGTGGCCGGAGAGACAGAGGACAACGGGACGAGAGCTGTAGATATTCATGGTGCGCGAGCTTACCACCAAACGCTTTTGGCGTGGCTGTCGGGCGTGGGGGGAATTAATGGCTTGAAAACCTCCTGGATATTCCCCGCCAACGATCTGACTGAGCCCATGAAAAAGCGCTGAAAGCCTCGTGATAGAGGCTTTCAAAAAATTATTTCAATAGTGTCTAATGGCCTTTACTGGCTATGCTAGAGTGGATTCAAACAACTCACGGTATCGCCGGTGTACGTCTACTCAAAAGGAATGGGGGGCTTTTGACATAACCGGACAGTCCACGCTGGGGCTCTATGCGCTATTTGCTGATCTTATTGTTGTGCGGGTTGCCGCTGCTCGCCAACGCCGTCGACTTCGATCAGGAGACTCGAAGCCTGCCGCTGGGCCGGGTCATGCAAGTGCTCGAAGACCCCACGGATGCCCTCACCATCGCCGAAGTCAGTTCCCCGGCTTACGCTGCCCAGTTCAAGACCCATGATAAAGCCACCCTCAATGCCGGCTATTCGCGCTCGGTGTTCTGGCTCAAGGTCGACCTGCATTATCTCGCCCAAGACCCCCGCGCCCCGCGTGGCTGGTTTCTGGAACTGGCCTATCCGCCGCTCAACCATGTGGACCTGTACCAGAAGGACGGCACCGGTCACTACCGCCTGACGGCGCGCACGGGCAGCGCCCTGCCGTTTTCCAGCCGTGAGGTCCGCCAGAGCAACTACCTGTTCAAGCTCAATTTCGTGCCCGACCAGCAGGAAACCGTCTATCTGCGCCTGCAAAGTGAAGGTTCGATCCAGGCGCCGCTGACACTGTGGTCCGGCACCGCCTACCTGGAACAGCAACCACTGCGCCTTTACGTGCTCGGGGCCATCTATGGCGTATTGCTGGGGATGCTGGTCTACAACCTGTTCATCTACTTGAGCGTGCGCGACACCAGCTACCTCTATTACATCCTCTACATTGCCTCGTTCGGCCTCTATCAACTGGCGGTCAATGGCGTGGCCATGGAGTATTTCTGGCCGAACAGCCCGTGGTGGGCGAATGCGGCGGTGCCGTTCCTGATCGGCTCGGCAGCGCTGTTCGGCAGCCTGTTCGCACGCAGCTTCCTGCACACGGCGCAGCACAGCCGCTGGCTTGATCGTCTGTTGCTGGCGTTGGCGGCCTGCGGCTCGGTGGTGATGGTGCTGGCGCTGCTGACCAGCTATGCACTGGCCTTGCGCCTGGCGACCGGCCTGGCGCTGGTGTTTACCGTGACCATCTTTTTCACGGCCATCAAGGCCTGGTTCTGTGGCCAGCGCATGGCGCGTTATTTCATCATTGCCTGGTCGGCGTTCCTGTTGGGCGGGGTGGTCAACACGATGATGGTGCTGGGCTACCTGCCCAATGTGTTCCTGACCATGTACGCCAGCCAACTCGGCTCGGCCATTGAGGTGGCGTTGCTGTCCCTGGCCCTGGCCGATCGCATCAACGGCATGCGTGAGCAACAGGCGCAAATCCTCTTCGATGCCAGCCAGAAGCTCGAAGTGCTCAACCAGCAATTGGCCCGCAGCAACCGCCTCAAGGATGAATTCCTCGCCACGCTGACCCACGAGTTGCGTACGCCGATGAATGGCGTGATCGGTTCCCTGGAGCTGATGCACACCGTGCCGCTGGACGATGACTTGGCGCAGTACCAACAAACGGCTGCCGGCTCGGCGCGGGACATGATGCGCATGGTCAACGGCATCCTCACCTTGACCGAACTGCAAGCCGGGCGCCTCACCGCTCAGCCCCAGGTATTCAGCCTGCGCGGCACCCTGGATACTTTGCGCCAGCAGTTCAGCTCCAGCGCCCAGAGCAAGGGGCTGGCGTTTTCCATCGATGTCGCCGATGAACTGCCGGACCGCATGATCGGTGACGCGGGCAAACTCACTCAGTGCCTGGATTGCCTGTTGGACAATGCCTTCAAGTTCACCCACGAAGGCAGTGTGCGTTTGCGCGTGGTGGGCGTGCCCCATGCGGATGGCGGGTTGCGCTTGAGCTTTATCGTAACCGACACCGGCGTGGGCTTCGCCTTTCTGGACGAGGCCACGCTGTACCAGCGCTTCTTCCAACTCGATGGTTCGACCACCCGCGAATACGGCGGCCTGGGTATTGGCTTGGCGATTTGCCGGCAGTTGATCGAGTTGCTGGGCGGGCGTCTGACCCACCATTCCGAGCCGCGCAAAGGCAGCCGGTTCCAGTTGGAGATGGAAGTTGGCGCAGCGCCGTCTGAGCTGAAAGTGCCGCCTGAACCGAAAGTCGCCTCCGACAGGCAGCGTGCTCCTCAGGATTGCGCGGTGCTGTTGGTGGACGACAACAGCGTGGGCCAACTGGCGGTGCGCGGGATGTTGCTCAAGCTCGGTTACCGGGTGAAAACCGTAGACAGTGGCGCGTCAGCCCTGGCGCTCCTGCAAGACGAAACCTTCGATGCCGTGTTGCTGGATGTGCCCGAAGGTGGTTTCTCATTGTGCTGTCAGATCCGTGCCTTGCCGGGGTGCGGTGAGTTGCCGGTGATTGCCTTGAGTACCTCTTTGCAGGCGCCGGAACGTGAGCGTTGCCACGGTGTCGGCGTCAGCGACCGCCTGTCAAAACCCGTGCGCTTCGACGCTTTGCAGGCGGTACTGGAGCGGCGTGTACTGTGCTCGGTAGAGGGCGAAAGCGCCGGATATTCGGCGTTTATGCCACTTTTTAAAGGCCGATGACGGTGCTTAACTGAAACTTCGGCCCTACCGGTAGGCAGCGTGCAGCAGCGAGCAAGCTCGCTCCTGTAAACCGCCTTGATCGACGTGGCCTTTATTTCAGGAGGCCCGCCATGAACCTGCATTCGTTCGCCGAAACCCACGACGTCACCAACCAGCCGCCCTCCCTGGACGGTACCAACCTCTACCGCGTCGACTTGCCCCTGCAAGAATGGTCGCGGCGTTTCGGCGCCGGCTGGGCGCAGACACGTATCGATGCTTACGGTGCGCTGGCCGGTGGTCCGTTGATGGAAGCCGGGTTCCTGGCCAACCAGAACAAGCCGGTGTTCAACAGCCATGACCGTTATGGTCATCGCATTGACCTGGTTGAATTTCACCCGGCTTATCATGAACTGATGCGCACCGCCGTCGAACATGGCCTGCCGTCGCTGCCCTGGGCCCATCCGCAGCCCGGTGCCCATGTGGCCCGCGCTGCGATGACCTACCTGCACAGCCAGGCCGAAGCCGGTACCGGATGCCCGCTGACCATGACCTTCGCCTGCGTGCCGGCGCTGCGCCTGCAGCCAGACCTGGCGCAGACCTGGCTGCCCAAAGTGCTCAACACCCAATACGATCCGCGCAACGTCGGCATCGCGCACAAGGGCGGTGCCACCATCGGCATGGCCATGACCGAGAAGCAGGGTGGCACCGATGTGCGCGCCAACACCACCCGTGCCTACCCGGTGGGCGCGGGCGGCCCCGGGCAAGCCTATGAACTGGTGGGGCACAAGTGGTTCTGCTCGGCACCGATGTGCGACGCGTTCCTGACCCTGGCCCAGACCGACAAGGGGCTCACCTGTTTCCTGCTGCCCAGGCACCGCCCGGATGACACGCGCAACGAGTTCTACATCCAGCGCCTGAAAAACAAGCTCGGCAACTGCTCCAATGCGTCCAGCGAAGTGGAGTTTCGCGGCGCCCTGGCCTGGATGATCGGCGAGGAGGGGCGTGGCGTGCCGACCATCATCGAGATGGTCGCCATGACTCGCTTCGATTGCATGGTCGGCTCCAGTGCCCTGATGCGCCAGGCGCTGACCCAGGCCAGCCATCATTGCGCCCATCGCTCGGTCGGCGGCCGCGTGCTCAGCGAGCAACCGCTGATGCAAAACGTACTGGCCGACCTGGCCCTGGAGAGCGAAGCCTCCCTGGCATTGAGCCTGCGCATGGGACGGGCGTTGGACCATCTCGCTGACGAGCAGGAAGCCAAGTTCGCCCGGCTGGTCACGGCGGTGGGCAAATATTGGATCTGCAAGCGTGCGCCGGCGATGATCAACGAAGCGGCCGAGTGCATGGGCGGCGCCGGGTATGTGGAGGACAGCATCCTGCCGCGCCTGTACCGTGAGGCACCGGTGAACTCGACGTGGGAAGGTTCGGGCAATGTGCAGTGCCTGGACGTGCTGCGGGCGTTGTCCAAAGAGCCGGGCGTGCTGGAGGCGCTGTTCGTCGAACTGGGCAGCGGTCACGGCGATAAACAACTGGCGCGGCATATCGAACAGTTGAAGACGGCGTTCATGGACACCCAGGATATCCAGTACCGCGCACGGCAACTGACCGAGGATATCGCCCTGGCCTTACAGGCAAAGCTGTTGCTGGAAGCGGGGAATGCGGCGGTCAGTGAGGGGTTTATCGCCAGCCGGCTGGGGGCATCGTCCGGCCGCGTGTATGGCACCTTGCCGCGAGGGGTGGAGGTCGAGGCGATTGTTGCGCGTTCCACGCCAGCCCTTTGATGCGCTCGGTCAAGCCCACCCATTTTGCACGCATTTCAATCCTTGGTTTCCGTCCAGCAGGGATACAGGCAAGATAAAGGCCTGCAAGTCAGAACACAGGATGCTTACCGTGACCGAAGCTTTTGTTGTCGTTCAAACCGCTGAAGAAGCCGTGGACCGGCTGGCGGCTCTGCATGAGCGCGCTACCGGCGCGCTCAATCAGGCCCTCAAGCAATACCTCAAGAACCGCGTCGAACCCGACGCCGAACAACGCGCACTGTTTCGCTACCCGGAACTGCGCCTGACCTATCACTGCCACGGTGAAGTCCCACAGACCACCCGGGCATATGCCAAGGTCCAACTGCCGGGAACCTACAGCGTTACCGTCACCCATCCTGCGGCGTTCCGTAAGTATCTGCTGGAGCAACTGGTGCCGCTGATGCACGACTTCACCGTGACGGTGGAAGTGGGCGTCAGCCAGCAGAACATCCCTTACCCGTACGTGGTGGAGCAGGGCGACGAATTGGCCGGCTCCGGCGTTACCGCTGCGACCCTGGCTCGCGTATTCCCCAGCACCGACCTGTCCGCCGCCACCGACGGCATTGCCGATGGCCTCTACGATTGGGAAAACACCGACCCGCTGCCTCTGGCACTGTTCGATGCGGCCCGCGTGGACTTTTCCCTGCGTCGCCTGGTGCACTACACCGGTAGCGACTGGCGCCATGTGCAGCCGTGGATTCTGCTGACCAACTACCATCGCTATGTTGACCAGTTCATCGTGCATGGCCTGGAGCAACTGCGCAGCGACCCGCGCTTTATCCGCATGGTGCTGCCGGGCAACGTGGTGATCGACAAGAGCATGGATCACGGCGAAGCCTCGGCGATTGCCGCCGGTGTGGTCTGGCACCGCTATCAGATGCCGGCCTACCACTTGCAGGCCGCTGACGGCCACGGCGTGACCCTGGTGAACATTGGCGTCGGCCCGTCCAACGCCAAGAACATCACCGACCACCTGGCTGTGCTGCGCCCTCATTGCTGGCTGATGATCGGCCACTGCGGCGGCCTGCGCCAATCCCAGACCATCGGCGACTACGTACTGGCCCACGCCTATATGCGCCGCGACGGGATTCTCGACCGCGTTGTGCCGCCGAACATTCCGATCCCGGCCCTGGCCGAAGTGCAACTGGCGCTGCAGCAGGCCGCGGCGAATGTCACCGGCGAGAAAGGCGAAGAGCTGAAAAAACGCCTGCGCACCGGCACCGTGCTGACCTACGACGACCGCAACTGGGAGCTGCGTTGGGCCCAGGAACGGCCGCTGATCAACCTGTCCCGCGCCGTGGCGGTGGACATGGAAAGCGGCACCATTGCCGCCCAGGGCTACCGCTTGCGTGTGCCTTACGGCACCTTGCTGTGTGTGTCGGACAAACCGTTGCACAGTGAGATCAAGCTGCCAGGTTCGGCCAACGCGTTCTATGAGCGCGCGGTCAGCCAGCACTTGAAGATCGGCATCGAGGCGGTCGACCTGTTGCGCACCGAGCTCAACTCGCTGCACTCGCGCAAGCTGCGCAGCTTCGACGAACCACCGTTCCGCTAAGCGGTTGGGATGGTCATTTAGCGGTCAGGCCACTAGCATTGTCGGCCCTGACCGTTAGATGTTCTTTTTGCCATGTCCCGTCCCACTCGCCCCGATTCGCGCCGCCCTGGCGTGAAACCTCCGTATACCGCTGCGCGGCGTGTCGCCAAGGCGCCCCCGGCCGAGCCGAAGCTGATCCTGTTCAATAAGCCGTTCGATGTACTGACCCAGTTCAGCGACGAAGGCGGGCGTGCGACCCTCAAGGACTTTATCGACATCCCCGGTATCTACCCGGCCGGTCGCCTGGACCGTGACAGCGAGGGGTTGTTGTTGCTGACCAACGATGGGCAACTGCAGGCGCGGATTGCCGACCCCAAGCATAAGCTGGCGAAAACCTACTGGGTGCAAGTCGAGGGCGAGCCAACGCCAGAGCAGCTGCAACGCCTGCGTGACGGCGTGGAGCTTAACGACGGCATGACCCTGCCCGCCGACGCGCGCCAATTGGATGAGCCCCAGTTGTGGCCACGCAACCCACCGGTACGCTTTCGCAAAAGCGTGCCGACGTCATGGCTGGAGTTGGTGATTCGCGAAGGCCGCAACCGCCAGGTGCGGCGCATGACGGCGGCGGTTGGGTTGCCGACCTTGCGCCTGGTGCGGGTACGCATTGGCGGCTGGTCGATCGATGGCCTGGATCAAGGCCAGTGGAAGGAAGTGCCGGCGCGCTTATAGGGCGCCGGATTCGATCAGGCCGATCACCACGCTTTTGATGATGAACGCTGCCACGCCCAGCCCCAGTACGAAAAACAGGATGAACGAGCCAAAGCGACCGGCTTTGGACTTCTTCGCGAGGTCCCAGACGATAAAGCCCATGAAAATAATCAGGACAGTGACCAGGCCGGTCATCATCCATTCTTCAAACAGGGCGGGGTCGATGTTGTTCATGGGGATTTTTCCGACAGTGAAGGCGGAGAGTATACGGCAGCGCTACTGACGCAATATTGACCTGGATCGAAGTCCGTTCCAACTGTGGGAGGGGGCTTGCTCCCGATAGCGGAGTGTCATTCACTGGATGCATCAACTGACACACTGCCATCGGGAGCAAGCCCCCTCCCACATTGGATCGCCATTGGTCCTGGGGTCAGGTGCGCAGGTGGGTCAGGGGCAGTTCGGTGCTGTTCAACACCTGGTTCAGCACAAAGCTCGACCGCACGCTGGTCACGCCTTCGATGCGGGTCAGGTGGCCCAGCAGCAATTTTTGATAGTGGTCCATATCCGGCACCACGACTTTCAACTGATAGTCCGCATCCATCCCGGTCACCAGGCTGCATTCCAGCACCTGGGGCAGGGTGCGGATGGCCGCTTCGAAGTTCTCGAAACGCTCTGGCGTGTGACGGTCCATGCCGATCAATACATAGGCTGTGAGGCTCAGGCCCAGCATCTTGCGGTCGAGCAAGGCGACCTGGCGGGCAATGTAGCCGTCGTCTTCCAATTGCTTGACCCGGCGAGAGCAGGGCGACGGTGACAGGCCGATGCGCTCGGCCAACTCCTGATTGGAGATCCTCGCGTCGCGCTGCAATTCCGCCAAAATACTCAGGTCGTATCGGTCAAGCTTGCTCATTGGGTTGGCCTTTGTCGTAACTATTGCGGTGAATTATCTATGAAGGGTTAAAAATTGCGCAAGCACTGTTTATTGACGCAATCTTCGCAATCATCTGTCGGGCACACGCGGGTATCGTTATCAACAGAATCACCGCCTGGACAACAGTCCACTCCCAGCGAGCCCAATCAGGCACGCTGCGGCCGCCGCCCCAGCAGGGTTGAGCCGGCCTCCAGGCTGCACACTGTCTACCAGACGGCGTGAGGTGAGCCAACGTCAAAAGCGTTGAGCCAGGACAAAATTCTCAAGGGGTGGCCGACGGGTCGCCCCTTTTTCTTTGCCTTGAGAAAATTGTTCTCGTGACTGATAACCTGTCTCAGAACCGGGTGAGGCTTTTCCAGTCTCATGTATGAGGCCGGGTATCCAGGCCCTAATCCGCAGTGAGGAATAGCATGAAACGCATCTGGCGTTTGGCAGGTGTAGGTTTGCTGATGGTCACCGTCAGCGCGCAAGTGATGGCTGATGACCCCCGTTCTGAAGGCGGCGGCCAACATGAAAGAGGGCCGGAGGGTGGGCGGCAGGGCAACGAACCGCCCCGCCCGCAAAACAACCAGCCCCGTCCACAGAATCAACATTTCGAGAACAATGCGCCGCGCCCGCAAAACGAGCATTTCGAGCGTGGCGAGCAGCAGGGGCACGGGCAGTGGCAAGGCCGGCCGCAAGGCGCCGAACCGTCTCGGCCGGCGCCGCAGCCTGCGAATAACCTGCCGATCCAGGGGCGCCCGGACACCGTTCGGCAAACCCAGGAGCCGCGCCAGGGTTACTACCAGGACATCCCACGGCGTAATGACGGCAATCCGCATTGGCAACCGGGTAATGGCCCCGGGCCGCGTCCCGGCGGCGGTTTCAACAATGGCCGGCCCGATGATCACCGTTGGCCCGGCCGCCCCGATGGGCACGGCAATGGCTGGGGCCCAGGCCCGCAATACCGACCGGGCTATGTCGTCGACCGTTTCCCCGAGCGTAATTATCGCGTGCCCTACCGTGGCCAGGACTATTTCTTCTCCGGTGGCTACTGGTATCGCCCGCAAGGCCCGCGTTATGTGGTGGTAACGCCGCCGTACGGTATCCGCGTGCAATACCTGCCGGATTACGCACGGGAAGTGTGGGTGGGCAGTACGCTGTTCTTCCTCGCGGCCGGCGCCTATTACACCTATGAAAGCAGCACCCAGCAGTACGTGGTGGTGCAACCGCCGACCCAAGTGCCGACGCCGCCGCCGGCGCCACAGGGCAATGGTTACGACGTGGTGGCCTACCCTGCCAACGGCCAGTCACCGGGCCAGGTGCAACAGGATGGTTATGACTGCTATCGCTGGGCGGTGCAGCAAAGCGGTTTTGATCCGCAGGCGGTGACCTACGCCCCGGCGCCCGCGGTGGTGCAAACCTACCGTCAGGCCCAGGGCAACTGCCTGAGCAGTCGCGGCTATCAGGTGCAGTATTAGGTTTTAGTGCCCGTGACCACTTCCCGCGGGTCGGCGTGCACCAGCACTTCGGCACGCGGGTAGGCTTGGTGAATGGCGTCGGCGGCTTGATCGCTGATGCCATGGGCGACTGACAGCGTCAACTCCCCCGGCAATTCCAGATGCAACTGCACGAACCAGTGGCTGCCGGAGATTCGCGTGCGCAAATCATGGGCGCCCAATACACCGGGGACGCCACGGGCCAGTTCCAGCATGTGCTGGCTCACGTCCGCTGGCAGTTCCTCGTCCATCAATACCGCAAAGCTCTCCCGGGCGATCTGGATGGCGCTCCACAAGATGTAGGCGGCAATGCCCAGGCCGAACCAGGCGTCGACCTGATGGTAACCAAAACCCGCCAACACCAGCGCCACCAGGATGCTGCCGTTGAGCATCAAGTCCGAGCGATAGTGCAGCGAGTCGGCGCGCACCGCGTTGGAGCCGGTTTCACGGATGACCCGGTGTTGCAGCATCAGCAGCGCCACCGTCATCAACAGCGAAAAGACGATCACCCCGATGCTCAACCACGGCGCGCCGACGGGTTCCGGATGCTGCAAGCGCTGGTACGCCTGGAACGCGATCAACACCGCGCTGCCGGCGATAAACAGCGCCTGGGCCATGCCCGACAGCGATTCCGCCTTGCCGTGCCCATAACGGTGGTCGTCATCGGCCGGGCGCAGCGCGTAATGCACGGCGAGCAAATTCAGCAGCGAGGTCACGCCATCGAGCAGCGAGTCGGTCAACCCGGCGAGCATGCTCACCGAGCCGCTGAACCACCAGGCGATCGCCTTGGTGATAATCAGCGCGGAGGCCACGCCCACTGAAGCGCGGGTGGCCAGGCGCAGGAGCCTGGCGTGTTCAGGACTGCTGGTCATGGACGATCCTTAGGCAGCGGGTTGCAGGCCCAGAGCGGCCAGTTGTTGCACGCTGCCCTTGAACTGGATCAGGCGCGGGTCATCGAGTGGCAGGCTGCGCCCGGTTTCTTTCTGGATGATGGTTTGCAGCTTGGCGTTGTCGACCTTGCCGTCTGCGCCAATGGCTTCGTGGAGTTTTGCCGGGTCAACCTGGGCGGTCTTGCCCGGTTCGAAGTAGATGGCGCCGGTGGCGAAGTCCACGCCGAACGCGATCAGGCCGGGGATCACATAGAACAGCAGGCCCACGGCGTCGAGCACGGCAATCGCCGGGTCGATCTTGCCGTCGATCTGGCCACGGCGGTCCGGGTAGAAGATCGAACCGCAGGCGGTCAGCTGGCTCAACAGGGTGACGGCGAGGACACCGCCGATGATGCGGGAAGCGATACGCATGGAAACTCTCCTGAACACGTTTTAAGGGTGAATATAAGCCAGTTTTGTCAGGCGACGATGATCAAGTGTGGGAGGGGGCTTGCTCCCGATGGCAATGTGTCAGGCAACTGCTTGGCTACTGACCCACCGCTATCGGGAGCAAGCCCCCTCCCACAGTTGCCGCGTCGACAGCCCAGAACCGTGGTGTTGTTGAGACCATCATCGGCATCCGGCAGTTCGCCGTTATACTCGCCGCTCTGTTCTGGAGCCAGTATGAATTCGTTGCCGATTGATGAAGTTTTACCCGCCCTGCGTGACGCCTTGGCGATTCGCCATGAAGCCGTGCTCGAAGCGCCGCCCGGCGCCGGTAAAACCACCCGCGTGCCCTTGGCCTTGTTGAACGAGCCGTGGCTGGCCGGGCAAACCATCCTGATGCTCGAACCCCGACGCCTGGCCGCCCGCGCCGCGGCCGAACGCCTGGCCAGCGAGTTGGGTGAAAAAGTCGGTGAAACCGTCGGTTATCGCATTCGCCTGGACAGCAAGGTCGGCCCGAACACCCGTATCGAGGTCGTCACCGAAGGCATTCTCACCCGTCGCCTGCAGGACGATCCGGCACTGGAGGGCGTGGGCTTGCTGATCTTCGACGAATTCCACGAGCGCAGCCTCGATGCCGACCTGGCGCTGGCCCTGAGCCTCAACGGCCGCGAGCTGTTTCGTGATGAACAGCCGCTGAAGATCCTGTTGATGTCGGCCACCCTCGAAGGTGAACGCCTGGCGAGCCTGCTGGAGGATGCGCCGATCCTGCGCAGCGAAGGGCGCATGTTCCCGGTGCAGGTGCGTTGGGGGCGGCCGTATCAGGCCGGTGAATTTATCGAGCCGCGTGTGCTGCAGACCATCCTTGAGGCCTTGCAGGACGAAGCCGGCAGTGTGCTGGTGTTCCTGCCGGGGCAGGCGGAAATTCGTCGGGTCAACCAGCAACTGGCGGACGCCCTGGGCGAGCGCAATGATGTGCTGCTCTGCCCGCTGCACGGCGAACTGGACCTCAACGCCCAACGTGCCGCCATCGACCCGGCGCCTGCCGGTAAACGCAAAGTGGTACTGGCTACCAACATCGCTGAGACCAGCTTGACGATTGACGGCGTGCGCGTAGTGATCGACGCCGGGTTGGCGCGGGTGCCGCGTTTCGACCCCGGCAGCGGCATGACCCGTCTCGACACCCAGCGCATCTCCCGCGCCAGTGCCACGCAGCGCGCCGGCCGGGCGGGGCGTCTGGAGCCGGGGGTGTGTTATCGGTTGTGGTCCGAGGATCAGCATGAAGGTCTGGCGGCGTATGGCAGCGCGGAAATCCTCGCGGCGGATCTTGCAGGCCTGGCCTTGCAGCTGGCGCGTTGGGGCGTGGCCCCGACGCAACTGGTGTGGATGGATGTGCCGCCGACCGCCGCCTATGCCCAGGCCCAGGATTTGCTGGTACGCCTGGACGCGCTGGAGGACGACAAGCTGACCCCGCACGGTCAGAAAATGGCCGAGTTGCCGGCGCATCCGCGTATCGCTCATTTATTGCTGCGTGGGCAGGACCTGGGTTTGGCGGCCACGGCCTGTGAGGTGGCTGCCCTGTTGGGCGAGCGCGATATCCTGCGCGGTGGCGGTGCCGATTTGCACAGTCGGTTGGCCTTGCTGTCCGGAGAAGAGCGCGCACGTGGCACCCAGGGTGGTGTGCAAAGAGCCA
Organism: Pseudomonas sp. R19M; assembly: GCF_050312585.1. Lineage (NCBI taxonomy): Bacteria > Pseudomonadati > Pseudomonadota > Gammaproteobacteria > Pseudomonadales > Pseudomonadaceae > Pseudomonas > Pseudomonas sp. R19M. Next base: position 48,896 of record NZ_JBNPJV010000107.1, read on the forward strand.
GGCAATTGGCCCGGCAGTACCGTGGTTATCTGCGCGGCAAGGCGACTCAGGCGGTGGCTGATCCCGACCACCCGCGCTGGCTCGGCGCCTTGCTGGCCCTGGCCTACCCGGACCGCGTCGCGCAACAACGTCGCCCGGGTGGCGCCGAATACCGCCTGGCCAATGGGCGCGCCGCGCTGTTCGCCGAGGCTGACAGCCTGATGAAACAACCTTGGCTGGTGATCGCCGACCTCGGCAGCCGCCAGGGCCAGCGGGAAGAGCGCATCTACCTCGCGGCGGATTTCGACCCGGCGCTATTCGATACGGTATTGGCCGAACAGGTGCGCAACGTCGACCAGTTGGATTGGGACGAGCGCGAAGGCGTGCTGCGCGCCGAGCGCCAACGCAAAGTCGGCGAACTGGTGCTCAGCCGCGAGCCGCTGACCGGCCTGGATGAGTCCGCCCGCAGCCAGGCGTTGGTCAACCTTATCCGCCGCAAGGGGCTGGCGCTGTTGCCCTGGACCCCGGAGCTGCGCCAATGGCAGGCCCGTGTCATGCTGCTGCGCCAGCTGGACGCCGGAAAAACCAGCGAATGGCCCGACCTTAGCGACAGCGCCTTGCTCGCCAGCCTGGAGCACTGGCTGATGCCGTACTTGGGCAAGGTCTCGCGCCTCAGTCATTTTTCCAACCTGGATATCTCCAGTTTCCTCCACAACCTGCTGCCCTGGCCGCTGCCACAGCGCCTGGACGAACTGGCACCGCAGCATGTGAAGGTGCCATCGGGTTCGTCGGTGCGACTGGACTACAGCGAACAGCCGCCGATCCTGGCGGTGCGCCTGCAGGAATTGTTCGGGTTGGCGGATACGCCGCGCATTGCCGGTGGGCGGCAGGTGGTGAAGCTGCACTTGTTATCGCCTGCGCGGCGCCCGGTGCAGGTGACGCAGGACCTGGCTAACTTCTGGCGCAGCACCTATGCCGAGGTGAAGAAGGATTTGAAAGGGCGCTATCCAAAGCATTACTGGCCGGATGATCCGTTGGTCGCCGAGGCGACGGCCCGGATCAAACCCCGCAAGTAGCCACAACAGAGAACAACTGTGGGAGGGAGCAAGCTCCCTCCCACATTATTTCGGTGGTGCCTGTCAGGGCGCGGCGGGCAGCAGGAACCGGGCAATCACCGGCAAATGGTTGGAAATGCGCAACGTATCCTCCTGCCGCACCTTGGCTTCGACCCGCTTGATGCGTGGGCTGTAGAACAGATAGTCCAAGGTGCGATCCGGGCCGTCGAGGCTTGGGTCGTTGGGGTAGTGCGTCAGCCATTTCGCGCGGTCGATGCCGCTGGCTTCGCTGTTGCTGGGGATCATCGGGTATTTGTCCCACAGCAAATGCAACTCGCTGTCCGGCGAATACTGACCGCGCTTGCCCGCTTCCAGGCGCAGGAACTGCCCCAGCGGCAGCAGGTTGAAATCCCCGCCGATCAACCAGGGCGTGCCTCGGCCTTCGAGCTTATCCAGCAGTTTCACCGTTGCCTTGACTTGCTCATCCACCGCCGAGCGCCCAGGCACATCGCTATCCAGACGCGTATTGAGCACCGCCAGTTGGCCGCCATCGCTCAGCGGCAGGTACGTCAGCAGCAAGGCCGGCTTGGGTTGGAACTGGCGGCTGATGAAGTTGCCGGGTGATACCGGCAGTTGCAGGCGTTCGGCGTGTTCGATCTGGTAGCGGCTCAGGATCGCCAGTTTGCGGCCGACACTGCCGAAAATATGCAGGCTGGGGATGAAATCGGCTTTCCAGTCGAACGCCTGGGCGCTGCACGGGTAAAGGTCGACCAGGCGTTCCTGCAACAGGGCCAACTGGTCTTGATAGTGGGATGGCTTGGCGTTTTCGTCGAGTTCCTGCAACAGCAGGATGTCGGGTTGTTCGTCACGGATCACCCGCGCCACTTCATCGAGGCTGTAGGCCATATCTTCCACGGTCGGACGGTCGTCCGGGCCGCTGCCGTCGGGGGTGTCGTACCAGAACACGTAGTTTTTACCGGCCAGGTATTGCACGTTCCAGGTCATCACCTTGAGCGCCTGCCCCGGCAGCAGGGTCGGCGCGCGGGGGGCGCCACAGCTGACGGGCAGGGTTTGCTTGTCGGCAGGGCGCCAGGTCAAGCTGTAGATCAGGGCAATGAGCAGGCCTGCGATGATCAGCAGGCCCAGCAGGAAGATGCGCAATAAACGGGTCATTGGCTCGGCTTATCAGCGTGTCAGGACAGGCACGGAGCATATCACCGTGCGTCGGCGTCGCCACCGATCAGCATGAATAAACGGAACAACACCACACTGGTAAACAACTGCAGGAAACTGTGGGCACTGTCCATCAACAGCCCCAGTAACGGACCCGGGTCTGGATAGGCCGCAGCGCTCGCGCCTTTGAGCAACCACAGCGGCGTCATCACGCACAGCAGGCAGACCAGGATTCGCCAGAAGTGCCCACGGCTCAGGCGAAAGCTTTCCTTCATCGCGTCCAGTGCCGGCATGCCGCGCAGCACCAGCAGGTACTCGGCAAACGCCAGCACCACCATCAGCCACAGGCCGGGCAGGAAGTACAACGACAAGCCCAGCAGAATCAGCAGCGTGCTCATGGCCGTCAGCAGGGCGAAGCGTGGCCACAGGGTCAGGGCCATGGCCCAGACATCCTTGGTGCGCGGCGACTCGCCGCGGGTGCGCGCATCCAGAAACAGGATCAGGGCGCCGGTGTACAGCGGATACACCAGCAGCCCGACGACCACGCTGTAACCGGGGAACGCATCCGGCCCCAGCGTGTGGTCCAGCACCTGTTGCAGCAGGGCTTCGAGGATCACCAGCGGCAGGCACAGCTGGACGATGGCGCCCAGGTTGCGTTGGGTGAAACGGAAGGAGTCGCGCAGTACGTCTAACGGATTCATCAGGGTCATCGCAGGCCAAAAAGCAAGGCCCACACTTTAACCGATCAGGGCTGGCGTTAAGCAAACGTAAACCTTAGGTAAAGACTATTGAAACGTCTGGTAACAGCCCCATAACTAGTCGCGTAGCTTGCCTGGTCCCAGGCAGGCCCATGATTTCTACCGGCAATCTAACGAGGTCGCCATGAACAGCGAAGAGCAAACCCTGATCGATGGACTGTTTTCACGGTTGCAACAAGCCGAAAAGGACTCAGCCCCCCGCGACGCCCTGGCCGAAGCGCGGATCAAGGAACACATGACTCGCCAACCGGCCGCCGGCTACTACATGACCCAATCGATCCTGGTGCAGGAACACGCGATCAAGAGTCTCGACGCGCAGAACAAGCAGCAGGCGCAGCAGATCCAGCAATTGCAGGATGAGCTGCAACAAGCCCGTTCCCAGGCGGCCCAGCCTGCGCCGAGCAGTGGCGGTTTCCTGTCGAGCATCTTTGGCGGCGGTTCCCGCGATCCACAACCGGCTCAGAGCGCGCCGGCTTCGACGGGTGGCGGCTGGCGTGAACCGGGGCGGCCATCGTTCGGCCAACCTGCGCCGCAACAAAACTACGCTGCACCGCCGCAGAACTATCAACAGCCGCAACAGGCGCCGGCAGCGCCGATTGGCAGTGGTTTTCTCGGTGGCGCCCTGAAAACTGCCGCCGGCGTGGCCGGTGGTGTGATGCTGGCCGAAGGCATCAGCAGCTTGTTCAACCATAATTCGCAACAGCCGCAGGTCGTGGAAGAAATCATCCGCGAAGAGCCCGCGCCGGCCAGTGACAACGGCAACTGGGGCAATGACGACCAGCGTTTCGCCGGGAATGACAGTTGGGGCGGCAACAACGCTGACAACTTTTCAGACAGCGACTATTCCGACAATTCTTCGTCTTTTGACGACGACGACTCCTACGTTTGACCTGCATTCAACCGGGGCGCTTCGTCGCCCCGGGCTGATTTTTCTCGGAAACTTTCCCATGGCTGGCATACTGGCGCCTTTGCGGACCTTCGTGTCCGGCGTTCAAGTGGTAAGCCTGGGGAAGTGCGGTGAAAAAAATTGCGGTGTTCGCCGATGTACAAAACCTCTATTACACCGTGCGCCAAGCCTATGGTTGCCACTTCAACTACGCCGCCTTGTGGGCTGACATCAGCTCACGCGGGCAGATCGTAGAGGCGTATGCCTATGCCATCGACCGTGGCGACAGCAAGCAGCAGCAATTCCAGCAGATCCTGCGCAACCTGGGCTTTACGGTAAAACTCAAGCCCTACATCCAGCGCAGCGATGGCTCGGCCAAGGGCGACTGGGACGTGGGCATCACCCTCGACATCATGGATGCCGCCGACCACGTCGACGAAATCGTACTGGCCTCCGGCGACGGTGATTTCGACATGCTGCTCGAGCGCGTTATCCACAAGCATGGCGTCGAAGCCGTGGCCTACGGTGTCCCGGGGTTGACGGCCAACTCACTGATACGCGCCGCCAGCCGCTATGTGCCGATCGAAGGCGCGCTGCTGCTCAAATAGAACGCTGCGGCTTGATAAACAGTTAGACGGAGTTGGAACGGGTTTGGAACGTATAGCGGTCATCGACTTTGAAACCACCGGCATCACCCCGAGCAGCCACTGCCGGGCCACGGAAATCGCGGTGGTCATCCTCGAGCGCGGCCAGATCGTGGATCGCTACCAGAGCCTGATGAACGCCGGTGTGCGTGTGCCGGGCTTTATCGAGCAACTCACCGGCATCAGTAACGCCATGCTGCGCAGTGCACCGCCGGCCGAGCGTGTGATGAACGAGGTCAACGAGTTCGTCGGCACGACGCCACTGCTGGCGCACAACGCGGCCTTCGACCAGAAGTTCTGGGACTATGAGCTGGGCCTGATCCGCCGCACCCGCCTGCAGAAATTCGCCTGCTCGCTGTTACTCGCCCGCCGCCTGATGCCCGCGGCGCCCAACCACAAACTCGGCACCCTCAACAGCTACGCCCAGTTGCCCCATACCGGCAAGGCTCACCGGGCGCTGGCGGATGCGGAGATGGCGGCCAACCTCACGGCGTACCTGGCCCAGGAACTGCGCGGGACTCACGGCTTGCGCGAACTCTCCCACGACCTGCTGTGCACCTTGCAGAAAGTACCGGCGGCGAAGATCACCGAACACCTGAAGAAGCACCGCGGGTTCTGAGCCCCTGACAATGAAACTCCAACTGTGGGAGGGGGCTTGCTCCCGATAGCGGTGTGTCAGCTCCAGATTAGCGGGCTGGTCCACCGCCATCGGGAGCAAGCCCCCTCCCACAGTGTCGTCAGGGAATAAACGCCATCACCGATGCGGGCGACCCTGATCCGCCTTCGAGCGCCAAGACACCTATCACCAATGTTGCACCCATGGCCGGCAGGCGGTCGAGATGGGTCAAACACTCCAGCACAATCCCATTCCTGGCGAGCACCGCACGATTGGTCGCGAATGCAGTGCTTTGCCCCGGATCAACCCCATGGGTATCAATACCGACCCCGGCGATCCGACGCTGCTCAAGCAAAAAACCAATCGCCGCCTCGCCGATCCCCGGAAAGTGCGAGCCTTGCGCGTCCAGCCCGAAGAACGCCGCCGGGTCGTGCCAAAGGTGTTGCCAGCCGGTGTACATCAAGACCACCGAGCCGGGCTCGATTGGCCCGTGCTGGCGTTCCCACTCTTCAATATCCTGCCGGCTGATTGCGTAATCGGGGTTGCCCTGGGTTTTACTGCGCACGTCCACTACCACTGCCGGCCGCACCAGGTCTTCGGGTTGATAACCGTCGATCCCCATTGCGTCGGCGTAGAAGCTGTTCGGCGCATTCATATGCGTGGCGCTGTGTTCACCCATGCTGAAACGTCGCAGGAAATAGCCATCCTTTTCCAGGGCGGCGACCTCTGCAAAAACCACCGGAGGGTCGCCCGGCCATAGCGGGATACGTGGGCTGACCGGGTGGCTGAGGCTGACGACCTTGCGCTGTTTATCCAGCATTTCTGGCCTCCAACTGCCCCAGCGGCACCCGCCGCTCTATCGCGCTCGACAAAATGATCGAGGTCTTGCTGAACCCGAATTTTGCGATCCGGTTGATCAGGTTCTCCAACTCCGGCATCGAGCCCACGGCGGCTTGCATGATCACGCACGGGTCACCGGTGACGCGGTGGCATTCGGTGAGCTCGGGAATTTCGGATAAGGCGTCATACACCTTCTGGCTGCCGTGATTGGTCAGGCGCAGCTCAATCACACACTGAATCGGCAAACCCACTTTGGACAGATCCACCTTGGCCTGATACCCGGTGATCACGCCACTGGCCTCCAGCTTGGCCACGCGCTCAGCCACGGCGGGGGCGGAGAGGTTGACCGTGCGAGCCAGTTGCGCAAACGAGGCGCGGCCGTCTTCGAGCAAGGCACTGAGGAGCATGCGGTCGTATTTGTCCAATGATAAGGCTCCGTAATGTGTGGCTTTCGAATCTATGGTTTATATCCCTCATAACCGTGTTTTGAAAAGTGTATTGGCGTTTTAAACAGGTTTTGTAACTTATGTTTATCAACCTGCCTTTTTAGAATATGTCTTCTGTCCTCCTGCCATAGAGCCGCCCAATGCCTGGCCCACGTCGCTTTCCCTTACCGTTGATCGCCGCCTTTTTTGCGTTGTACGTGATATGGGGGTCTACCTACCTTGTGATTCGCGTCGGCGTGGAGTACTGGCCGCCGTTGTTGCTGGCCGGGATTCGGTTTTGCACGGCCGGGGTGTTGATGTACGGCTTCCTCAGGTGGCGCGGGGTGCCGGCGCCGACCTGGGCTCAGTGGAAAGCGGCCGGGATGATTGGCATTTTGCTGCTCACCATCGGCAATGGTGGCGTGAGCATGGCTGAACATATGGGCGTGTCGTCCGGCGTAGCGGCGTTGGCCGTGGCGACCGTGCCGTTGTTCACTTTGCTCTGTGGGTATTTCTGGGGCGCACGTAATACCCGTCTGGAATGGGCCGGGGTGATCCTGGGTATTATCGGCATTGCCATGCTCAACATGGGCAGCACGTTGCAGTCGAGCCCCATGGGCGCGGTTCTGCTGTTGGTGGCGGCCGCGTCGTGGGCGTTCGGTTCGGTGTGGAGCCGGCAATTGCCGCTGCCCCAGGGCGCCATGGCCAGTGCTGCGGAGATGCTGGTTGCCGGTGTGGCGCTGCTGCTGGTCAGCGCGCTTTCCGGTGAGCGCCTGCAGGCCGTGCCGCCACTGGAAGGCTGGCTGGCGCTGGCCTACCTGACCGTGTTCGGTTCGATCATTGCCTTCAACGCCTACATGTACCTGCTCAAGCACGTGCGGCCGGCGGCGGCGACCAGCTATGCCTATGTGAACCCGGCAGTGGCCGTGTTGCTGGGGATCGTGTTCGTCGGTGAGACCATCGGCATGGAAGAAGCCTTGGCAATGCTGGTGATCATCAGCGCGGTGCTGTTGATCAGCCTGCCCCAGTGGCGAAAGCCCAAGCCTGAAATAAGGTAAACTGCGGCGCATTAAGCACTTGCGCTGAATTTTTCCTACGGTAAACACATGACTTTCGCCACCCTTGGCCTGATCGAACCCTTGCTGCGCGCCCTTGAGACGCTTGGCTACCAGACCCCGACGCCGGTGCAGGCGCAGGCCATTCCGGCGGTGCTGGCCGGTCGCGACCTGATGGCCGCGGCCCAGACCGGCACCGGCAAGACCGCAGGTTTCGCCGTGCCGCTCCTGCAATTGCTGACCCTGGAAGGGCCGAAAGTCGCTCCCAACTCGGCGCGCGCGCTGATCCTGTGCCCGACCCGCGAGCTGGCCGAGCAGGTTCACGCCAGTGTCGCCGAGTACGCTCAACACCTGCCGCTGACCACTTACGCGGTGTACGGCGGCGTGAGTATCAACCCGCAGATGATGAAGCTGCGCAAAGGTGTCGACATTCTGGTCGCCACCCCTGGCCGCCTGATCGACCTGTTCCGCCAGAACGCGCTGAAACTCAATCAGCTGCAAACCCTGGTGCTGGATGAAGCCGACCGCATGCTCGACCTGGGCTTTTCCGAAGAACTGGCGAACATCTACCGCATGCTGCCGAAAAAGCGCCAGACCCTGCTGTTCTCCGCGACCTTCTCCGATGACATCCGCCTGCTCGCCGGGCAGATGCTCAACGACCCGCTGAGCATCGAAGTCAGCCCGCGCAACGTCGCGGCCAACACCGTCAAGCAATGGGTGGTGCCGGTGGACAAGAAGCGCAAGCCAGAGCTGTTTGTGCACCTGATGCGCAAAGGCCGCTGGAAGCAGGTACTGGTGTTCGCCAAGACCCGCAACGGCGTGGATGCACTGGTGGATAAGTTGCAGGGCCTGGGCGTCAATGCCGATGGTATCCACGGTGACAAACCGCAGGCCACCCGCCAACGGGCGCTGGACCGCTTCAAGGCCGGCGAGGTGCAGATCCTGGTGGCCACCGATGTGGCCGCCCGTGGCCTGGATATCGAAGACTTGCCGCTGGTGGTCAACTTCGACCTGCCGATCGTCGCCGAAGATTACATCCACCGCATTGGCCGCACCGGGCGTGCGGGCAACACCGGTGAGGCGATCTCTTTGGTGTGCGCCGATGAAGTGAACATGCTGTCGGCCATCGAGATGCTGACGCGTCAGACCTTGACCCGCAAAGTCGAGCCGGATTTCGAGCCCGAGCACCGCGTGCCGGACACCGATGCCAGTGGGCAGGTGGTAAAGAAACCGAAAAAACCGAAGAAGCCCAAGGCTTCGGGCGGTGGCGGCAAACGTAACCTGGGCAAATGGGTGGACAGTGGCGAAGTGGCGCCGGCAGAGCCATCGATCAAACCGGTGCGCAAGGTGCCGGTGTTTAACACCGGGCCGCGTAAGAAGAAGTAATTTGCTGCGTGGCTGATAGCCTCATCAGAAGCAAGCCCCCACATTTTGAATCTGTTCACCGTTCAAAATATGGGAGGGGCTTGCCTCCGATGGCGGCATTAAAATCACCACAAATCTCAGCGCTTGAGCCACTCCAGCATCCCATGCCCCGCCGCTTTGCCGCTGGCAAAACACCCCGTCAGCAAGTACCCGCCCGTCGGTGCTTCCCAGTCCAGCATCTCTCCCGCACAGAACACCCCCGGTAACTGCTTGAGCATCAAGCGCTCATCCAACGCCTCGAACGGCACGCCGCCCGCTGTGCTGATCGCTTCATCGATTGGCCGGGTTTTAACCAGTGTCAACGGCAGTGCCTTGATCGCCACCGCCAACTGCGTCGGATCATTGAAGTGTTCAGCTGGCGTCAGCTCACGCAACAAGGCCGACTTGACCCCATCCAGACCCAACTGGCTGTGCAAGTGCTTGCTTATCGAACGCGAGCCACGGGGCTTGGCCAAGGCGGCTTGCACCTTGTCCAGCGGCTTGCTCGGTAGCAGGTCGATATGCACGGTGGCTGAACCGTCGCGATTGATCGCTTCGCGAATCGGTGCCGACAGCGCATAGATCAAGCTGCCCTCGATGCCCGTGGCGGTGACCACACATTCCCCCAGCCGCGGCTTGTCATCCGCTAGGCCGATGGCGACGTTTTTCAGTGGTGCACCGGCGAATTTGCTGATCATCAAGTCGCTCCAGGCCGACACCTCGAAACCACAATTGCTCGGCTGCAAAGGGGCGTACGGCAAGCCTTGATCTTCGAACAGCTTAAGCCAGGCTCCGTCGGAACCCAGGCGCGACCAGCTACCGCCGCCGAGGGCCAACAATACGGCAGGGCTGTGGACAGTTTTTTCGCCGTCCGGGCTGTGGATAACCAGCCCGCCGTCTGCGGCCCAACCCACCCAGCGATGGCGGGTGTGGATAACCACGCCCTGGTCGCGCAAGCGCTTGAGCCAGGCGCGCAACAGCGGGGCGGCCTTCATGTCCGTAGGAAAGACGCGGCCCGAAGTGCCGACAAAGGTCTGTATGCCTAGGCCGTGAATCCATTCGCACAACGCTTGGGCACCAAACGCGCGCAGCAATGGCGCCATTTGTGGGGCGCGTTCGGCATAGCGCGACAGGAACGCCGGGTACGCTTCCGAATGGGTGATGTTCATGCCGCCTACACCCGCCAGCAGGAACTTGCGCCCCACCGACGGCATGCCGTCGTAGAGGTCGACCCGCACGCCTGCCTGGCTCAAGACTTCAGCGGCCATCAGCCCGGCAGGGCCGCCGCCGATAATGATGACGTGTTGGGAAGGGGTATCGGGCATGGGGCAGGGCTACGGTCGCTTGAATAGGCCGAGCATTCTACCCGACGACAGCGCAAACGCCTGATCAAAAAACATACAGCTTCCTACAAGCCTTATGTAAAGCAGCGTTCAGACGCTTACGCTCAAGTTATCCACAGGTGGTTCCACAGGCATTGTGGGTAACGCCCAGGGTTCAATGACAACCTGATGACGCCCACACCCGCTGGGCGCTGTGATGCAAGATGCCGTGGCGACGGGCCAGGGCGGGGCGGTCTTTGCTGTAACCGCCGCCGATCACGCCCATCACCGCAATATCACGGCCCAGGCAGTGGCGCATCACGCTTTCGTCGCGGGCGGCGACACCTGCGTCGGTCAGCTTCAGGTAGCCGAGGGCGTCGTCCTTGTGCACGTCGACGCCGGCGTCGTACAGCACCAGGTCCGGCTGGTAGAGCGGCAACAGGTAGTTGAGTGCGTCGTCCACCACTTTGAGGTAGTCGGCGTCCCCCATGCCCATGGGCAGCGGGATGTCCCAGTCGCTTTGGGCCTTGCGTGCCGGGAAGTTCTTTTCGCAATGCAGCGACACCGTGATCGCCTCCGGCGTGTCGTGGAGGATACGCGCGGTGCCGTCGCCCTGATGCACGTCGCAGTCGAAGATCAGCACGCGGTTGACCCGGCCGCTGGCCAGCAGGTAATGGCTGATCACCGCCAGGTCGTTGAAGATGCAAAAGCCCGCCGGGTAATCGTAATGGGCGTGATGGGTGCCGCCCGCCAAGTGGCAGGCCAGGCCGTGTTCCAATGCCTGCTCCGCCGCCAGTAGCGAGCCGCCGACCGCCCGCACGGTGCGCCGGGCCAGGGCTTCGCTCCAGGGCAGGCCGAGGCGCCGCTGGTCTTCACGGGACAACTCGCCGCTCATATAGCGCTCGATATATCCACGGTCATGCGCCAGGGCCAGAATCTCGGGTGGGCACAGTTGCGGGCGCAGCAGTTGGCGGTCTTCGGTCAGGCCGCTGTCGACCAGGTGGTCGCGCAGCAGGCGGAATTTGTCCATGGGGAACCGATGGTCCGCCGGGAACTCGGGGCTGTAGTCATCGTGATAGATCAATGGCAAGGGCATGGGATTTTCTGACGGGAACCTGCGACGCATCTTACCCGCGTTGTACACTCACGCACATGGCAAGGGAGGGGACCCATGGAGCCGATACTGGAATTGGAAAGCGCACGCCTGGTGCTGCGCCAATGGCGCGACAGCGACCTGCCGGAATTTGCGCGCATGTGCGCCGACCCGCAGGTGATGCGCTATTTCCCGGCTAAATTGAGCCACCTGGAAACGGCTGCGTTGATCGGGCGGATTCGCGGGCACTTTGCCGAGTACGGCTTTGGTTTTTGGGCCTTGCAGCGCAAGGACACTCGCGAGTTTATCGGCTTGACCGGGCTGCAGAATGTCAACTTCGAGGCCGACTTTACCCCGGCCGTGGAGATTGGCTGGCGCCTGGCCCGCGAACACTGGGGCCTGGGTTATGCCAGCGAGGCGGCGTGGACCGCCTTGCGTTGCGGCTTCGATCGTTTGCAGGTGGATGAGATCCTGGCCTTCACCACTGAGTCCAATCTGCCATCACAAAAAGTCATGCAGGCCATCGGTATGCATTACGATCCCCAGGCAGATTTTGAACACCCCAAGGTCGCAGCCGATGACCCGCTGCGCCATCATGTTTTGTATCGCATCACCCGCGCCCAATGGTTGGACACGCTGCACGGATAAGCAGACCGGAATGCCCCATAGATTGTAGGAGTTGCTCTATGAGCCAAGTATTGGAAGATCTGGTGGACCTGCTGACCCTGGAGCCGATCGAGGAAAACCTCTTTCGTGGCCGCAGCCAGGACCTGGGGTTTCGCCAACTGTTCGGCGGCCAGGTGCTCGGCCAGTCGCTGTCGGCGGCCAGCCAGACCGTAGAAGACGCGCGGCATGTGCATTCCCTGCATGGCTATTTCCTGCGCCCGGGCGATGCCGCATTGCCGGTGGTGTACTCGGTGGACCGCGTACGTGACGGCGGTAGTTTCAGCACGCGCCGTGTCACCGCGATCCAGAAGGGCAACCCGATCTTCACCTGCAGCGCCTCGTTCCAATATGACGAGGAAGGTTTTACGCACCAGAGCACCATGCCTGTGGTGGTCGGCCCGGAAAACCTGCCCTCCGAGCTGGAACTGACCCAGCAACGCGCCCACCTGATCCCCGAGCACATGCGCGACAAGCTGCTGTGCCCCAAGCCGATCGAAGTGCGCCCGGTGACCGAGAAAGACCCGTTCAACCCGCAGCCGTCCGACCCGGTCAAGTACGTATGGTTTCGTGCCGACGGCGCCCTGGCCGACTTGCCGGCGCTGCATAAATACCTGCTGGCCTACGCCTCGGACTTCGGTCTGCTGACCACCTCGCTGCTGCCCCACGGCAAGACCGTGTGGCAGAAAGATATGCAGGTAGCCAGCCTCGATCATGCGCTGTGGTTCCACGCGGACCTGCGTGCCGATGACTGGCTGCTTTACGCCATGGACAGCCCATGGGCGGGCAACTCCCGTGGTTTCTCCCGTGGCAGCGTGTACAACCGCGCCGGGCAGCTGGTGGCCTCGGTGACCCAGGAAGGCTTGATTCGTCATCGCAAGGATTGGGCATGAGCCTGGCGCATATCCAACATTGGGTCTTTGACATGGACGGCACCCTCACGGTGGCCGTGCATGATTTTGCGGCCATTCGCGTGGCCCTGGACATTCCGCCGGAGGACGACATCCTCACCCACCTGGCGGCGTTGCCGGCCGATGTGGCAGCGGCCAAGCATGCCTGGTTGCTGGAGCATGAGCGCGAGTTGGCGGTGGGCTCGGTTGCCGCGCCAGGCGCGGTGGAGCTGGTGCGCGAGCTGGCCGGGCGCGGTTATCGCCTGGGCATCCTGACCCGCAATGCGCGGGAGCTGGCGCATATCACCCTGGCGGCGATTGGCTTGGCGGACTGCTTTGCCGCCGAGGATGTATTAGGCCGTGATGATGCGCCGCCCAAGCCAGACCCGGGCGGCTTGCTGAAGCTGGCGGCGGCCTGGGATGTTTCGCCGGGCCGGATGGTGATGGTGGGGGATTACCGCTTTGATCTGGATTGCGGCCGGGCGGCGGGAGCCCGGACGGTGTTGGTGAACTTGCCGGAGAACCCGTGGCCAGCGTTGGCGGATTGGCATGCCGCAGACTGTGTGGCATTGCACCAGATGATCCAGGCCAGCCACTGAAAAAGCGAAGTGTGGGAGGGGGCAAGCCCTAATGCCTGTCAGTTAAGAGATAGAGCGGACGATGGATAACCTGTGGGAGGGGGCTTGCTCCCGATAGGCCGCGCAGCGGCCTCAAAAATGGGCCTGCTACGCAGTCCATCGGGAGCAAGCCCCCTCCCACATTTTGAGTTGGTTTATTCAGTGCTTACTGGGTAAACAGCACCTTCTCGCCCGCAGGCGAGGTGAACATCTTGTCGCCGTCATGGCCCACGCCCGGTACTTCCACCAGCTTATGGCTCAGTTGCGGATGGCGCGTCTTGAGGTAGTCAAAGTAGTTGTGCCCACGAACCAGCCGGTACGCGCCCTGGGTCTCGGCTTCGCAGCTTTTATCCAGGGCCGGGTGGTTCGGGTCGGTGTCCTGCTGGCCCAGCAGGTAGGTGATGTCGCGTGACACATAAGCCTGCTCAAGCTGCTCGGCGCCCTGGCCTGTTGCGTAGGCGGGCAGGTGCTGCATGCCGTACTTCCATTCGTTGAAGCTTGGGCAACTGGCCACATCGAACTTCACTGGGCGCTGCGGGCTGAAATAGGCGTACGACGAGGGGTTCGCCACCACGTAACGCAGGCTGATGCCTTCGGTTTGCAGCAGCGGGTGATCATGGCCGGTGAGGGCAAAACGCTGCACCACTTGGCCGCCGCCGGAGTGGCCGGCGACCACGATTTCTTTCAGCGCCGGGAACAGTTTGCGGTTGCCCAGGTGCTTGATGATCTGGTCCAGCGCACCGTAGGAGCTGAGTTGGCCCGGGCCGGTCGACAGTTCGCCGGCCATCCAGTCATTGCCGTGCCAGCGCAGCACCTGCTTAGCCAGGTGATTGCGTTGCACATCCAGCTCATTGAGAAACTGCGGTGCGATCACCAGGGTATGGCTGGCAACGCCTGCGTGTGCGGCGGCATCTTCGCCGCTTTTGAGGTAGGTCTGCGCATTGCGCAAGCGACCGTGCACGATGATCAGTGCACGGGTGACGTTGGGCAGCGGCTGGCGCCAGTCCTGACTCAGGCCCAGGCTCAGGTCACCCGCCTGCAGATGAAAACGCTCGGGGCTGACCACTTTGACGCCGTGCGCTTTCTCGGCGGCCCAGGCGTTGGCGGAACAGCTGATCATCAAGCCCAGCAGTAGACCCAGTCGTTGGTTCATTTAGAGGCTCTTGGCGGCGAAGGTATCGCATTGAGTGATCTGCCCCTCGGTAAAGCCGGTCTTGAACCAGCGCACGCGCTGTGCCGAGGTGCCGTGGGTAAACGAGTCCGGCACGACGCGCCCTTGACCCTGTTGCTGCAAACGGTCATCGCCAATGGCGTTGGCGGCGTTCAGTGCGGCTTCAATGTCGCCGGGCTCCAGCCAGTTCAGGCGTTTTTGCGCACGGTTGGCCCACACCCCGGCGAAGCAGTCGGCCTGCAGCTCCTGGCGTACCAGCAAACCGCCGTCACCTTGCATTTGCCGGCCTTGCTGGCGCGCGGCCTGGATCTTGGATGAGATGCCCAGCAGTGTTTGCACATGGTGCCCGACTTCGTGGGCGATCACATACGCCTGGGCGAACTCGCCGGCAGCCTGGAAACGTTGCGACATTTCCCGGAAGAAATCCAGGTCCAGATACACCTGTTGGTCGGCCGGGCAGTAGAACGGGCCGCTGGCCGAGGTGGCGCTACCGCACGCTGAGTTGACCCGGCCACGGAACAGAATCAGCTTGGGGTTCTTGTAGACCAGGCCATTTTCCTTGAACACCTGGCCCCAGGTGTCTTCGGTATCGCCCAGCACGGCGCGCACGAAATCAGCCTGTTGGTCGTTGGCCGGCGGTGCCTGGCGGGTTTGTGTGCTCACCGAGGGCGCTTGTTCCATCTGGCCGGTCAACTGGCCGAGGATCTGCAGCGGGTCCTGGCCGGTCAGCCAGCCTATGCCGACGATCAGCACAATCGCCGTGAGGCTCAGGCCCTTGCCGCCACCAAAGCGCATGCCTCCACCACCGCCGCCACTGTCATCGCGGGCATCCACCACGTTGTCGCTGCGTCGGCCTTTTTTCCATAGCATGGGGGCAATCCTCTCGGTAAACGGTCTTACATTAATTGGGAAAGAGTATGGCCGTTAATCGCGGCAATAACCTTCGCCGGTATCGACAATCAAGCAGTCCTTTTTATCCGCCAGCCATTTCAGGCCGGTGGCCTCGCCGTCGCCGGCGCTCAATTGCTGCGGACCGTCGGGACGGGTAAAGGTAATGCCGTCCTCGTTGGCTTCCCCTTTGAAGGTGCCGGCGTCGTCGTTATCCAGGCCGTATTTCATGGTCAGCAGGTAGTGGCCACGGCCGATGCTGTCGTCCTTGGCGATGGTCAGGCTCAAGCCTTCGACGCCGATCCACTTGCCGACCCATTTATCGGTCGGCGGGGTTGCCGGTACCAGCGTGGCCTGTACCGAGGCGGGAGCGGGTTTGGGCGCGGGCGTTGGCTCTTTATTGCAGGCGGTGAGCAGGGCAAGGGCAGGCAGAACAAAGAGTATTTTTTTCATAGCGACATGGCCTTGATCAAAAAGTGTGCAGCCCTTGGGCAAACGTGCTGCGTTGGACTCGAATACCGTGATTTAGTGCGCTGTTCGCACGGTGTTTGGTTATGCTCTTGGGGCAGACTCCGACCCGACTGCTAGATTACCGGGTTGAGTGCTGCCGTGTTCAGTGCTCAGCGTTCAGCCCGCCATGCAAGAGAATTCAATGACCGTCAGCACCCCCCTTTCCGGCGTCAACCGTCCCTTCAAAGGCATTTTGCTGATTGTGGTGGCGACCTTTCTGTTTTCCAGCCACGACGCCTTGTCCAAATACCTGGCCGGGTTCTATCCGATCGTGATGGTGGTGTGGGCGCGTTACCTGGTGCACACCCTGTTGATGGCCGGGATCTTCCTGCCGCAATCGGGCTTGCGGGTATTGCGCAGCAAACGGCCGGGGATGCAGGTGGTGCGCGCTTTGTGCCTGCTAGGCACCAGCCTGTTTTTCACCACGGCGCTGCATTACATCCCGCTGGCGGAAGCCACGGCGGTGAACTTCCTCGCGCCGATTCTGGTGACGGCGCTGTCCGTGCCGCTGCTCGGCGAGCATGTCACGCGCGGCCAGTGGCTGGCGGTGATCTGCGGTTTTGTCGGGGTGCTGGTGATCATCCATCCGGGGGGCGAGTTGTTTACCCCGGCGGTGTTGTTGCCGCTGTGTTCGGCGCTGTTTTTCTGCTTCTACCAACTGCTCACGCGCATCCTCAGCCAATACGACACACCGACCACCAGCAACTTCTTCGCCGGCCTGTGCAATACCCTGGTGATGAGTGCCATGGTGCCGTTCTTCTGGCAAATCCCCACGCTATGGCACGCAGTGCTGATGCTGGCGCTGGGTACGTGCGGGATGACGGCGCACCTGCTGTTGACCCAGGCGTTCCGCTTCGCGGCGCCGGCCTTGCTGGCACCGTTCGGCTATTGCCAGATCGTGTTCGCAGGGTTGTTGGGCTGGCTGGTGTTCAATCACACCCCGGACCTGACCACGGTGGTCGGGATCGGGGTGATCTGCATGAGCGGGTTGGCCGCTGCCTGGCAGCAGCGGCGCAGATAGCTCGGGGGGAGCTCGGGGGATAGCTCGTGGGGTAGCTCAGACGTCTACGGTAGGAATTCTGCGCGGTGCCATGAAGTACATCCAGGTCAGGGCAATGAAGTACATCGCCGGGATCAGGGTGAACAGCACCGTGTAGTTGTTGTTCGTGACCGTGAGGATATGCCCGACGATCTGGGTCATGAACATGCCGCCGATCGCCGCGCACATGCCACCGAAACCGAACACCGTGCTCATCATGTGCTTGGGCGTGTAGTCCATCACCAGGCTCCAGATATTGGCGGTCCAGGCCTGGTGCGCGCCGATGGCCAGGGAAATGGCAAACACTGCGACCCACAGCTGGCTGGAACCGGCCGCCATGATCACCCCGATGATGCAGCAGGCAAACAGCAGCATCGACAGCAACCGCGCCTTGATCGGGTTCATCCCGCGGCCGATCAGGAACGACGACAGAATGCCCCCGCCCACACTACCGAAGTCGGCAGTCAGGTAAATGATGATCAGCGGGATGCCCATCTGGGTCACGTTGATGCCCAGGTTGTATTGCTGGTTCAGGAACGGCGGCAGCCAGTACAGGTAGAACCAGAACACTGGTGCGGTCATCGCGTAGGCAAGGGCGAAGGCCCAGGTACCACGCATGCGCAGGATGCGGCTGAACGGGACGCGAGGTTGTTCCGGTTCGAGTTCCTGCTGTACGTAATCCAGTTCGGATTGTTTAACGGTGGGGTGGTCTTCCGGGTTGTAGTACTTCAGGCCCCAGCACACCAGCCAGATCCCGCCGAGTGCCGACATGCACAGGAACGCCGCCTGCCAGCCCCACACGTGCAGGATCAACGGCAGCAGCATCGGCGTCAGCATCGCACCGACGTTGGTGCCGGCGTTGAAGATGCCGGTGGCGACTGCGCGCTCACCCGCCGGGAACCACAGGCGCGTGGTCTTGACGCAGGCCGGATAGTTGGCGGCTTCGGTGATGCCGAGGATAAAACGGCAGATCATAAAGCCGAGCGCCGAGGTGGCCAGGCCGTGGGCGCCGGTGGCCAGGCTCCACAGCAAGACCGCGCAGAAGAACACGCGCTTGACGCCGATGCGGTCGATCAGCCGGCCTTGCAGTACAAAACCGATGGCATAACCCACCTGGAACCAGAAGTTGATGTTGGCGTAGTCCATCGCCGTCCAGCTCATTTCCTTGGCCAGGATCGGTTGCATCACGCCCAGGGCGGCGCGGTCGATGTAGTTCAGTGTGGTGGCGAAGAACACCAGGGCCAGCATGCCCCAGCGGGTTTTACCCACGGCCAGGGCGCCGCGGATCTTGTCGCCGATGCCGGCGTGCGGGTTGCCCGGGCGCGCGGCCAGGACGGAGTTTTGCGAAGGCATGAGGTGGTACCCGTTTTTGAAATTGTTATGGTGTGTGCTGGGCTTCTTTTTCGGGTGTAGCTGCGAGAACGATGGTGCGTAGCGGTTAAAAAATCGTCAATTCGCCAAAGGGGCTTAGTGTTCGATAATCGCACCAAAAACTAACCGGTTCGTACATTTTAATTGCTGCGTGTAGGCTGGGGGCGAATAATTTGCTACAAACAACAATTGCCGGGAGTCGCCCCATGCAACGTTCCATTGCCACCGTTTCCTTGAGCGGTACTCTGCCGGAAAAGCTTGAAGCCATTGCCGCCGCCGGGTTTGACGGGGTCGAGATCTTCGAGAATGACTTGTTGTATTACGACGGCAGCCCGCGGGAAGTCAGGCAAATGTGTGCCGACCTGGGCATTGCCATCACCTTGTTCCAGCCCTTCCGCGACTTCGAAGGCTGCCGCCGCGACCGCCTGGCGCGCAACCTTGAACGGGCCGAGCGCAAGTTCGACTTGATGCAGGAACTGGGCACCGACCTGGTGCTGGTGTGCAGTAATGCTTCGGCAGATTGCGTGGGCGATGAACGCATTTTGCTCGACGACTTGAGCCTGCTGGCCGAACACGCCGGGCGCCGTGGACTGCGCATTGGTTATGAAGCGCTGGCCTGGGGCAAGCATGTCAACACCTGGCAGCAGGTGTGGAACCTGGTGCGCCAGGTCGATCACCCCAGCCTCGGCGTGCTGCTCGACAGCTTCCACACCTTGTCGCTCAAGGGCGACCCGAGCGCGATCGCGCAGATCCCCGGCGACAAGATCTTCTTTGTGCAAATGGCTGACGCGCCGATCCTGGCCATGGATGTGCTGGAGTGGAGCCGGCACTTCCGTTGCTTCCCCGGGCAGGGCGAATTCGACCTGGCGGGGTTCCTCGCACCGATCATCCAGAGCGGCTACACCGGGCCGTTATCCCTGGAGATCTTCAACGATGGTTTCCGCGCGGCACCCACCCGGGCGAATGCGGCGGACGGCTTGCGCTCGCTGCTGTACCTGGAAGAGAAAACCCGTGAACGCCTCCAGCAGCAAGCGCCTGCCCAGCCCGTCGATATCCTGTTCGATACCCCGGCCGCCAGCGAATACGGTGGCATCGAGTTCCTGGAGTTCGCCGTGGATGAAAACCTCGGGGCCAGGCTCACTCAATGGCTGGAGCGCCTGGGCTTCGTCAAGGCCGGGCAGCACCGTTCCAAGAGTGTGAGCCTGTTGCGCCAGGGGGATATCAACCTGATCCTCAACTGTGAGCCGTATTCCTTCGCGCACAATTTTTTCGAGGCCCATGGGCCATCGTTGTGTGCCACGGCGATTTGGGTCAAGGACAGTGCCAAGGCGATGGCACGGGCAGTGGCCTACAAAGGCCAGCCGTATCGCGGATTGGTGGGGCCCAACGAGCTGGAACTGGGCGCGGTTCGCGCACCGGATGGCAGCCTGATTTACTTGGTGGACCCAAGCGAAGGCGACTTGTACGACACTGATTTCAACTTGCAGCCGGCAGCGCTTTCCAGCGGCGGCCTGCTGCGCATTGACCATATGGCGATGGCCTTGCCGGCCGACAGCCTCGACAGTTGGGTGCTGTTCTACAAGAGCCTGCTGGATTTCGAGGCCGATGACGAAGTGGTGTTGCCCGACCCTTACGGCCTGGTGAAAAGCCGTGCGCTGCGCAGCCGTTGCAGCTCGATCCGCCTGCCGTTGAATATTTCCGAGAACCGCAACACCGCCATTTCCCACGCACTATCGAGCTATCGAGGCTCGGGGGTGCACCACATTGCGTTCGACTGCGCGGATATTTTCGCCGAGGTCAGCCGGGCGAAGGCGGCGGGTGTGCCGTTGCTGGATATCCCGCTCAACTACTATGACGACCTGGCGGCGCGGTTCGATTTCGACGATGAGTTCCTCAGCGAGTTGGCGTACTACAACGTGTTGTACGACCGCGACGCCCAGGGCGGTGAGTTGTTTCATGTGTACACCGAGGCGTTCGAAGGGCGGTTTTTCTTCGAGATTATCCAGCGCAAGAACGGTTACGCCGGCTATGGCGCGGCCAACGTGGCGGTACGTCTTGCGGCGATGGCCAAATCCCGTAGCGGCGCGGCGCGGCAGGCGCGTTTATAACGGCGTGTCGGGTGCTTCCTTCGGCGGGCGGCGCGGCCCATAATCACCGCCTGCATAACACTGGCCGTGAGCGCACCATGACCTCCGAAGCACCGCGCAAGAGTCGTAAGAACAATCCGGAAAAGACCCGCGAAAACATCCTTCAGGAAGCCATCGTCGAGTTCGTTCAACAGGGCCTGTCCGGCGCTCGCGTGGATGCGATCGCCGAGCGCATCCACACTTCCAAACGCATGATCTATTACTACTTCGGCAGTAAGGAGCAGCTCTACGTCGAAGTACTGGAGAAGCTCTACGGCGACATCCGTAATACCGAAACCCGTATGAACCTCACCGCGCTGGAGCCCCGTGAAGCGATCCGGCGCCTGGTGGAGTTCACCTTTGATCACCACGACCAGAACGTGGATTTCGTGCGTATCGTCAGCATCGAGAATATCCACAACGCCGAATACGTGAAGCGTTCGGATGCGATCAAGGCGATGAACAGCAACATCCTTGAAGCGCTGGGCGCCACCTTGCGTCGGGGGGCCGAGATGGGGCTGTTCCGCGAGGGGCTGGAGCCGTTGGACGTGCACCTGCTGATCAACTCTTTCAGCTTTTACCGGGTGTCCAACCGCCATACGTTCAGTGAGATTTTTCAGATCGAGCTGTCGGACGAGGCGATCAAGCAGCGCCACCGCGAGATGATTTGTGATTCGGTGATGCGTTACTTGCAGGCCTAAGGCTGAAACAGGACCCATGTGGGAGGGGGCTTGCTCCCGATAGCGTTGTGCCAGTCAGCAGTTTTTCGACTGACTTGCCGCTATCGGGAGCAAGCCCCCTCCCACAGGTTAACCATCGTCCGCTCTATCGCTTAACTGACTGGCATTAGGGCAAGCCGCTCCCACATTGGGATTTTTTTGCCGGTCAGGTATTCATGCTCTGGAAGTGCGCCAACATGCGGTCGGCGTCTGGCGCCTTGCCACTGAACAACTCAAACGCCTTCACCGCCTGAAACACCGCCATGTTGCCGCCATCCAGGGTGCGGCAACCCAAGGCGCGGGCGTCGCGCAGCAGTTCGGTTTCCAGGGGGAAGTACACAATTTCCGCGACCCATAATTCAGCCCGCAACAGCGCGGGCGGCACCGGCGTGCCCGGCAGTTTGTCCATGCCCATCGGTGTGGTGTTGACCAACCCATCGGCTTCGGCCATGGCGCTTTCCAAGTGGCTGGCGACCTGGGCACGCCCGCTGCCGAAACGCTGCGCAAGGTTATCGACAAGGTCGCGGGCGCGGCTGATCTCCACGTCAAAAATACTCAAGTGCTGTACGCCTTCGGCCAACAGTGCGTGGGCCACGGCCGCTCCCGCACCGCCGGCGCCCATCTGGACCACGCGTTGGCGCGCGACATCATTGAAGTTGCGCCGAAACCCTTCGGCAAACCCCAGGCAGTCGGTGTTGTGGCCGATGCGCTTGCCGGCCTTGAATACCACGGTGTTGACCGCGCCGATGCCTCGGGCTTCGTCGGAGAGTTCATCGAGCAACGGCAGAATCGCCTGCTTGCACGGGTAGGTAATGTTCAGCCCTGTGAAGTGCATCAACTCGGCGGCGCGCAGCAGGTCGGGCAGGGCGTTGATGTCCAGGTGCAACGGTGCAAGATCGATCAGGCGATACAGGTAACGCAGGCCTTGGGCGTCGCCTTCCTGCTCATGCAGCGCCGGGGTGCGGGAAGCCTGGATGCCCGAGCCGATCAGGCCGGCGAGGATGCGCGGTTTCATCGGGTCGATCCTTTTAGCAACTGGCTGAAGTGGCTCAGGGCCAAGTGGTAGCCGTGGCTGCCGAAGCCGGCCAGCACTGCGGTGGCGACCGGCGATACAAAGGAGTGATGCCGAAACGCCTCACGCGCATGCACATTGGATAAGTGCACTTCGATCACCGGCACTTCACTGGCTACCAGTGCGTCACGAATCGCGACTGAAGTGTGGGTCCAGGCGGCCGGGTTGATCACGATCCCGGCGCAACGGGCGCGGGCGCCGTGGATCCAGTCGAGCAGTTCGCCTTCGTGGTTGGTTTGGCGAAACTCCAGTTTCAACCCCAGTTGTTCAGCGCTGCGGCCACATAGGGCAGCGATGTCGGCCAGGGTTTCATGCCCGTAGGTGGCCGGCTCACGGGTGCCGAGCAGATTGAGATTGGGGCCGTTGAGCACCAGGATGAGGGGCGGCATGGGGTGTCTCCACAATTATTGTTCGTTGTGGAGGTAAAATGTACTGAATGGTTAATTTGGTCAATCGACGGCAGTGTACCCGGGTTGGCATGTGTTCGATTATCGAACCATTAATCCAGGGCAGTCGCTGCAGAAGGTGCGCCGCCCGAATGCGGGCGGCGTACGGGTCAGCGTCGGGTCAACAACACGCCGGATTCCATATGGTGCGTCCACGGGAACTGGTCAAACATTGCACAGCGGGTAATGCGGTGCGTGTCATGCAGTTGCGCGATGTTCGCGGCCAGGGTCTCCGGGTTGCAGGAGATGTACAGGATGTTGTCGAAGCGCCGGGTCAGCTCGCAGGTGTCCGGGTCCATGCCGGCGCGGGGCGGGTCGACGAACACGCTGCCGAATTCATAGCTCTTCAGGTCTATACCTTGCAAGCGACGGAACGGACGCACTTCATTGAGCGCCTCGGTGAGTTCTTCGGCAGACAGGCGCACCAGGGTGACGTTATCCACAGCGTTTTCATCGAGGTTGGCCAGCGCTGCGTTCACGGAGGTTTTGCTGATCTCGGTGGCCAGCACCTTACGCACGCGGGTGGCCAGCGGCAGGGTGAAGTTGCCGTTGCCGCAGTACAGTTCCAGCAAGTCATCCGGGCGATCGCCCAAGGCTTCATACGCCCAATTGAGCATCTTCTGGTTCACCGTGCCGTTGGGCTGGGTGAACGCGCCTTCGGGTTGGCGATAGCTGAAGGTACGGCCGCCGACTTCGAGTTTTTCCACCACGTAGTCATGGCCGATCACATCGCGCTTGCCCTTGGAGCGGCCGATGATGCTGACATTCAAGTCGGCGGCCAGCTGTTTGGCGGCGGTGTGCCAATGCTCATCCAGTGGGCGGTGATAGCACAGGGTGATCATCGCGTCGCCAGCCAGTGTGGTGAGGAACTCCACCTGGAACAGCTTGTGGCTCAGGGCGGCGCTGGCTTGCCAGGCGGCCTTGAGTTGCGGCATCAACTGGTTGATGCGGTGGCTGGCGATGGGGAACTCTTCGATCAGGATCGGCGTGCGCTTGTCGTCCTGGGAGAACATCGCGTAGTGGCGTTCACCACCTTCGCGCCACAGGCGGAACTCCGCCCGCAGGCGGAAGTTCTGCAGCGGCGAATCGAAGACCTGTGGCTCGGGTGCGTCGAACGGTGCCAGCAGGTCACGCAAGCGCGTGACCTTGTCTTGCAGTTGAGCGGTGTAGCGTGCGGCGTCAAAAGTCATGCGTTGAACCAGCCCAGCTTGATCACGAACAGAATCGACAGGATCACCAGTGCCGGGTTCAGCTCACGGTAGCGGCCCGAAAGCAGCTTGATGGCGGTCCAGGCGATGAAACCGAAGGCGATGCCGTTGGCGATGGAGTAAGTGAAAGGCATCGCCAGGGCGGTGATCACCACCGGTGCTGCCACGGTAATGTCATCCCAGTCGATTTCCGCCAGGCCCGACGTCATCAACACGGCCACGAACAGCAGCGCCGGTGCGGTGGCGAAGGCCGGTACGCTGGCGGCCAGTGGCGAGAAGAACAGCGCCAGCAGGAACAGGATCGCCACCACGATGGCGGTCAAGCCGGTACGGCCACCGGCGCTTACGCCTG
Organism: Pseudomonas sp. R19M; assembly: GCF_050312585.1. Lineage (NCBI taxonomy): Bacteria > Pseudomonadati > Pseudomonadota > Gammaproteobacteria > Pseudomonadales > Pseudomonadaceae > Pseudomonas > Pseudomonas sp. R19M. The sequence goes on from NZ_JBNPJV010000107.1 coordinate 73,218, forward strand.
CGGCGGACTCGATGTAGCTGGTGGTGGTCGAGGTGCCCAGCAGGGAACCGGCCATGGCGGCGGTGCTGTCGGCGATCAGCGCACGGCCCATTTTCGGCATGTGGCCATCCTTGCCCATCAGCCCGGCGCGCTTGGCGACGCCGATCAGGGTGCCGGAGTTGTCGAACAGGTCGACGAACAGGAACGCGAAGATCACGCTGACCAGGCCGATATCCAACGCGCCTTTGATATCCAGTTGCAGGAAGGTCGGGGCCAGCGAGGGTGGCATCGAGGTCACGCCGCCGAACGGGGTGAAGCCCATGACGATGGAGACGATGGTCACTGCCAGGATGCCGATCAGCACCGCGCCGCGCACGGCCAGGGCTTCCAGCGCCACGATCAGCGCGAAACCGAGGGTGGCGAGGATCGGCGCCGGTTGTTTCAGGTCGCCCAGGCCGACCATGGTGGCCGGGTTGCTGACCACGATACCGGCGTTATGCAGGGCGATCAGCGCCAGGAACAGGCCGATACCGGCGGCAATCGCCGAGCGCAGCGGCAGCGGGATGCTGTTGATGATCCACTCACGGATACGGAAGATCGACAGCAGGAAGAACAGCACTGCCGAAATGAATACCGCACCCAGGGCAACCTGCCAGGTGTGGCCCATGTGCAGCACCACGGTGTAGGTAAAGAAGGCGTTGAGGCCCATGCCCGGTGCCAGGGCGATCGGGTAGTTGGCGATCAGGCCCATCACGGTCGAACCGATGGCGGCCGCCAGGCAGGTCGCGACGAACACGGCGCCCTTGTCCATGCCGGTTTCGCCGAGGATGCTCGGGTTCACGAACAGGATGTAGGCCATCGCCAGGAACGTGGTGATACCCGCGAGAATCTCGGTGCGCACGTTGGTGTTGTGTGCTTTGAGTTGAAACAGCTTTTCCAGCATGCCGGCTCCCTGTGACGCTATCTTGCGTCGTTATTTGTTGACCTCTAAGTCAAAGCACAAACTGCGCCAAGCGCCTGTGGTTTCAGAGAGGATCGGAAAAAGCGGCGCATCATACCAGCAGCCGAGGCCGTGTGGCGCACGGGGTTGGCTTGGCGATGCATGGCTGTGGATCATGGCCTTGAGGCATACTGCGCCGACGTTCAAGGCAGGGTCGTTAACAGCATGAAAAAAGCCAACGCGTGGAGTCTAGCTCTGATCGCCAGTCTCAGCCTGTGGTGGGGCGCGGCACCAGCGTGGGGCGCAGCTGCACCGCCCTTGAGCGAGGTGCGGGTGTTCAAGGTCGAGTCGGCGCGTTGCAGCGAGAAAGTCGCGGAAGGCGCCCAGAGTACCCAGATGTGCGAGCACCGTGGCCCGACCCAGGTTTCGGTGATGGAAGTCGGCCTGGGTAACAGCCCCATGGGCCGCTTCAATGGCGCCGAGTTGGACGGGCGGCGCACGCCGGTGTGCCAGGTCGGCAATATCAGCGAGGCGTGCAATGGCGTGGGCACGCTGATGGGCTACATCTATGTGTTTGACTTGAATGTCGAAGCCCAGGGGTGGTTCGAGTTCAGTAATACGTCGATCAACGGCCCGCAAAATACCTTGAAGGTGATGCTCAATATCCGCTGATCAATCCTCTTGAACGCTCATAACCACGGGTAGTCGTACCCCAGAGACGGCGACTTTCCCGAACGCCGCGAACGGACTTCAACCCGTGAGGTGTTTATGAGCGCAACCCCCAATGACGCGGCGGCTCAACCGTTCGTCAGCCACCCGATACGCCTGACCCTGAACGGCCAGCAGCGCCAGCTGAACGTGTTGCCCTGGACCACCTTGCTCGACCTGCTGCGCGAACAACTTGACCTGGTCGGCAGCAAAAAGGGCTGCGACCACGGCCAATGTGGTGCCTGCACCGTGTTGCGTGACGGCAAACGCGTGAATGCCTGCCTGACCCTGGCGGTGATGTGCGACGGTGCCGAGTTGACCACCATCGAGGGCTTGGCTGACGGAGACGAGCTGCATCCGATGCAGCAGGCGTTTATCAAGCATGACGCGTTCCAGTGTGGCTATTGCACGCCCGGGCAGATTTGCTCTGCCGTTGGCCTGGCCAATGAGGGGCGGGCCCAGGACCCCGCGCAGATCCAGGAACTGATGAGCGGCAATCTGTGCCGCTGTGGTGCCTACAGCAACATCCGCGATGCGATTGAAGCGGTCGTGCTGGGAGACAAACCATGAACCCTTTCCAGTACAGCAAGCCGACCGACGTACATGAAGCGGTGCGGCTGAGTAGCGCCGCCTCGCGCTTTATTGCCGGCGGCACCAATTTACTGGACCTGATGAAAGAGAACATCAGCCGGCCCGAACACTTGATCGATATCACCGGCCTGCCGCTGCATGGCGTTGAACCTACGGCCAGTGGTGGCGTGATGATCGGCGCCTTGGTCAGCAACGCTGACCTGGCCTGGCACCCGTTGATCGAAGCCCGTTACCCTTTGCTGTCCCAGGCGATCCTCGCCGGTGCGTCACCGCAGTTGCGCAACATGGCCAGTACTGGCGGCAACCTGTTGCAGCGCACCCGTTGCTATTACTTCTATGACACCGGCGTGCCCTGCAACAAGCGAGAGCCGGGCAGTGGCTGCCCGGCGCGAACCGGCTTGAACCGCATTCATGCCATTCTCGGTGCCAGCGAGCAGTGCGTGGCGACCCACCCGTCGGACATGTGTGTCGCCCTGGCCGCCCTGGAGGCACGGGTGCATGTGGAGGGGCGTGGCGGTTCGCGTGTGATTGAGTTTGCCGATTTCCATCGCTTGCCGGGCGACACGCCGCAGCGCGACAACCTGTTGGCCGATGATGAACTGATCACGGCCATTGAGTTACCGGCCGACCGTCTGGCGGGCCACAGTCATTATTTGAAAGTGCGCGATCGTGCGTCATACGCGTTTGCCCTGGTGTCGGTTGCCGCCGCGTTGGAGCTGGACGGTGACACCATCGTCGACGCCCGTCTGGCCCTTGGCGGCGTGGCGCACAAACCCTGGCGAGACCGTGCGGTGGAAACCGCGCTGATCGGCCGTACGGTCAGCCGCGAAACCTTCAGCAGTGCCGCTGACGCCTTGTTGCAGGATGCCGAGCCGCTGGAACACAACGCCTTCAAGATCAAGCTGGCGCGTCGGGCGATTATCCGCGCCCTGAGCGATGCCGCTGTCGCAGGAGAACGCCCATGACCGCTATCGGAAAACCCCTGGACCGCGTCGAGGGTCTGCTCAAGGTGACGGGCCAGGCGCGTTATGCCGGTGAGTTTGCCGGTCAGGACCTGCTCCACGGCAGCGTGGTATCCAGTACTATCGCCAAGGGGCGAGTGGTCAGGATTGATGCGTCCAGGGCCCTGGCATTGCCCGGCGTGGTCATGGTGCTCGATCACCTCAACCGGCCGAAACTCGCCAGTTACGACGACGCGTTTGCCGATGCCGATGCCGCGGACGGGTCGCCGTTTCGCCCGTTGTACAACGACCGCGTGCTCTATAGCGGCCAGCCATTGGCCCTGGTGATAGCCGATAACCTGGAGCTGGCGCGGCATGCCGGTTCGCTGGTGCATATCGAGTACGAGCGCGAGGCTTTCGAGACCGACTTGCTGGCGATGCAGGAGCAGGCCCACGCTTCCCCGCAAACGCCGCCCAAGCCGCGTGGCAACTTTCAGGCGCAGTGGAGCGCCGCCGCCGTCAGCCTGGATCTGCACTACAGCACGCCCATCGAGCATCACAACCCTATGGAGCCGCATGCCAGTACGGTGCTGTATCAGCCGGATGGCACCCTGCATATCCATGATAAAACCCAAGGGCCACAGAACTGCCAGGCCTATGTGCAAAAGGTGTTCGGCCTGGATAAAAGCCAGGTGCGTATCTTTGCCGCTTTCGTCGGCGGGGCGTTCGGCTCGGGCTTGCGTCCGCAGTATCAATTGCCGCTGGCGGTGATGGCGTCGCTGGCGCTCAAGCGTTCGGTACGGGTCACCCTGACGCGTCAGCAGATGTTCACGTTCGGCTACCGCCCGCGCACCTTGCAGCGCCTGCAAATGGGCGCCGCCGCCAACGGGCAATTGCTGGCACTTGGGCATACCGCAATCGGCCAGACTTCGCGTTTCGAGGACTTCAGTGAGCACGTGGTGGAATGGAGCGGCATGCTCTACCACTGCGACAACGTGCAACTGACCTACAAACTGGTGCCGCTCGATGTATTCACCCCGCTAGATATGCGTGCGCCTGGCGCCGCCCTGGGTGTGATCGGCCTGGAATGCGCCATGGATGAACTGGCGTGTGCCTTGGGCATGGACCCGGTGCAACTGCGCCTGATCAATTATGCCGAGCGCAACCAGAACGAAGACAAACCCTGGTCGAGTAAAGCTCTGCGTGAGTGCTACCGCGAAGGCGCCGAACGTTTCGGCTGGCAGCGGCGCAACCCGGAGCCGCGCAGCATGCGGGAGGGCCGGCAATTGATCGGCTGGGGCATGGCCGGCGGTGTGTGGGAGGCCATGCAGATGAAGGCCAGCGCCAAGGCGCGGATCGACGCGCAAGGCAAGCTGACGGTGAGCAGCGCCACCACGGATATCGGCACCGGAACTTATACCGTGATGACCCAGATTGCGGCGCAGGCCAGTGGGGTGGCGGTCAAGGACGTGGCGTTTCTGTTGGGGGATTCATCGTTGCCCACGGCGCCGCTGCAAGGGGGCTCGTTTACTGTGTCTTCCGTCGGGACCGCCGTTCAGCAAGCGTGCGAAGCGTTGAACGCCAAGTTGCTGAAAATCGCCCGGCAGACTTACCCGGTTTTTAAAGGGGCTGAAGCGGTGCGCTTCGAAGACGGCCAACTGCACTGCGGGGATGTCAGTGTTTCACTGGCCCAGTTGGTCAAGGACAGCGGTGAAGAGGCGTTGGAAGTCCAGGTCGACAGCGAGCCCGACAAAAAGCGCGAAGGCTACGCCACCGCCACCCATTCAGCGGTGTTCGTGGAGGTGCGGGTGGACGAAGACCTCGGCACTGTGCACGTCAGCCGGGTGGTCAGCGCGGTTGCGGCCGGGCGTGTGGTGAACCCCAAGATGGCCCGCAGCCAGATTCTCGGCGGGGTGGTGTGGGGCATCGGTATGGCGCTGCACGAAGAAACCCAAGTTGACCATCAGCTGGGTCGTTACATGAATCACAGCCTGGCCGAGTACCACATTCCGGTAAACGCCGATATCGGTGACATTGACGTGCTGTTCGTCGAAGAACACGACGAGATCGTCAATGCCCTGGGTTCCAAGGGGGTCGGTGAAATCGGCATTGTCGGGGTGGCGGCGGCCGTCGCGAATGCGGTCTACCACGCCACCGGCAAGCGGGTCAGGGACTTCCCGATCACCCTGGATAAGGTGCTTTAAACCTTGGCCTCTTCGACCGGAACATGCATCCGGTCGCGGTTGGCCAGGGTCGGGAACAGCTTGATCCACACGCCGGTGACCAGCAATGTCCCGACCCCGCCCATGACCACGGCGGGCACGGTGCCGAACCAGTGGGCGGTGATCCCGGACTCGAATTCGCCGAGTTGATTGGACGCGCCGATGAACAGGCCGTTGACCGCACTGACGCGCCCGCGCATTTCATCCGGGGTTTCCAGTTGTACGAACGAGGCGCGGATCACCATGCTGATCATGTCCGCCGCGCCCAACACCACCAGTACCCCGAGGGAGAACCAGAACGAGGTCGACAGGCCGAAGGCGATAGTCGCCACGCCGAATACGCCTACGGCGGTGAACATCACGCGTCCCACGTGCCGGTCCACGGCAAACCGCGCCAGCCACAACGACATCAACAACGCACCCACCGCCGGTGCCGAGCGCAGCAGGCCCAGGCCCCAGGCACCGGTCAGCAGGATGTCCTTGGCGAACACCGGCAGCAACGCTGTGGCGCCGCCCAGCAGCACGGCGAACAGGTCCAGGGAAATGGCGCCGAGAATGTCCGGGCGGCTGCGGATGAAACGGATGCCGGCCAGCAGCGAATCCAGGGTGGCCTTGCCTTTATTGAGTGGGGTCTGGCGGGCGGGCAGGTTGAGGGTCAGCGTGCAGGCAATCAGGTAAAGCACCACGGTAGGCCCGTAGACCCACACGCTGCCGAATGCATACAGCAAACCGCCAAGCGCCGGCGCGACGATGGTCGCCAGTTGCTGGGCCGACTGGGATGACGCCACCGCCCGTGGGAACAATGCGCTGGGCACGATGCTTGGCAGCAGCGCCTGGGTGGTGGGCATTTCAAAAGAGCGTGCGGCGCCCAACAGGAACGCGAGGATGAAGATCATCTCGCGGGTCACGTGGCCGGTCAGGCCGCCGATGGCCAGGCTCAGGGCAATCAATGCCTGCACGGTCTGGCAGATGGCGGCCACCTTGCGGCGCTCGTAACGGTCGGCCACATGCCCGGTATGCAGCATGAACAGTACGCGCGGCACAAATTCGACCAAACCCACCAAGCCCAGGTCCAGCACGTTGCCGGTCAATTGGTAGAGGTTCCAGCCAATCGCCACGGTGAGCATCTGGAAGCCGCTGGCGGTAAAGATCCGCGCCAGCCAGAACGCGATGAAAGGGCGGTGATGGCGCAACAGCAACACGGGTTCGCTTGGCATCGGGAGTTCAGGTCAGGGCCGGAGAAAGGCCGAGATTATCATCAAGTTGTAACAGATGGTTGCAGGAACTGAGCTGAGGCAGTCTGTCACGCGGCAAAAGACCACGCCGTCCTGCAACGAAAATGGGACTACTCTTTCAGCAATGCTTGATCCAGATCAAAACCGGCCCCGGAATTGTTCTGGCGGCCGCAAGGCCAGATTCCCCGCGTGGTGGGTAAAAAAAAGAAACGAATTGAAATTCGACAGGCTCCATATCCGTGGGGGCAGTGGGTGCAGGCTCCCGCCAGCAGCCGGTATTACCTGACAGAGGAAAACTTATGTTCGGTTTGGAGGCGCTAGATCTCGCCCGAATTCAATTTGCGTTCACCATCTCGTTTCACATCCTGTTCCCGGCGATCACCATCGGCCTGGCCAGTTACCTTGCGGTACTGGAAGGTTTGTGGCTCAAGACCCACAACGACACCTACCGTGACCTCTACCACTTCTGGTCGAAGATCTTTGCCGTCAACTTCGGCATGGGCGTGGTCTCCGGGTTGGTCATGGCCTACCAGTTCGGCACCAACTGGAGCCGCTTCTCGGACTTCGCCGGCTCCGTCACCGGCCCGCTGTTGACGTATGAAGTGCTCACGGCGTTCTTCCTGGAAGCAGGCTTCCTGGGGGTGATGCTGTTCGGCTGGAACAAAGTGGGGCGCAAGCTGCACTTCTTCGCCACGGTGATGGTGGCCGTCGGTACGTTGATCTCCACCTTCTGGATCCTGTCGTCCAACAGCTGGATGCAGACGCCTCAGGGCTTTGAGATCGTTGACGGACGCGTGATCCCGACCGATTGGTTCGCGGTGGTCTTCAACCCGTCGTTCCCTTACCGCCTGGCACACATGGCCACGGCGGCCTTCGTGGCCACCGCGTTCTTCGTCGGCTCCTCGGCGGCCTGGCACTTGTTGCGCGGCAAGGACAACCCGGCAATCCGCACCATGTTGTCGATGGCCATGTGGATGGCCCTGATCGTCGCGCCTATCCAGGCGGTCATCGGCGACTTCCATGGCCTCAACACCCTCAAGCACCAACCGGCAAAGATTGCCGCGATTGAAGGCCACTGGGAAAACGTCGGCAACGAACCGACGCCGCTGATCCTGTTCGGCTGGCCGGACATGCAGGCCGAAAAAACCAAGTACGCGGTGGAAATTCCGTACCTGGGCAGCCTGATCCTGACCCACTCCCTGGACAAGCAGGTGCCGGCGCTCAAGGAGTTCCCGCCTGAGGACCGCCCCAACTCGACCATCGTGTTCTGGTCGTTCCGGGTCATGGTTGGCCTGGGTTTCCTGATGATCTTCACCGGCTTGTTCAGCCTCTGGCTGCGCAAGGGCGACAAAATGTACTCGTGCAAACCGTTCCTGTACCTGGCGTTGTGGATGGGCCCGTCCGGGTTGATCGCGATTCTCGCCGGCTGGTTCACCACCGAAATTGGCCGCCAGCCGTGGGTGGTTTACGGTTTGATGCGCACGGCGGATGCGTCTTCCGGACACAGCCTGGCGCAGATGACGATCACCCTGGTGTTGTTCGTGGTGGTGTACTTCGCGCTGTTTGGCGCAGGTCTGGGTTACATGATGCGTCTGGTGCGCAAAGGTCCGGTCACCCACGAAAGTACCGAGCCAACCCACGGTGGCCCTGGCCAGAAACGTACACCGGCGCGTCCGTTGTCGGCGGCCGATGACGGCAGTGATGACCAACACGCCGACATCCAGCACAAGGGGAATTGAGATGGGTATTGATCTTCCGCTGATCTGGGCCGTGATCATCATCTTCGGCATCATGATGTACGTGGTGATGGACGGCTTCGACCTGGGTATCGGCATCCTCTTCCCGTTTATTCCGGGCAAAGTCGACCGTGACGTCATGATGAACACCGTCGCCCCGGTATGGGACGGCAACGAGACCTGGCTGGTACTGGGCGGCGCGGCGTTGTTCGGCGCTTTCCCGCTGGCCTATTCGGTGGTGTTGTCGGCGCTGTACCTGCCGCTGATCCTGATGCTGGTCGGGCTGATCTTCCGTGGCGTGGCGTTCGAGTTCCGCTTCAAGGCCAAGGACCACAAGCGCCACCTGTGGGACAAGGCGTTTATCGGCGGATCGATTGCCGCGACGTTCTTCCAGGGTGTGGCGCTGGGGGCGTTCATTGACGGCATCCCGGTGGTGAATCGTCAGTTCGCCGGCGGCTCGCTGGACTGGTTGACGCCGTTCACGATGTTCTGCGGTGTCGCCCTGGTGGTTGCGTATGCCCTGCTGGGTTGCACCTGGCTGATCATGAAGACCGAAGGCAAGTTGCAGGAGCAGATGCACAACCTGGCGCGGCCATTGGCCTTCGTGGTGTTGGCGGTGATCGGTATCGTCAGCCTGTGGACGCCCCTGTCGCACCCGGAAATCGCCTCGCGCTGGTTCACCCTGCCGAACCTGTTCTGGTTCCTGCCGGTGCCGATCCTGGTGTTGGTGACCATGTACGGGCTGATTCGCGCAGTGGCACGTAATGCCCATTACACGCCGTTCCTGCTGACGCTGGTGTTGATCTTCCTCGGTTACAGCGGCCTGGGGATCAGCCTGTGGCCAAATATCATCCCGCCATCAGTTTCGATCTGGGATGCCGCCGCACCGCCGCAGAGCCAGGGTTTCATGCTGGTGGGTACGTTGTTCATCATTCCGTTCATCCTGGGCTACACCTTCTGGAGCTACTACGTGTTCCGCGGCAAGGTCACCCATGAAGACGGTTACCACTAGGAGGGAGCGTCCCATGTCCGGCAAACCGACGTTGCACGAGATTGAACAGGCCGAGAAACAGCCGTTGTGGCGGCGCCTGGGGTGGTTGGCGATGATCTGGACCGGCAGCGTGCTGGCCCTGTTCATCGTGGCCAGCCTGATGCGCCTGTTCATGAACGCGGCCGGCTTGACCACGCACTGACATCCCAATCCGGGCCTCACGGCCCGGCTTTCAGCCCTGCCATTTGCACGAGTGGCAGGGTTTTTTTATTTGCGCGCTTTGATAATCACGAATTTTGGCGTGGTGGCGATTTGCTCGACACCCCGGAACAACCGGGCCAGTTTGGTGTGGTAGCCCAAGTGACGGTTGCCGACGATGTAAAGAGCACCGCCGACGACCAGGGTTTCCCGCGCCTGCTGGAACATGCGCCACGCGAGGAAATCGCCGACCACCTGTTGCTGATGGAAAGGCGGGTTGCAGAGCACCACGTCCAGCGACTGTGCCTCCTGGCCGGCCAGGCCGTCGCCTGCGCGTATCACCACGTCGCGCTCACCCAGCGCGGCGCGCCAGTTCTCGGCGGCCGATTGCACCGCCATAAAGGACTCGTCCACCAAGGTGTAGTGCGCAGCGGGGTTTTGCAAGGCGCTGGCGATTGCCAATACACCGTTGCCACAGCCCAGGTCCGCCACGCGGGCGTTGCCGAGGTTTTTCGGCAGGTGGGGCAGGATGGCGCGGGTGCCGATATCCAGGCCTTCACGGCAGAATACGTTGGCGTGGTTGAGCAGTTCGATGGCCGGGGCGTCGAGGGCGTAGCGGGTGGGGTAGGGCGAGAGGGCGGTGGGCCGTTGGTCGACGGTCGCGATCAACAAGCGTGCCTTCTTGACCGCCAGTGAGGCGTGCATCGGCCCGATGTAGCGCTCCAGCAATTCCCCCGCAGCCCGTGGCAGGTGCTTGATCATCGCCCCGGCGATCACTTCGGCACCCGGTGCCAGCTGACCCTGCAGGCGGATCAACTGTTCCTCCAGTAATGCCAGGGTTTTCGGCACGCGGATCAGCACCCGGTCGAACGGCCCCGTGGGCATCTGGCTGGCCGGGATGAACGGCACCGCATCAAACGTCTTGCCGTTGCGCACCAGGTTTTTTTCCAACCCCAAGGCTGCAAGAAACGAATCACCGCTGGAGGTCACTTGCACCTGCCCCTGGAGGCTGGCGGCCAAGGCGCCAAAGCTGTCATTGAGCACCAGCACGCGAGTGGTCGCCGCCGGTTGCTGCTGCGCCAGATAGTCGAGCAGGTATTCGTCGGCGGCATCGAAGGCTTGCAGCGGATCGTTATGTTGCTCGGGTTGGCGGATCAGATCGAGCTGGGCGAACGGGCTGTGGAGCAGGGGCATGGCGGGGGAGGCTCTGGGTGATCATCGGCGGAACCGTCTGAGTGAACTACGAGGTGACACCTGAAGGCGCCGCTCAACACTCAGAATGGGTCGTAAATGGTACTTTTTTTTGAGCCTGATGACATGTGGTGTTTCCGTGCCGGCTAAAACAACCCCGCTTTGGAGGCTCTGAGGACGGCGGCAATCTTGTTGTTGACCCCCAGTTTGTTGAACGTGCTTTTGATGTGAAAGCCTACGGTGCGCTCTGACAGGCACAGAATGGTCGCAATATCCCCGGCGGTCTTGCCCAAGGCTGACCATTTGAGTATTTCCGTCTCCCGAGGGGTCAGTTTGCAGCAGGGCGATGCACTGGGCTCATCGGTGTACTTGCGTGCGACCACCGAGTGCATTGCATGGCAAAGCCATAACACCTGGCCGGCTTTTTCATACAGCTCCTGCGGGCTCACTTCACCACTGCTGCGTGCGAGGGTCAGCATGCTGTAGACACCCTGGAAGTCGTGCACCGGCTGTGTCCAGGCACAATCCACACCAAACGTCTGGGCCAACGACCATAAGTTGGGTGAGGAGTCGAATGCCTTTTGCTCCCAGACAATAGGCAGTACACAGCGTTTACAGTGCGCAACAACAGGGTCGATGGGGAAGAAGTGCGCCTGTTGATACAGCTCGTTCCATTTCTCTGGGTAGTTATTGACTTGAATGGGTTTTGTTTGGTCGTCAGCGAGTTGGGTACTCATAGTAAAGGAACAGAATTGGAAGCCGAGTTCATTGGTACGGTTAAGGACCATGTCAAATACACTGGTAATATCGTTTTCACCTTCCAGTTTGGGGAGCCGGGTATTGCGCCATTTCACCATTTGTAACTCTCCATGGATTTTGCGTGGCGTGGGTACGTCCTCATCCCTACGCAGCACGAAAATAGTGTAGGACATCGCCTATCTTTGCGTGGGAAAAAATGCTCTAAGTAACCAGGGCGTAGTTCTTAGTAAGTTGTACGTTTGGTGTTGATTTGTACAAATAGTCTTGCCTGCAATAACTTTTTTATTGAATTTAATGGGTTGTGGGTAGTGCCAAACTGATGGCGCTTGAGCGCACTGTTCCATCTGCCAGTAGAAAGTCGCCGGGCTAATAGCTAAATAGTTTGTCTGAACTAATGTGCCGTTATTCGGCAACTGTTTTTGATCTTGACGCAATCTGTACCGGTGCGCATCACGACCCCTTCGGCAATGCCAGTACAAATCAGCGGTGTTTGCGCACGCTGCTTTGAGGGACACTAGGGCTCTGTGCAAAACGGAGTTCCCCATGACGGCCAGTGCTGAGAAATTTACCCGCCAGACCTTGCTCGACGTGCAGTCGCTGACCCCCAGTCTCTTTACACTGCGCACCACGCGCGACTCCGGCTTTCGGTTTACCGCCGGCCAGTTCTTGCGCTTGGGGGTGACCAAGGCGGATGGCAGCACCGTATGGCGCGCCTATTCCATCGTGTCTGCGCCTTTTGACGAGCACTTGGACTTTTTTTCGATTGTCGTCCCGGGGGGCGAATTCACCAGCGAGCTGAGCCGCTTGCAGGTGGGGGATACGCTGATGGTGGAGCGTCAGGCCACCGGCTTCCTGACCCTGAACCGCTTTGTGGATGGGCGTGATCTCTGGCTGCTGGGCACGGGGACCGGTGTGGCACCCTTCCTGTCGATGCTGCAGGACTTCGAAGTCTGGGAGAAATTTGAGCGTATCGTGCTGGTCTACAGCGCCCGCGAGGCCAAGGAATTGGCCTACCAATCGTTGATCCACACGCTGGGCGAGCGGGAGTACCTGGCTGAGCACGCCCACAAGCTGACTTATATCCCCATTGTCACCCGTGAACAGCATCCGGGTGCGCTGAATGGGCGCATCACCACCTTGATCGAAAATGGTGAGCTGGAGCGTGCGGCCGGTGTCGAGTTAACCCCGCAACACTCTCGCGTACTGATCTGCGGTAACCCGCAAATGGTCGACGACACACGCCAATTGCTCAAGCAGCGCGATCTGCAACTGAGCCTGAGCCGTCGTCCGGGCCAGGTGGCCGTAGAAAACTACTGGTAGAAAAAAGGCGCCTCGAAGGGCGCCTTTGGGTTGCATCGGTTAAAGCGGCTTGTTGTTCTGAGCCTTGAGCAAGTCGCGGATCTCGGTGAGCAACTCTTCTTCTTTGGTCGGCGTCGGTGGCAAGGTTGGAGCCACCGCCTCTTCGCGCTTGAGACGATTGATGGCCTTCACCCCCATGAAGATCGCGAACGCGATGATCACAAAGTCGATGATGCTCTGGATGAACTTGCCATAGGCCAGTACCACCGCCGGAGCGCCGCCTTGTGCGGCCTTGAGTTGCACCGCCAGGTCCGCGAAGTCCACGCCACCGATCAGCAGGCCGATAGGAGGCATCACCACGTCGCCTACAAACGAGGAAACAATTTTACCGAAGGCGGCACCGATGATGATACCGACGGCCATGTCGACGACATTGCCTTTGACCGCGAAGGCCTTGAACTCACTGATCACGCCCATAGGTTATTCCTTGTTACAGATGAGAAGGGTGGAGGTCAGTGTAAGTCAGTCACAGCAGGCTTGCTTGACACAACTGTTAACACTGACGGCTTTTATCGACACATTAAATCGTAATTAGTTTGCAAAGTGCCATCAATCGCGCGCGAAATACGCCTGAATTCAGTGGTTTACCACATTATTTTCTTAATCGGCCCTGTGGCGTTTTTCTATTTATCTTCTGACTCCCAGGTCACTAGCCTCTGGCAAGCACAACTGAATGTGCACTAAAAAAACCAGAGGAAACCTTGATGAACACTCTCATTAGCCGCAAGCCGGTATCGGCGCGCAGTGCGCTGGCACTGGTGACCGCCAGCCTGCTTTCCCTCTCCGTGCAAGCCGCCAACCTGACCCGTGACAACGGTGCAGCCGTCGGTGACAACCAGAACTCACAAACCGCCGGCGCCAACGGCCCGGTACTGCTGCAAGACGTGCAATTGATTCAGAAACTGCAACGCTTCGACCGCGAGCGCATTCCGGAGCGTGTGGTACACGCCCGTGGCACCGGCGCCCATGGCACCTTCACGGTCACGGATAACCTCAGCGACCTGACCAAGGCCAAAGTGTTCGCCGCCGGTGAAACCACCCCCGTGTTTGTGCGCTTCTCTGCGGTGGTTCACGGCAACCATTCCCCGGAAACCCTGCGTGACCCACGTGGCTTCGCCACCAAGTTCTATACCGCCGAGGGTAATTGGGACCTGGTGGGCAATAACTTCCCGACGTTCTTCATTCGCGACGCCATCAAGTTCCCGGATATGGTCCACGCCTTCAAACCGGACCCACGCACTAACCTGGACGACGACTCACGCCGTTTTGACTTCTTCTCCCATGTTCCAGAGTCCACCCGTACGTTGACCGAGTTGTACTCTGACTCCGGCACCCCGGCCAGTTACCGGGAAATGGACGGCAATGGCGTACATGCCTACAAGTTGATTAACGCCAAGGGTGAAGTGCACTACGTCAAGTTCCACTGGAAGAGCCTGCAAGGCATCAAGAACCTTGATCCCAAGCAAGTCACCGAAGTACAGGGCCGTGATTACAGCCATATGACCAATGACTTGGTCACCCATATCAATAAGGGCGATTTCCCCAAGTGGGATTTGTATGTGCAAGTGCTCAAGCCCGAAGACCTGGCCAAGTTTGATTTCGACCCGCTGGACGCCACCAAGATCTGGCCGAATGTGCCGGAGCGCAAAGTCGGGCAAATGGTGCTGAACCGCAACCCGGCCAACGTGTTCCAGGAAACCGAGCAAGTCGCCATGGCCCCGGCCAACCTGGTACCGGGCATCGAACCGTCGGAAGACCGCTTGCTGCAAGGTCGGGTGTTTTCCTATGCCGACACACAAATGTACCGCCTGGGGCCGAACGCCCTGCAACTGCCGATCAACGCCCCCCGGGTGACCGTCAACAACGGTAACCAGGATGGCGCGATGAATATCGGCAAGACCACCACCGGTGTGAACTACCAGCCGAGCCGCCTGATGCCGCGGGAAGAGCCGCAAACTGCGCGCTACAGCCAGTCGGCCCTGTCGGGCAGCACTCAGCAGGCGAAGATCCAGCGTGAGCAGAACTTCAAGCAGGCCGGTGATCTGTACCGCTCCTATAGCAAGAAAGAGCGTCAGGACTTGATCGAAAACTTTGGCGGCTCCCTGGCCACCACCGATGACGAGAGCAAGCACATCATCCTGTCGTTCCTCTACAAAGCCGACCCGGAGTACGGCACCGGCGTGGCCAAGGTCGCCAAGGGTGATTTGGCGCGTGTGAAGGCGCTGGCTGAAAAACTGACTGACTGATCCGTTGGTTCCGATCGACGCTCCCTGGGGCGTCGATCTCTGACAGGAGAACCCTATGCGAATTTCTATCGGTTTGCTGATGGCCATGCTGGCGTTTGTCGCCCATGCCGAATCCCCAGAACCGGCGGCACTCAAGGCGCAGCTTCAGGATTATTACTTTGACGCCGCCCGCCGTGGCGACCTCGATATGCTCAATACCTTTATCGAGTCCGGCTACAGCCTCAATACGCAGGACGACAAGGGTTACACCGCGCTGATCCTCGCCGCCTACCACGGCCAGGGCCCTTTCGTGGAACGTTTGCTCAACGCCGGCGCCGACGCTTGTGTGCAGGACAAACGCGGCAACACTGCGCTGATGGGCGCGATCTTCAAGGGCGAGCTGAAAATCGCCCAGCGCCTGCTGGCCACCGACTGCAACCCCGACCAACGCAATGGCGCCGGGCAGACTGCGGCCATGTACGCCGGCTTGTTCAAGCGTGTCGAGTTGCTGGATGCGTTGAAAGCCAAAGGCGCCGATCTCAACGCCGAGGACCCGATCGGCAACAGCGCTTCACGACTGGCCAGTGGTGAAATCCGGACCCCGGCGCCGCGCTGAGCTATCATCGCGGTTTTTCGGTTGGAGGTTCTCAAATGGCAAAGGCCAAGCGCATGTACGGCTGCACGGAGTGCGGCGCGACCTTTCCCAAGTGGGCCGGCCAGTGCAGCGAGTGCGGCGCATGGAATACCCTGACTGAAACCATGATCGAAAGCGGCGGTGCGGCGGCGCCTGCCGGGCGTGCCGGCTGGACCGGGCAACAGGCGCAGATCAAGACGCTGGCCGAGGTCAGCGTCGAGGAGATCCCGCGGTTCTCCACGGCGTCCGGCGAGCTGGACCGCGTGCTCGGCGGCGGCCTGGTGGATGGCTCGGTGGTGTTGATCGGTGGCGACCCGGGCATCGGCAAGTCGACCATCCTGCTGCAAACCCTGTGCAGCATCGCCAGCCGCATGCCGGCGCTGTACGTCACCGGTGAAGAGTCCCAACAGCAAGTGGCCATGCGTGCTCGACGGCTCGGTTTGCCCCAGGACCAACTGCGGGTGATGACCGAGACCTGCATCGAAAGCATCATCGCCACGGCCCGTATCGAAAAGCCCAAGGTCATGGTGATCGACTCGATCCAGACCATTTTCACCGAACAACTGCAATCGGCGCCGGGCGGCGTGTCCCAGGTGCGCGAAAGTGCGGCGCTGCTGGTGCGTTATGCCAAGCAGAGCGGCACGGCGATTTTCCTGGTCGGCCATGTGACCAAGGAAGGGGCGCTGGCGGGGCCACGAGTGCTTGAGCACATGGTCGACACCGTGCTGTATTTCGAAGGCGAATCCGATGGTCGTCTGCGTTTGTTGCGGGCGGTGAAGAACCGCTTTGGCGCGGTCAACGAACTCGGCGTGTTCGCGATGACCGACAGGGGGTTGAAAGAAGTCTCCAACCCGTCGGCAATTTTTCTGACGCGTGCCCAGGAAGAAGTCCCGGGAAGCGTGGTGATGGCAACGTGGGAAGGCACCCGCCCGATGCTGGTGGAGGTCCAGGCGCTGGTGGATGACAGCCACTTGGCCAACCCGCGACGGGTCACCCTCGGCCTGGATCAGAATCGCCTGGCGATGCTCCTGGCGGTATTGCACCGTCACGGCGGTATTCCCACCCATGACCAGGACGTGTTCCTCAACGTGGTCGGCGGGGTCAAGGTACTGGAAACCGCCTCCGACCTGGCGTTGATGGCGGCGGTGATGTCCAGCCTGCGCAACCGGCCATTGCCCCATGACCTGCTGGTGTTCGGCGAAGTCGGCCTGTCTGGCGAAGTACGCCCGGTGCCCAGTGGCCAGGAGCGCTTGAAGGAAGCCGCCAAGCATGGTTTCAAGCGCGCTATCGTCCCCAAGGGCAACGCGCCTAAAGAGTCGCCGGCAGGTTTGCAAATTATTGCTGTCACGCGCCTGGAGCAGGCGTTGGACGCACTGTTCGAATAAATCGGGAAGGGACGCTATGCAACGATTGAGTTACCCGGGCCTCGCGGCCCTGTTTGTCCTGCTGGTCGGCGCACCCGCCATGGCCTGGGCTGCGCAGCTACCGGCCGGTTACCGCCTGGCGCAGACACTGACGATCGAAGAGGGCCGTCAGTTGCAAGTGCTGGAGGACCAGCGCATCAGCGCGCAGCTGCATAAGGACAGTTGGGGCAACGGGCAGCTTGAAGACTCGTTTGACGAGCCTGGCGACCTGGTCGACAACCCGCTGCTTGAAGCCCGCGTGCGGCTGGTGTCGGCTGCCGGTGAGGAGATCGCGCAGCAGGACCTGGGCTACCCGTTGGCCAAGGTCAAGAAAGCTGCGCTCAACGGGCTGCCCGAACCTGTGTATTTTTTGATCGTTGATCAAACCGCGCCGATGGGCACCTACAGCGGCCCGGCCACCCAACTGTTGCAGCCGGCTACACAGCAACTCAAGCCGATGAGCTACAAGAATGCCGAGGGCAAAGTCCAGCCGTTGACCCTGGCCCACACGGGCAAGGCGGCCTGGAAAGTGGCTCATCCGGCCAGCGGCGGGCCGGATGAGTTATTGCAGGTGTCATGCTTCATGGAGGGCGAGGGTGAAGGTGAGGAGGATGATTTCACCGCCCGTTATCAGACTTATCGCTTTGTCGACGGGCAATGGCAGAGCACTTCAAGTCAGAAACAGGGTTACTGGGACATGGAAAGCGACTTCCCGGCACGAACGGCATTTCCCTGAGGGATCACACTTCCAGTAAGGCGCCGAGTTCGCGCTCGAGTTCTTCCGGGTCACCCAGGTTCAGCTCGATCAGCCGGCGCAGATGGCTGATCGACTCCAGGTCGATTTCCTTGCACACAAACCCTAATTGGTCGTCGCCATCGTGGGCCAGTTTCACCTGCATCTTGATGTGCGCCTTTGGGTCCAGGCGGATATCGACCTCGAACGGTAATGCCTTGTTACCCTTCCAGGCTTCGGGTCGTTTTATTGCCAAACCCTTCAGCGACAAGTCCACTAATTTAACCGGCCATTCGTGGCCGTTTTGCCGAAGTTCGGTCACAGCGTCCATTGCGATCCGGCGGAAGCAGCGACGTTCAGGCGGGTGTTCGGTCATGGTGAATCCCTCTGTGGATAGAAGCATTGTAGCCCTGCGCCATCATCGGGCGTGGTTTTCTGCTTTTTTTGCCATTGCAAGGCTCTAGACCAACGTAGGGGGGTGGTCTTTGAAGCCAACAGCGCTAAACTCGGGGTGGCTGTCCTTCTGTCCACCCTGGCTGGAATATAAAAATGAAAAATAATAATAGCCTGCTACGCCACCTACCCTGGCTGGTGCTGGCGATTGTAGGAGCGTGCGCCCTGGGCGTAGTGGCCTTGCGCCGCGGCGAGGCGATCAACGCCTTGTGGATTGTGGTCGCGGCGGTGGCCATTTATCTGGTTGCCTATCGCTACTACAGCTTGTTCATCGCTAACAACGTGATGCAACTCGATCCTCGGCGGGCCACCCCCGCAGTGCTCAACAATGACGGTCTGGACTATGTGCCGACCAACAAACATATTCTGTTCGGTCACCACTTTGCGGCGATTGCCGGTGCAGGCCCGCTGGTCGGCCCGGTCTTGGCGGCGCAAATGGGCTACCTGCCCGGCACCCTGTGGCTGATTGCCGGTGTGGTACTGGCCGGTGCGGTGCAGGACTTCATGGTGCTGTTCCTGTCCACCCGTCGCAATGGCCGTTCGCTGGGCGACATGGTCCGTGAAGAGATGGGCCGCATCCCGGGAACCATCGCGCTGTTCGGCTGCTTCCTGATCATGATCATCATCCTCGCGGTGCTGGCGCTGATCGTCGTCAAGGCACTGGCCGAGAGCCCATGGGGCATCTTCACGGTGATGGCGACCATCCCGATCGCGATGTTCATGGGCGTGTACATGCGCTACATCCGCCCGGGCCGCATTGGTGAGATCTCGATCCTCGGGGTGTTCCTGCTGCTGGGTTCGATCTGGCTGGGCGGGCAGATCGCGGCCGACCCGGTCTGGGCCAAAGCCTTTACCTTCACCGGTATCCAGATCACCTGGATGCTGATCGGCTACGGTTTCGTCGCCGCGGTGCTGCCGGTGTGGCTGATCCTCGCGCCACGTGACTACCTGTCGACCTTCCTGAAAATCGGCACCATCATCGCCCTGGCAATCGGCATCCTGGTCACCATGCCAGAGCTGAAAATGCCGGCCCTGACCCAATTCATCGACGGCACCGGCCCGGTCTGGAAGGGCGGCCTGTTTCCGTTCCTGTTCATCACCATCGCCTGTGGCGCAGTGTCGGGTTTCCACGCACTGATTTCCTCGGGCACCACGCCCAAGCTGCTGGATAACGAAACCAACGCCCGCTACATCGGTTACGGCGGCATGTTGATGGAGTCGTTCGTGGCGATCATGGCCATGGTTGCCGCCTCGGTGATCGAGCCAGGCGTGTACTTCGCCATGAACAGCCCGGCTGCCGTGGTCGGTGGTGATGTGATGGCCGTGGCGCAAACCGTCAGCAGCTGGGGCTTTGCGATTACGCCCGAGGCGCTGCAGGCCGTGGCCCACGACATTGGTGAAACCACCATCCTGGCCCGTGCCGGTGGTGCGCCGACCCTGGCGGTGGGTATCGCGCAGATCCTGCACAGCGTACTGCCGGGTGAAAACACCATGGCGTTCTGGTACCACTTTGCGATCCTGTTCGAAGCGTTGTTCATCCTCACGGCCGTCGACGCGGGCACCCGTGCCGGTCGCTTCATGCTGCAGGACCTGCTGGGTTCCTTCGTGCCGGCGCTCAAACGCACCGAATCCTGGACCGCCAACCTGATCGCCACCGCAGGGTGCGTAGCGATGTGGGGTTACTTGCTGTACCAAGGCGTGATCGACCCACTGGGCGGCATCAACACCTTGTGGCCGCTGTTCGGTATCTCCAACCAGATGCTCGCGGGTATCGCGCTGATGCTGGGCACCGTGGTGCTGATCAAGATGAAACGCCAACGCTACATCTGGGTCACCCTGCTGCCGGCGGTATGGCTGCTGATCTGCACGACCACCGCAGGCTTCATCAAGCTGTTCGACGCGAACCCGGCGATCGGTTTCCTGTCGCTGGCCAAGAAGTACAGCGATGCCCTGGCGAACGGCCAGATCCTGGCCCCGGCCAAGAGCATCGACCAGATGCAGCACGTGATCTACAACGCCTACACCAACGCAACGCTGACGGCGCTGTTCCTGTTTGTGGTGTTCAGTATCCTGTTCTATGCGCTCAAGGTGGGTGTCGCCGCCTGGGGCAACAAGGAACGTACGGATAAAGAAGCCCCATTCCAGGCTGTACCAGACGCGTAATCGAGGGTTGCAACCATGTTCAATGACATCAGTCGCCTCGGTAAATACCTCGGTCAGGCCGCGCGCCTGATGGTCGGCATGCCCGACTACGACACTTACGTCGAGCATATGCAAACCAAACACCCGGACAAACCGGTGATGGACTACAAGGCGTTCTTCCGGGAACGCCAAGAGGCCCGTTACGGCGGCAAGGGTGGGCCCAAGTGCTGCTGACCCGTTAGCGCGGGTTGGCGGTTTTCTACTGTGGGAGGGGGCTTGCTCCCGATAGCGGAGTGTCAGTGACCTTATTAGTGGCTGACACTCCGTTATGGGGAGCAAGCCCCCTCCCACATTTGTTTATGTATTGCTTCAGGAGAATTGCGCTTGTCCTCTCCCATTCCAGTCACGGTCCTCAGCGGTTTCCTGGGCGCCGGCAAGACCACCTTGCTGCGGCACCTGCTAAAAGCCGAGCACGGCCTGAAGATCGCCGTGATCGAAAACGAATTCAGCGACGCCGGTATCGACACCCAACTCCTGGGTGATGAGCCGGTGCAAGTCATGACCCTGTCGAACGGCTGCGTGTGCTGCACCATCCACACCGACCTGACCAAAGCCCTGTACCTGCTGCTGGAACGCCTGGACAGCGGTGAGATCGCCTTCGACCGCCTGGTGATCGAATGCACCGGCCTGGCCGACCCCGCGCCCGTGGCCCAGACGTTTTTCATCGACGAAGAACTGCGCGAGCGCTACATCCTCGACGGCATCATCACCCTGGTGGACGCCGCCCACGCCGAACATCACCTGACCCAGACCATCGCCCAGGCCCAGATCGGTTTCGCCGACCGCCTGCTGGTGAGCAAGCGTGATTTGGTGGATGACGCGACGTTTGACGCCCTGAGCCAGCGCCTGACACGCATCAACCGCCGTGCGCCGATTCGTGTGGTGGACCATGGCGCTATCGATCTGGCCGAACTGCTCGATGTGCGCGGTTTCAACCTCAACGCCGGCATGACACTGCGTCCGGTGAGTGCCGCGCCTTCCATCGACCGCATCTCAAGCCTGGTGCTGCGCACCGACCAGCCGCTGGATATCGATCGTCTCAGCGCGTTCATGAACGAGTTGCTCGAAGATCACGGCAAGCAACTGCTGCGCTACAAAGGCGTGCTGAACATTGCCGGGGAGGATCGACGCCTGGTGTTCCAGGGCGTGCTCAAGCTGTACGGGTTCGATTGGGATACCGAATGGGCCGAGGGCGAGGCGCGGGAGAGTGTGATCGTGTTCATTGCCGATGAGTTGCCGGAACAGAAGATTCGCGACGGGTTCCAGCAGGTTTACCAATCCTGACTTGAAATACAGGCAACTGTGGGAGGGGGCTTGCTCCCGATGGCGGTATGGCAGTGATAGATAACTGCCTGGCACCCCGTCATCGGGAGCAAGCCCCCTCCCACAGTTGATGGCATTTCAAATTGAAAATGGCATAAAAAAACCCGGCTCTGGAGCCGGGCTTCTTATTCAAACCACTGCAATCAAGCGCCGTATACCGGCAGCTTTTTGCAGATGGCCTTGACCTTCTCACGGACCGCGTCGATCACGGCTTCGTTGTTCAGGTCAGCCAGGATGTCGCAGATCCAGCCGGCCAGTTCCTTGCACTCTGCTTCCTTGAAGCCACGAGTGGTCACAGCCGGGGTGCCGAAGCGCAGGCCGGAGGTGACGAACGGCGAACGTGGGTCGTTCGGTACCGAGTTCTTGTTCACGGTGATGAAGGCTTTGCCCAGGGCAGCGTCAGCATCTTTACCGGAAATGTCCTGCTTGATCAGCGACAGCAGGAACAGGTGGTTTTCAGTACCGCCGGATACCACGTCAAAGCCGCGGTCGATAAACACTTTGGCCATGGCCTGGGCGTTTTTCACCACTTGTTGCTGGTAAGCCTTGAACTCAGGTTGCAGGGCTTCCTTGAAGCAGATCGCCTTGGCCGCGATCACGTGCTCCAGCGGGCCACCCTGGGCGCCTGGGAAGACGGCGGAGTTCAGCTTCTTCTCGATGTCGGCGTTGGCGCGAGCCAGGATCAGGCCGCCACGTGGACCGCGCAGGGTCTTGTGGGTGGTGGTGGTGACCACATCAGCGTAAGGCACCGGGTTCGGGTAGACGCCAGCGGCGACCAAGCCCGCCACGTGGGCCATGTCGACGAACAGGTAAGCGCCGACTTTGTCGGCAATGGCGCGGAAGCGTGGGAAATCCAGGATCTGCGAGTAGGCAGAGAAACCGGCCACGATCATTTTCGGCTTGTGTTCAACCGCCAGGCGCTCGACTTCGTCGTAGTCGATCAGGCCGTTGGCATCGATACCGTATTGAACGGCGTTGTACAGCTTGCCGGAGGAGGAAACGCTGGCGCCGTGGGTCAGGTGACCGCCGTGGGCTAGGCTCATGCCCAGGATGGTGTCGCCGCCTTGCAGCAGGGCCAGGTACACCGCGCTGTTGGCTTGGGAGCCGGCGTGCGGCTGGACGTTGGCGTAATCGGCACCGAACAGTTCTTTGGCGCGATCAATCGCCAACTGCTCGACCACGTCGACGTACTCGCAACCACCGTAGTAGCGCTTGCCTGGGTAGCCTTCGGCGTATTTGTTGGTCAGAACCGAACCTTGAGCCTCCATCACCGCAGGGCTGGTGTAGTTTTCCGAAGCGATCAGCTCAATGTGCTCTTCCTGGCGCTGAGCTTCTTGCTCCATGGCGGCGAAGAGATCGGCGTCGTACTTGGCAATAGTCAAATCACGGCTGAACATGGCGGTCCTCAAGGATCGGGGGCAGAAAAGGAAGGCATTCTAACTCAATGGGTTTTAGATGGCATATGAAAGGACATCATGTCGCGGACAAGTGGGGCTCATCCACGGATCAGCGGTGCCATTGTGTGGGAGGGGGCTTGCTCGCGATGAGGCCAGTTCAGTCGAACATGAACAGCGCATCATTGCTGAACTGCGCCTCGAACCGGTTGGCCGGCATCGGCCGCCCAAACAGATAACCCTGCACCTCATCACAGCCATGCTCACGCAGGAAGTCCAGTTGCTCATGGGTTTCCACGCCTTCGGCGATCACCGCCAGGTTCAGGCTGTGGGCCATGGCGATAATGGCGCGGGCGATCTGGGCATCCTGTTCGCCTGACGGCAGGCCGTCGACAAAGGTACGGTCGATCTTCAGTACGTCGATGGGAAACTGCTTGAGGTAATTGAGCGACGAATAGCCGGTGCCGAAGTCATCCACCGCAATGCTCAGGCCCAGGTTTTTCAGGCCGGCGAGGATTTGCAGGGCTTCGTTGACCTCGCGCATCAGGATACTTTCGGTCAGTTCCAGCTCCAGGCACGCCGGCGGCAGGCCCGTGTCCTTGAGGATGGTGGCGATGCGTTCACCCAACTGACCATCCGAGAACTGCCGCGCCGAGATGTTCACCGAGACTTTGGGCACCCGTACCTTGTTGTGGTGCCAGGTCTTGAGTTGACGGCAGGCTTCACTGAGCACCCAGTCGCCCACATCCACCACCAGGCCCAACTCTTCCAGCACCGGGATAAAGTCGCCTGGTGGCACCAGGCCGCGACGGGGGTGGCGCCAGCGCAACAGGGCCTCGGCGCCCGTCAGGCGTTTGCCGTCGCCGCTGAATTGCGGTTGGTAATAAAGCACGAATTCGTTCTGCTCCAGCGCGTGGCGCAAGTCGCTTTCCAGCTCCAGGCGCTCCAGGGCGCTGGCGTTCATGTCGGCCTGGTAGAACTGGAAGTTGTTCTTGCCGCGCTCCTTGGCGTGATACATCGCGGTGTCGGCGTTTTTCATCAACTGGCTCAGCTCGTTGCCGTCCTGAGGGCTCAAGGCGATACCAATACTGGCGGTCACGAAAAACTCGCGGCCTTCCAGTACAAAAGGCCGCACCAGGCTGGCGAGAATCTGCTCGGCCACCGTGATCGCACGGTTCAACGCCATCTCACGGCTGACCCGCGGTTGCAGGAGCAAGGTGAACTCGTCGCCGCCCATGCGTGCCACGGTGTCGTCCTCGGCGACACAGCCCAGCAGGCGGGTGGCCATTTCCTTGAGCATGCGGTCGCCGGCGGCGTGGCCGAGGGAGTCGTTGATCGGCTTGAAACGGTCGAGGTCGAGGAACATCAGCACCACCCACGACTTTTGCCGCTCGGCCGACTGCAACGCGGTGTGCAGGCGGTCCTGGAACAGCGTGCGGTTGGGCAGGTGGGTCAGGGCGTCGTAATACGCCAGGCGGTGGATGCGTTGTTCGCTGGCCTTGCGCTCGCTGATATCACTGAAGAAACACACGTAGCTGGCCAGGTCGCCTTCATCGTCGAACACGGCGGTAATGCCGACCCAGGCCGGATAATGTTCGCCGTTGCGACGCTTGAGCCACACTTCGCCTTCCCAGGTGCTGTGCTGGTGCAACTGCTTGAGCACGTAGCGCAGATGAGCTTCCTGTTGTTCGTCGACGGTGAGCATGTTGGGCAACTGGTCGAGCACATCCGCCACGTCATACCCGCTGACCCGGCTGAACGCCTCGTTGGCCTGCACGATATAACCCGCCGGGTCGGTAATCAGGATCGCCGACGTCGAGTGTTCGAATACCGTGGCCGCCATGCGCAGGTCTTTCTCCGCGCGGCGTTGCTGGCTGATATCGCGGCCCACGCCGAGGATGCCTTCGAACGCGCCGTGCTCATCCCACACCAGCACCAGGCGCAACTCGATCGGCACCTTGCGGCCATCGGCGCGCAGGCAGTCGAACAGGAACAACTGGGTCTGTATTTCATCGCGCAGGGTATTCAGGGCGTCGGCATCACCCAGGGCACGGCTGACTTGCTCCATCAGGGTATAAATGCCGGTCAATTGCTGCGGGTTGGCGATAATCGACTGCCAGCCGTTCTTGAACACCCAGTCCACGTCATACCCGAGCACGGCGTTGACCGACGGGCTGATGTAGTTGAGGGCCAGTTGGCTGTCGGTGGAGCAGATCACGTCACTGATGCTCTCGGCCAGCATGCGGTAGCGCTGCTCGCTGTCGCGCAGGGATTCGCTGGCTTCGATCTGGTCGGTAATGTCCTTGGCCACGCCGATGATCCGCGTGACCACTGCGCTCTTGTCGCGTGCCAGGGCTTGCTCGCGGATATCGAAGCGCCGCCACTGGTTATTGCGATGGCGAAAGCGCAGTTGGCATTGCAATTGGGTCGAGTAACCGGCCTGGCGCTGTTGCTGGCGCAGGTCGTGGTAGTACTCGGCGTCTTCGGGGTTCAGCAGGATTTCCCAGAAGTACTCACCCATTTGCTGCAGTTCGGCCTTGTTGTAGCCCAGGGTGTGGCCCAAGTGGTGGTTGCTGAAGATCATGCGCTGGCTGATGACGTCCTGCACATACAGGTGGTCGGGCACGGTGCGCACCACGTCCGACCAGAAGCTTTCGCGCTCCACCAGCGACAGCTCGATCAGCTTGCGGCTGGTGATATCGCTGATGCTCAGGATCACCGCATTAAAATCGTCCTGCTGCTCCGGCAGGCGCATGACCAGCCACAGGTATTGCTCGTTGCCGGCCAGGTCCTTGCAGCGGATTTCCAGCTCCAGCTGGTTCTGGTGAGTGCGCAACGCTTCGAGTATCTGGTGGCCGATGGACGTGGCGTTGTCCGGGCAGTCATTGATCAACCGCTGCCAGGCTTCCTCGCAGGACGACACGTTGAGCAGGCGCACTGCAACCTGGTTGACCTCGGTGATGCGTAACTCTTTGAGCAACTGCTTGTGCCCGTGGGGGTTGTCCTGCAACCAAAGATTCAGTTGCTCGCGGGTCTGCAGGTAGGGCTTGTCAAAAAAGCTGTTGAGGCCCGACAAGTCCAGCACGCACAGGGCCACGCCGGTGCCTTCGAAAATGTCCTGATAGCGCCGCCGGCCTTCATGCACCTGGCGTTGGCGGCGACGCATGTTCAGCAGCACGATCACCGGCACCAGCGAGAAGGCCAGGCCCAGCAGGCATTTGCCGATAAACGCCGGCAACAGCTGCTCCAGCACCGCACTGCGGTCGAACAGCCCGCGCAATTGCCAGTCGCTTTTGCTCAAGGGCGTGACCAGTACGCTTTTATCCAACTCGTCCGGGGTCAGCGCAGCAGGCCAGTGAGCCGGCATTCCGCTGTCACGGCTGACCACGCGCTGGTTCAGGCGGTTTTCAATCGCCCACATCGGGCGCGGCCCCTGGCCGTCCTGGGGCGTGAGGTTGGTCAGGTAGCTGGGGGCCAGGCGCAAGGCCCAATACACCTTCGAGCCGCCGCTGGGCTGGTGCAGCAGCAGATAGATGAGGGTGCCGTCCTTGTTGTTGCTCAGGTAATAGGACTGGGAATGGCTGCGCTTGACCAGTTCTTCCAGCCAGGCACTGTCCTGGCTGTCACTGGCGGTATCGCTGATCATCGCGCCGCTGGGCGCGAGCAGGGCGAAGCTGCGCAGCTCCGGCAAGGAGCGCTGTAAGCTGCGCATCAAGGCTTGTTGCTGCTCGGGAGTGCTTGGCGGCTCGACAATGGGCAGCAGGTTGAGAGCGATCTGCGCGCTCAGGGCCATGTTCAGGCTGATCTGTTCAGCCAGGTCGGCACTGTAATCGATAGTGTACTGCTGCTGGTTTTTCTGGTTTTGCTGCAGTTGGTCCAGCAACTGCCAGAACAATAGGGCGAGCAGCATGAGGACAAGCGTCGCCAACGCGCCTTTGAGGGTGCCGTGCAGGGGCGCTCCCGGCGCAATATGAGCGGCGCGCAAGGGAGTTGGCGGCGTGACTTTGGACAAGCTGTGATCCTGC
Organism: Pseudomonas sp. R19M; assembly: GCF_050312585.1. NCBI lineage: Bacteria > Pseudomonadati > Pseudomonadota > Gammaproteobacteria > Pseudomonadales > Pseudomonadaceae > Pseudomonas > Pseudomonas sp. R19M. The sequence goes on from NZ_JBNPJV010000107.1 coordinate 100,460, forward strand.
GGTTTGGCTGGACTGGCGCGCGACGTGCACTATAAGCCGGACGCCCGAAGGGCGGCTAGCATGCCTTGAGTTGTGGCAAAGTGCCAGTCCCGCTTGGCTGGACTGACCAAGCGCATTGAGGTAGCTTTGCCGGTTACGCGGGGGCGTTCCAGCCCCAGACATTCAGGCTTTTTCCGCACGCAGGCATTGATTTCCGTCAACGGCCCGCGTGGCGCATGGCCTGCACGGGCTTCGCCCGCTTAATCCATCAGTCACTGACGCTAGGTTTACCATGGCTCAATACGTCTTCACCATGCATCGGCTGGGAAAAGTTGTTCCGCCGAAGCGGGAAATCCTGAAAAACATTTCGCTGTCCTTCTTCCCTGGCGCCAAGATCGGCGTGCTCGGCCTCAACGGTTCGGGTAAGTCCACGTTGCTGAAAATCATGGCCGGCGTCGACACCGAGTTCGAAGGCGAAGCCCGCCCGATGCCGGAACTGAACATCGGCTACCTGCCGCAGGAGCCGCAACTGGACCCGGCCAAGACCGTACGTGAAGTGGTCGAAGAGGCCGTCAGCGTTATCAAGGACGCCCAGGCGCGCCTGGACGAGGTCTACGCCGCTTACGCCGAACCGGATGCCGACTTCGACAAGCTTGCCGCCGAACAGGCCAAGCTCGAAGCCATCTTGCAGGCGGGCGATGGCCATAACCTGGAGCGCCAGCTGGAAGTCGCCGCCGATGCGCTGCGCCTGCCGGCGTGGGACGCCAAGGTCGAACACCTGTCCGGTGGTGAAAAACGTCGCGTGGCCCTGTGCCGCCTGCTGCTGTCGGCTCCCGACATGCTGCTGCTCGACGAACCGACCAACCACCTGGATGCCGACTCCGTCGCCTGGCTGGAACACTTCCTTCACGATTTCCCGGGCACCGTGGTTGCGATCACGCACGACCGCTACTTCCTGGACAACGTTGCCGGCTGGATTCTGGAACTCGACCGCGGCGCCGGTATTCCTTACGAGGGCAACTATTCCGGTTGGCTGGAAGCCAAGTCCGAGCGTCTGGCCGCCGAATCCAAGCAGCAATCGGCCCACGAAAAAGCCATGAAGGAAGAACTGGAATGGGTGCGCAAAGGCGCCAAGGCCCGCCAGTCCAAATCCAAGGCACGTCTGCAACGCTTTGAAGAAATGCAATCGCAGGAATTCCAGAAGCGCAGCGAAACCAACGAGATCTACATCCCGGCCGGCCCGCGCCTGGGTGACAAGGTCATCGAATTCAAGAACGTCACCAAAGGCTATGGCGACCGCGTGTTGATCGACAACCTGTCGTTCTCCATGCCAAAAGGCGCGATCGTCGGCGTTATTGGCGGTAACGGTGCGGGTAAGTCCACGCTGTTCCGCATGCTGATGGGCAAGGAGACACCGGACTCCGGCAGCATCGAGATCGGCGAAACCGTGCAGCTTGCCTGTGTGGACCAAAGCCGCGACGACCTCGACGGCAGCAAGACCGTGTTCCAGCAGATCTCCGACGGTTCCGACCAGATCCGCATCGGCAACTATGAAATCCCGTCGCGTACCTACGTGGGGCGCTTCAACTTCAAGGGCGGTGACCAGCAGAAGTTCGTCAAGGACCTGTCGGGTGGTGAGCGGGGTCGCTTGCACCTGGCCCTGACCCTGAAAGAGGGCGGCAACGTGCTGCTGCTCGACGAACCGTCCAACGACCTCGACGTTGAAACCCTGCGTTCCCTGGAAGAAGCCCTGCTGGACTTCCCGGGCGCCGCCATTGTGATCTCTCACGACCGGTGGTTCCTTGACCGCGTCGCGACCCACATCCTGGCGTACGAAGATGACTCCCAAGCAGTGTTCTTCGAAGGCAACTACACCGAGTATGAAGCGGACCGTAAAAAGCGCCTGGGCGAAGCAGCTGCCCAGCCGCACCGTGTGCGGCACAAGAAACTGGCCTGATTTGGCTGGTTGATAGAAGAACGGAGCCTTCGGGCTCCGTTTTTTTTTGCTTTTATCCGGAGACCGAGGTGGATTCGTTCGCGAGCAAGCCCGCTCCCACATTCGACCGCATTCCAAAGGCTGGAACCCAATCAAATGTGGGAGGGGGCTTGCTCCCGATAGCGCTCCAACTGCTGGTGCGTGCTCCAGGTTGAAATCACTTTTTTGGTGCAAATAAGCCCAGTTATTTATATCCAATGCACCATTTAAATTCACAAAGGCGACATTTTGCGCTTTTCAGGTGCGATATGAATTGTTAAGGTCCGGGTCAAATCGACCCTGATTACAATAAAATTGCCGAGACTTTTCATGATCGAATCCGTCGAATCCTTCCTCGCTCGCCTCAAGAAACGCGACCCCGACCAGCCGGAATTCCACCAAGCCGTGGAAGAGGTCCTACGCAGCCTGTGGCCGTTTCTTGAAGCCAATCCCCACTACCTGGCGTCGGGCATTCTCGAGCGCATCTGTGAGCCGGAACGCGCCATTACCTTCCGGGTGTCTTGGGTGGATGATCACGGCAAGGTCCAGGTCAATCGCGGGTTCCGCATCCAGATGAACAGTGCCATTGGCCCCTATAAAGGCGGCCTGCGTTTTCACCCGTCGGTGAACCTCGGCGTACTGAAATTCCTCGCCTTCGAACAGACCTTCAAGAACTCCCTGACCTCGTTGCCCATGGGCGGCGGCAAAGGCGGCTCGGACTTCGACCCGAAAGGTAAGAGCGATGCCGAAGTCATGCGTTTCTGCCAGGCCTTCATGAGCGAGTTGTACCGTCATATCGGCGCTGACGTGGACGTACCCGCCGGCGATATCGGCGTGGGCGCGCGTGAAATCGGCTTCCTGTTCGGCCAGTACAAGCGCCTGAGCAACCAGTTCACCTCCGTGCTGACCGGCAAGGGCATGACCTACGGCGGCAGCCTGATCCGACCTGAAGCCACCGGTTTCGGTTGCGTGTACTTCGCCGAAGAAATGCTCAAGCGCGACGGCCAGCGCGTTGAAGGCAAGCGCGTGGCCATCTCGGGTTCCGGCAACGTCGCGCAATACGCGGCGCGTAAGGTGATGGACCTGGGCGGCAAGGTAATTTCCCTGTCCGACTCCGAGGGCACCCTGTACGCCGAAAGCGGTTTGACCGAAGCGCAATGGTCGGCGCTGCTGGAGCTGAAAAACGTGCAGCGCGGTCGCATCAGTGAGCTGGCTGAACGCTTCGGCCTGGAATTCCGTAAGGGTAAAACCCCTTGGGAACTGGCCTGCGATATTGCCCTGCCGTGTGCCACCCAGAACGAACTCGACGCCGAGGCCGCCCGTACCCTGCTGCGCAACGGCTGCCTCTGCGTGGCCGAAGGTGCCAACATGCCGAGCACGCTGGAGGCAGTGGATATCTTTATCGATGCGGGCATCCTGTTCGCGCCGGGCAAGGCGTCCAACGCCGGTGGGGTGGCCGTGAGTGGCCTGGAAATGTCGCAGAACGCCATGCGCCTGTTGTGGACCGCCGGTGAAGTGGACAGCAAGCTGCACAACATCATGCAGTCGATCCATCACGCCTGCGTGCACTACGGCGAAGAAAACGGCCGGGTCAACTACGTGAAGGGCGCGAACATCGCAGGCTTCGTGAAAGTGGCCGACGCGATGCTGGCCCAAGGCATCGTCTAAGCCTCGGGCTCGATACGCATCACTTCGATCAACTGATCGCCGACGGGGCGCTTCCACAGCACCTCGTCGCCCACTTGGGCGCCCAGCAATGCGCGGCCCAGCGGCGAGCCCCAGTTGATCAAATGGGCGTGAGCATCGGCCTGGTCTTCTCCGACCAGTTGAATGCGTTGCTGCTCGTCTTGCTCATTGGCAAAGGTCACCCAACTGCCGATCTGCACCTTGTCGGTCGACAAGGCGGGAGGCACGACCTGAGCGCTCTGGACGCGTTGGTTGAAGTAACGCAAATCCCGCTCAAGGTCGGCCTGGCGCTGCTTGTCGGCCTGCTCGCCCTTGGCGGCTTCGGCGCTGTACGCGTGCTGCAATTGCGCAACCCTGGCCTGCAACTGCGCCAGCCCTTGGGCGGTAAGGCGATTGGGCTGGCCGCTGACCTGACGCTCCACCGGCTGGTCGGCCTGGGCGGCGGCGCTGTCTTCATTAACAAAAGCTCGGCTCATGACATTCTCCCTCTATGGAGCTTGGGCCATGTTCGCCGCGCTTTAGTTTCTGCGGATGTCTGAAAGCGACCTATTGCGAGCGATAAGCCCGGGCGGCGTCGCGGTCCTTTTCCTGCTGCCAGGCGCGCTCACGCTCGTCCCAATGGTTGTCCTTGTAGTCACGCAGCTCTTCGTTCTCACGCATGGCCTTGCACTGGCGAAAGCCATCTTCCCAACCCGCGGCGTATTCGCGGTCTTTCAGATAACGCGGCACGTTCTTGCGAAACTCCCCGCTGATCACCCCGGCAGCCTGGCGACCGCTGCTGCAGCCATCATCGAAGCCATCGGCAAAGGCCGGTGGATAACCCTTGGCCAGCAACTCTTGATGGGTGGACTGGCAACCCGACAACCACACTGCCGCACACAGCATTACCGCATACCGCCACATTGCTTGCTCCCTGGCCGTTTCACGGCTGATAGGGGAAGTCTAGAAGGGAATTTGTCGGGGCGGCGTGAAAGGGGTGTGAGAACGGTGTTGGGTTAAAGGGCCATCAACGATGATTCTCTTTAATTTGCAGGACGATTCCTAGAGAATCTCCGACCTATTGTGCCTTACGGTTTGGGTCACTAGTCTCCTGGCTTCGCTGTGAAAACAGCGACCGGGTTTAGCGACCCGAATCACTAAGATTCATCCTCTTTACACACTTGGCAGGAATTCTTTACGCCTGTCGATAACGTGTCATGGCGGCTGTGCGCGGGAGATCTTCGGATCTGCCGGGTGTCTAGGTGACCGGTTCGCTAACCTGCGTACAGCTGCCACCCCTATATGTTTAGCGACGTGTTGTGGTGGTCCTTCATCTCACTTAGTAGGTACACCATGTCTAAAGTCGTCCCAGATCCGCCCCTATCTTCAATTACCACTCTCGGCGTCGTTACCTTCGGCGACTACGGTGAAAACGAAAAACCACTGTTCCGCGTCAATTCCGGCATGCCGATTGATGAGGCTCTGGAACACGCCTCCACTTTGCTTTTCTACTCCAAGAAACTCGCTATGGAAGCTGCGATGGATGTGCGTGGCGAACAATACGCATGGGCTGCGCATTATCTGTGTGAGATGGGCAAGGCCGTCGTGGACGACCTGACCCAAGCGATGACGCCCGACACTTAACGCCAGGACCACGCATGTGGCGAGCAGGCTTGCTCTGCTCGCCATAGGACTTCCAATGGCTCAAGGCAGGCCGATGTGGCCTTCAGTCGTAATAGCCCACTGTCTTCTTCAGCTGTTCCGCGTACTCGTAAATCTCGTCGATAGACGAAATCGCGTGCCGGGTCTCATTTTTTTCCTCGTCGAATATTCCGAGGTACTTTTGGCTGCGATTGAAGTGAAGGCGGCAAATAGGTTTGCGATTGTTGTCGTCCAGCAGTATTCCGAAATAGCTCTGGGTATCCCGTTGAACTATCCGTTTTGCATCAACGACGGATCTAACGAGGGCTCGGACGATGTGATAACCCTCTAGCTCTTCAAGCGTCGTTAGAATCTTGTCTTCTGACTCGTTCCTGTCCTGAACATCTGCACTCGCGCTGTTCGCGCTGTTCGCGACGGGGAGTGATGCCATTGTCGGTGCGATAGCACCGCTCATTGCGGATTTCAGCCGTTCGTTGATCTGGTCGTTCAGGAATTGTGCTAATGCTTTTCGAGTCAGTTCGAAAAACTGCTCACGCACTTTTTGCGTGATCACGCCTTCGTAAACACGAGATGCGAAAAATTTTACGAAGTCATCCTCTGGCTTGATAACTTGGGCGCCGATGAGTTTTTTGAGTTGGCTAACGTATTTCAGTTCTCCGGCAGCATTGATGATGGAGTCAACATCGAAAGCCGACTTGGTAAGTTTAATCAACTCCGGTACGGCGTACTCATCAATATCCAGTAGGTCCAACTCTAAAAATGGCTTTTCGTCCATTTTGTTGGGAGCGTCCAAGTCGGTAAAAAACCTGTAGACCTGGCCGTTAGTGAGAATTGAAATTCTTGCACTCGTAACATGGAAATACCGAAAAAGCTGTGAGGCGTGATTGATGCTCAATGACTCGCCAATCTTTTTACATTCGATGAGTATTTGGACTTCACCATTTTTCATGATTGCGTAGTCAATTTTTTCACCCTTCTTTGTCCCAATATCACAGACAAATTCTGGTGTCACTTCCTGTGGATCAAATACGTCGTAGCCCAATACGGTGTTGATGAAAGGCATTACGAAAGCATTTTTTGTCGCTTCTTCTGTTTGGATGGCGGGGCCTTGTAACCGCACTTTTGCTGCCAAGCTGGTTAGCTTTTCAAAGAAATCCATGGTGAGCCTCTTACCTATTCAGATCCGTGTATAGATGGGGTGGTGGCAATTTGATTTGCCATCCGATACTAGTCATAAAATCCCATAAAGAGAATGAAGTAAGAGGCACATTTTGGGTTGATTGAAAAAAGCTAAAATTTTGTCCGAAATTTCCCTCATATTTATCAAAGGGTTAGAAGTGGGTTGCGAATTTGATGCGTAGATGACGGTTTAGTTTGTCAGCACTGCATGCTCCGCCAATTCCTGCTCGATAAACGCCGCAATCATCGCGCGATACACCTGTTCAGTGACTGCAGGGTTGGCGCCCACGGTCTGCGATAAACCTCTTACCTTGGCGATCACCTGTTCAACCCGCTGGGGCGCCTTGACGCCATCGGTGTCTTTTTTGAAGCGTGCGGCCTGGGAGACGTAGCGGCCGCGCTCGGCCAGCAGGGTGACGATTTGTTGGTCGAGGTGGTCGATGTGGGTTCGGACTTCTTCGAGGGTAGTGCAGGTAACAGCCATGTTGGTTGAGCTCCTGAATGGGTGGGCGATGCGATGTAGCTGAATATACGCGAGCCGAAATGTGGGAGGGGGCTTGCTCCCGATGGCATGGCATCAGTCAAGTAGCCAGTGACTGACACACCGCTATCGGGAGCAAGCCCCCTCCCACACTTGGAATCAGTAGTGGTACCACTTCACTTCAAGCATCACTTCATTCATCGGCGTCGACAGGTGGCTGTACTCGCGCTGCGCACTCAAGCGTAATCCGAGGTTACGTGACAACTCCCATTGCTGGTTCAGGCTGATACTGCGCCGCACTTCACCATTGGTGAAAAAGTCGCCCTTGGCTTCCAGGCTCAGATTCCCCAACGGGTTTTTCCACAGCACGCCGGTGTTGAACCCGGCTGCAGGGGAGATGGCTTCGCTGAAGTCGTTGTTATGCTCCACGCGTACGGTGCCGAGGGCGAAGCCGAGCATGTCGTCACTCAGTTGCCAGGTGCTGCCCGCACCACCGTTGACGTGGGCCACCAGGGTTTGGTCGTCGTGCTTGCCCGGCACGCGTTCCAGGCCGCCGGTGACTTGCCATGACCAGGGTTGCAAAAGGGCGTTGCGCGGGGTCAGGGAGCGGATGGTGGCGAGGTCCAGTTGCTGCAGCTGCCAGTGGTTGCCTTCGTACTGGCGCAGTTTCATTTGCAGGATTTCGATCTGTGCACCAAGCGGGAAGCCTTCGGCGTTGTCGTTGAGGTCGTGGTAGGCCATGCGCAGGCCGTATTCGCCGAAGGTCTTGCTGCCGCGTGTGCCGATGCCGGCCTGCCAGGTGCGTGACTCATGGCCGTTCTCGGGCAGGCCGGGGCGTTCGATCTTGAGGTCGGGCGCCGGGTTCTGGTTGATGGCGCGCAGCAGTTCGAAGCTGCGCTGGGAGCGTTCGGTGTCGCGCTCCAGGCCATTGGCGCGGTAGCGACCCAGGCGGTAGGCCGCGTCGATGATCAGCGCCTGGCGCTCGCGGGGCAGGGCTTTGAAGGCCGGCGCCTGCAATTGCTTCTGGTCGTCGCTGATTTTCAGCACCCATTGCTGTTCATCGCCATCCAGTGGTTTGGCGCGCTCCAGCAACTCGCGCTCGCGGGACGGGCGATAGTCGATCTTCTCGACCAACCCCGCATCCTTTACCGCCTTGACGGTGTCGGTTGGAATGGCGGTCAGCGGGAATTGCTCCGTCAGGCGCAGGCCGGGACGGGCTACTTGCAGCAGCTCCAGCAGGCGGTACGAGCAGTTTTCGTCGAAGAAGAAGTAGTCGAACTGGATCTGCTTGAGCTCCCACACATGCTCGACCATGCGTTCGGTTTCGACCTGGGTCAGGTTCAGGCGGTATTCCCACAGGTCGCGGTTTTCGAGGCTACGGTACTCCGAAAGTTTTTCCTGGTAAGGCACCAGCGCGAACAGGCCGGGATAACCGCCCATCAGGCCCTTCCAGGCGTAAAGAATGCTGTTGTCGGAGCCTTCGATATAGGCGCCGAAGTTGATTGCATAGCTGAGCAGGGCGGTGTTGTTGCTCTGCACGTCAGCCTGGTCGATGCGCAGCAGCGTGTGACCGAACATCGACGACGGGCTGTTGAGGTAGGCCGCCGGGAAGATCATCACGGCGCTGTGGGGCGCGACGTCCTTGAACCATTGCTTGAACTCTGTGCAGTCCACGGCGGGCAGGTCGGTCAGGTGCAACTGGTCCTTGAGCCAGCGGGTCCGTGCGGGGTACACGCATTGGGCGTGTTTTTCACCCAGGCTGGCAGGTTGGTACAGCGCCTGGACGGTGGCCTTGAGTTCGGCATCCGGGTGGTGTGCGCCATCGGCAGCAATGAAGAATTTCTTGTCGCTGACATAACTGCGCCAGCCGCTGATTTTGCCGGCTTCGTAATGGCCCAAAGATAGCCAGAACGGGTCGTTGGCCAGTTGCTGCAAACGTTGATCATCAATAGGCGCGGCCGCATACAGCGGGGCGCAAGCGAAGAGTGCCAACCAGGCAAAGCGTTTGAGCATAGGGGCAACTTAAGTCGGAATAAGTGAGACCCAAAGGGGGGCGGGTCCAAAAAATAAGGCCCGCGTCTCGCAAGACGCGGGCGGGTCGAGCTTAAGCTTGGGTCGCGTATTTCGCCAAGCGGGCATCGCCTTTCAGTACAGCGAGGGTGTTGGTGTGCACGTCGTCGGCGGTCACGTCAGCTTTGCTGAAGATCTGCTGGAAGTGCTCGTGGGTCACTGCCGCAAAGTGCTCGCGGTCCTCAGGGGCTACGCCCAGTACCACCGCGTAGGTGGTCAGTGCTTCGCCATTGCCTTTGGCCATGTCTTCGGACAGCTCGTTCATCATGCCATTCATGGCAATCCAGGACTTGCCGCCGTAGGTCAGCTTGCTGTTGGTGTTACAGCCGTTGGTGCCCGAGGTCATGCCGAAGGTGGCGTTACCCGAGGTGCCGTTGGTGGTCGACGCGAGGAAGTGCGCCGGAGTACCGCGCTGGCCTTCGAACAGCATGTTGCCCCAACCGCAGTTCGGGCCGCCTGGTGCTTCTGCCATAGCATTGAGGGAGACAACGGTGAAGAGAGTACCAAGAAGGATCCGTTTCATAGCTTTGTTCTCTTTGTGTGCAAACCAATGGACAAGGGGTTCAGGCGCTTCGCAGCGCCCTAAGGGGCCAGTTATTAGTCCAACCCGCGCAGTTTGGAGTTTAGGCATGATCCTGGGGTTCCGTTATTTTTTATAAAACAATCGGCCTTATCGCGATTTTTTTTGCAGGGCGCCTACCGCAGCGCAGCTTTCCCAACGGCGCGCCTTGCCATAGCGCGCAAGCGAGAGCCAGAATGCCGTCATCTGCCCCGCCTGATGTAAGGAAGCCCGATGCCTGATCCTGTTGCTGCCAGCTTGCGTCTAGCGCCCGAAGCGCTGACTCGCCCTTTCTCCGCTGAACAGTTCAGCTTCTCGACCACCAATGATTTGGAGCCTTTTCGCGGTGTGCTTGGCCAGGAACGTGCGGTCGAAGCCTTGCAGTTCGGTGTGGCCATGCCACGCCCCGGTTACAACGTGTTTGTCATGGGCGAGCCCGGTACTGGCCGCTTTTCGTTCGTCAAACGCTACCTGAAGGCCGAAGGCAAACGCCTGCAGACCCCGGCGGACTGGGTCTATGTGAATAATTTCGATGAGCCGCGCGAACCGCGTGCCCTGGAGCTGCCAGGCGGCGCCGCCGCAGCGTTCATCGCCGATATCAACGGCCTGGTCGACAACCTGGTGGCGACTTTCCCGGCGGTCTTCGAACACCCGACTTATCAACAGCGCAAAAGCGCCATCGACCGCGCCTTCAACCAGCGTTACGACAAGGCGTTGGACGTCATCGAACGCCTGGCCCTGGAAAAAGACGTAGCGCTGTACCGCGACAGCTCCAACATCGCTTTCACGCCGATGCTCGACGGCAAGGCGCTGGACGAAGCCGAGTTCTCGCAATTGCCGGAAGCCGACCGCGAGCGCTTCCACACGGACATTTCCGAGCTGGAAGAGCGCCTCAACGAGGAACTGGCCAGCCTGCCGCAGTGGAAGCGTGAGTCCAACAACCAACTGCGCCAATTCAACGAAGAAACCATCACCCTGGCCCTGCAGCCATTGCTCGCTCCGCTGTCGGAAAAGTACGCGGAAAACGCCGCCGTCTGCGGTTACCTGCAAGCCATGCAGGTGTACCTGCTCAAGACCGTGGTCGAGCAACTGGTGGACGATGCCAAGACCGACGCCCAGGCCCGCAAGCTGCTCGAGGAGCAATACTGCCCGAGCCTGGTGGTAGGCCACCCGACCAATGGCGGCGCGCCGGTGGTTTTCGAACCGCACCCGACCTACGACAACCTGTTCGGTCGTATCGAATACAGCACCGACCAGGGCGCGCTCTACACCACTTATCGCCAGTTGCGCCCGGGTGCCCTGCACCGTGCCAATGGCGGTTTCCTGATCCTTGAAGCGGAAAAAATGCTCGGCGAGCCGTTTGTGTGGGACGCGCTCAAGCGTTCCCTGCAATCGCGCAAGTTGAAGATGGAGTCGCCCCTGGGCGAGCTGGGCCGCTTGGCCACCGTGACCCTCAACCCGCAGATGATTCCGTTGCAGGTCAAGGTCATCATCATCGGCTCGCGCCAGCTCTACTACGCGTTGCAGGACGCCGATCCGGACTTCCAGGAGATGTTCCGCGTGCTGGTGGACTTCGACGAAGACATCCCGATGGTCGACGAAAGCCTGGAGCAGTTCGCCCAGTTGCTTAAAACCCGCACGTCAGAAGAAGGCATGGCACCGCTGACCTCGGATGCGGTGGCGCGCCTGGCCACCTACAGTGCGCGGCTGGCGGAACATCAGGGGCGTTTGTCGGCGCGGATTGGCGATTTGTTCCAATTGGTCAGCGAAGCGGACTTCATTCGCCATCTGGCGGGTGACGAAATGACCGACGCCGGCCATATCGAACGTGCGCTCAAGGCCAAGGCCACGCGCACCGGGCGTGTGTCGGCGCGGATTCTCGACGACATGCTCGCCGGGGTGATCCTGATCGACACCGCCGGTGCAGCCGTCGGCAAGTGCAACGGGCTGACAGTGTTGGAAGTCGGCGATTCGGCCTTCGGCGTGCCGGCGCGGATTTCCGCCACGGTGTATCCCGGCGGCAGTGGCATCGTCGACATCGAGCGTGAAGTTAACCTCGGCCAGCCGATTCACTCCAAGGGCGTGATGATCCTCACCGGTTACCTGGGCAGCCGGTATGCCCAGGAATTCCCGCTGGCGATCTCGGCGAGTATCGCGCTGGAGCAGTCCTACGGTTACGTGGACGGCGACAGCGCGTCCCTGGGCGAGGCGTGCACGTTGATCTCGGCGTTGTCGAAGACGCCGCTCAAGCAGTGTTTTGCGATCACCGGTTCGATCAACCAGTTTGGTGAAGTGCAGGCGGTGGGCGGGGTCAACGAGAAGATCGAAGGCTTCTTCCGCCTCTGCGAGGCCCGTGGGTTGACCGGCGAGCAAGGGGCGATCATTCCCCAGGCCAACGTCGCCACGCTGATGCTCGACGAGAAGGTATTGCAGGCGGTGCGCAACGGCCAATTCCACATCTATGCCGTGCGTCAGGCGGATGAGGCCTTGAGCCTGCTGGTGGGCGAGCCTGCCGGCGAGCCGGATGCCGAAGGGCAATTCCCGGAAGGCAGCGTGAATGCGCGAGTGGTTGAGCGCCTGCGGGCGATTGCGGAGATGATCAGCGAGGAAGACCTGAAGGAAGCGGAGAAAGAGCTGGCACAGCAAGCCCTGGTTGAAGCCAAACCCACCTGAATTTAGGTTTGACGCGGCAAGTGTGGGAGGGGGCTTGCTCCCGATAGCGGTAGGTCATCACTGAATAGGTTGACTGACACATCGCTATCGGGAGCAAGCTCCCACATTGGGTTGGCGGTTTATTTTTTTTGAGGTGGCTAGCCAATAAATTGACGATTATTGAGGGGCCATGCCCGTTGGTCCCTACAACCTTGGTTTGTTGTGGTTTTCCTCTATTCTCAACTTAAGGGATATCCACAGGAGTCGCAGGATAGAAACAGCCTCGCCATGTGCCTGAGGTTGAACACCGATCTACCGAGGGTCGCCGCCATGTCGCGCAACCTCAGCCTTACCCGCCAGTGCCTGGGCCTGGTCACCCGTATCGAATGCTCCATTCGTCCTCTGGCAGGGGATAACGGGATGTGGACGTTGTTGTTTGCCGCCGGAATGACCGGCGAACAGCCTTCCACCATCAAGTCCCAAGGCCCGTTTCATGGACCCTTCGTGGCAGAAACTATTCTTCAGTCGATTGTCGACAGCCTGACCCTGCACGGTTACGAGCAGGCGGACGATCCGCAGATCTGGTGCCTGCATATGCAGGCACACCTGCGACAGCTCAACGGTAGCCAGGAGCGTCTGGCGCTGTAGCCAGGTTATTGGCTCTCAGGCTTGTCCAACTTGACCTCAAAGCCGTATTGCACGGTGCTCAGGTCGGTGCGCTGGTAGCTTTCCAGAGTGGTCGGCTTGCCATAGAAATAATGCACGTCGAACATGGCCGTGCCGTATTCCTCTGCACGGTGGCTGACACCGAGGATTTCCTTGAGATAGTTGCCGCTGGCGTCCTTGGCGTAGAAGCGCCAGCTGTCGGAAGGGAATGCCTTCTGGTCGACGATCAGGGCGTTGTCTTTAAGCGTCAGGCCCTTGGGCAGTTTGGCGACGTCAATCGTGCTTTTCTCGATGTTCGCCAGGAACAAGGGAATCGAGCCCACCACGTATGCCGGGGTTTCCGGGAACAGGTTGAGGTCGTAGGTGAGCGTGCCTCGCGCCGGGTCCAGCTCAAAGGCTTCGCTGGGCAGCTCGATGGGTTCGCCACGTTCGCCTTTTTCGTCCGCAGTGAAGAAGGTGATGGGTTCGTCGCTGCTGCTGTGGTCGTTGCCCACCAGTTCGTCATTGAAGGTGAAGGGGTGGTCAAACACGATCTTGGCAGCACTGGCATCGTCGGTCGACTGGCTGATTGTGATGCTTTTTTTCAGCTGGTCTTCGCTCATGCTTGCGTCTTTGAGCCAGCCGGCGGCGCTGTCGTCGTACACCGTAACGGGCATCGGCAAGGCTTGCACCGTATTCTGCAGGCTGTTCTTGTCGAAGCGCATCACCGGCAGGTCCAGATCCTTATGCGTCAGTGTGGCTTTGGAAAAATCCAGGACGTTGACCTGCAACGTGTCGATCAGGCCATTGAAATACACCTTGGCATAATGGCTGGTCTGCTTGTGCTCAAAGGCTTTTTGCTCGTCGGTGAGCTGCTTCTCGAAAGCATCGGACCACGCCTTCTGCTTGCGCATCTCGGCCAACTGCTGCTCATAGAACGCCACTTGCGCGGCACTTTCGTTGATTGAGCCCGAACGCGTCAGAAACTGCCCGGTGCTGTCGCGTGCCTGCACCAGCAACGGGTTAGGCGAGTCGTCGCCGACTTCGGCGGCCAGGGGCTCGCTGTTGGTCAGCTCGATCTCGGCGTAGTTTTTTTCAAGCAACACCAGGTTGAGGGTGATGTTGCCTTCGGTGCGCTTGCGGCCCACGTCCTTTTTTGACAAGTCAAAGGTCAGCACCTTGCCCGGTGCCACCACGTCAACCGTGCCTTTGAGGCTGACCGGTTGGGGCTGGCTCTTGTTGTCCGTCTCGACCCCTTCGATAAACGGGTAGCTCACCGTAAGGTCGTCGGGGTTGGTCAGGTTGGAGCTGCTCGGGCTCAGTTGAATGCCGGGATCGGTTTCCGACCATTCCGGTTGGAAGGGGATCACCTTGTTGTTGCTCAGCGTCACCGACTGCCATTCCAGGCTGTGAGGGAAGGGGAACTGGTCGGGGCTGTTGAAGCTGAACGGGAAGACCGGCTGCAAATCCGTGAGGTAGTCGGAATGGGAGGTCTTGCGCAGCACGAACAGGCCGTTGATGTAGGTGTCCACCAAGGCTTGGGGCGTGGGGTAATGCTTGAGCAGGGTCAACGTGTCTTCGCCGTATTCGGCTTCGATCGGCTTGTTGGCGAGCTTGACGCGGGCCCGTTCCAGCAGCAGCAGCGAACCGCCAAGGTCGGCGATGGCATCCCGCAGCTTGGGGTCCTGGATGCTGTCCAGTGACTGTTCGAATTTTGCGGTTTTCTCTTCGAGGGTCGCCTGTTTCTGCTCTTCTTTGGGTGAGCAGCCGCTGGCTATCAGCAACGCCGCACACAGGCCGAGGCTGGCCAAAGGGGATCGCACATCCATCATCTGAGTCTTCCTGTCCGACATCATCGAGCCGAGTTCATGGGCTCGACACTAGCAGAAAAAATCTCTTACAGATGCCACCTGGGTCAGTTTTCTCGCGGTGACAGCCATCGGGTAGCGGCTGGTATACTCGCGGCCATTTTTAGCCAAGCTGTGTGAGATCCAATGGAACGTTTTATCGAAAATGCTATGTACGCTTCGCGCTGGCTGCTGGCGCCCATCTATTTCGGCTTGTCCCTGGGGTTGCTGGCGCTGGCGTTGAAGTTCTTCCAGGAAGTGGTGCACCTGCTGCCGAGCGTGTTCTCGATGGCCGAGTCCGACTTGATCCTGGTACTGCTGTCGTTGATCGACATGGCCCTGGTTGGCGGCTTGCTGGTGATGGTGATGATTTCCGGCTACGAGAACTTCGTCTCGCAGCTGGATATCGATGAGAACAAGGAAAAGCTCAACTGGCTGGGCACCATGGACTCCTCCTCGCTGAAGATGAAAGTGGCGGCGTCCATCGTGGCGATTTCTTCCATCCACTTGTTGCGCATCTTCATGGACGCCAAGAACGTCGACCCACAACACCTGATGTGGTACGTGATCATCCACATGACCTTCGTGATCTCGGCGTTCGCCATGGGTTACCTGGACAAGGTCACCAAGCACTGATGACCCGCGCCGGCCTTACTGCTCCGCGAAGTAGTAAGGCTGGCGGCCGATTGCCATCTGCTTGATCACCGTGACCTTTTCATTCAGTCGGTCTGTGTGATCCATCAGCGCCACGTTACCTGGTTTGGCCGTGAGGAAGGCGCGCAACTCGGCTTCGGTTTGCAGGATGGGCACGTACGCTTGCATGTAGAACACCCCGGCACCGAAGATCCGTTCGTTAGGTTGGAATATTGCGACTTCCCGACCTTCTGCCTGCAGTGCCTGGAGTTGGCTGATCACCGGCACGAATGACTCCACGGCGTCCGCCTTGGGCGCGAACCAGAATGCAGCGCTCATATAGCAGGCAATGAGTACACCGAATACGCCGCCGATCACCTGGCGGTGGTAGCGGTACACGCCAGGCTTGCGCTCTTTCAAGCGTTCCAGCAGCACCCGCCCATATTCGGCTGCGAGTACGGCGGCGGCCGGTGTGAGCGACATCAGGTACACGGTGCGCTTGCTGGAGGCCAGGGTCAGCAGGGTGAATTGCGCCAACAGCCACACACTGAAAAACAGACGGTAGCGATTGCGCACCAGGCTTTTGCGAAAGTGCCACAGGCCCAGGTACACCAGGATGTTCCACGGCAAAAACGCTTGAGGCAATTTCGCGAGGTAGTAGTAGAACGGCTCGTAATGCCCGGCTTCCACAAATGAACCGCTGAAGCGCCCGACGCTGTTGGTCCACAGCACCTCACCGACCGCCTGCATCCCGCCACGCTGGTACAGGAACCCCAGCCAGATCAGCAGCGGCACCAACGCCAACAGCGTAAACAGCGCCGGCTTGAGCCAATCGCCGATGCGCAGGCGCTTGTCCATCACGCTGGTCGCGGCCAGGTACACGAAGATCACGATGCCCGGCATCGCCAGGCCCAGCACACCCTTGCTCAGGGTGGCGATGACCATGCCCAGCGTAAACAGTGCCCAGGCCCACGTGTTGGAGCCCTGGCGCTCGGACTCGGGCCGCATCGCCTGGTAGAACGCCAGCAGCGCGGTGGTCACACCGAGGCTGAGCAATGAGTCTTCACCCACGCCGCGCACATTGCCCCAGTAGCTGGCCATGGTCGCCAGGATCAACGCGGCGCAGAACGCCAGCGACTTGGGCCGGCCAAACTTGCGCAGCATGCCGTAGAACAGCATCACGCTGAACAAGCCGGCAAACGCCGAAGCCAGGCGCACCGCCCAGGTCGACGCACCAAACAGGCGAATGGCGCCGGCGTCCAGCCAGAGGCTCAGGGGCGGTTTTTCCAGGAAGGGTTCGCGAAACAGGCGCGGGATCACCCAGTCATTGTCCAGGTGCATAGCCATGGCGATCCCGGCGACGCGGGCTTCGGTGGAGCCTTGCAGCTCATGGCCGCCAAGGGCGCAGAAAAATAACAGTCCAGCGAGAAGAAGCAGCAGAGAGGCGGGGCGCGTCATGGAGTCTGGCTACCGGGAAAGGGGACCGATCGGGGGATCGGTCCTGGGCGATCCAGCAGTATACGAAAGCGATTCTTAATATTTGGTGAATCAATGTGGGGTTTTTGTAAGGCTGGCCGAGCCTGCCGTTCAGGGCTGTTTCAAGCGGGGCAACGCCGCTCTGCCTGCCTCGGTCAGCACCGGTGTCAATTGCTCCCAGGTGAAATTCAGCTCGTTATCGCAACCGTCACCCGTGGCGCGCGTCGCGAGCTGCAAGCCTTGGGTGTTGAAGCTCAGGTCGAAGGTGGAATAGCTGGTGATCGCCGGGCAGCCTTCGTCGGTAGTGGTCTGCCCGGCCAGCCATTGGCTGAATTTGGCCGGTAGCTTCACGTGCCCGGCGTAGGCGTCATACCACTCCTGGCGCCCGCCGAGCCATGCCCAGGGATCGACGCTTTCGCCGGTTTGCAGATCCCATGAGTGCAGGCCCCAGCTGATGCCGCCGGCACCGGTGCCCGCGGCCCAACGGTAAAACCTGACGGTCATGAATTGGGATGACCAGTACGTGGGCGCCACTTCAATTTCGCTGGTGTAGGCGGAGCCGTTGCGGCCCAGGTACTCGCGCCGTTCCTGCAAATACTCCTTCTGATCATCGTCGCTCACGGCCAGGGCCGCGAGTTGCTGGTTGATCTTCTGGATGGCCTGGCCATCGCCCTCGAGCTTGAGCGTGACCTGGGCGCCTTGGGTCTTGAGCTGATAGCGGTGCTCGCCGAAGGTTTTCTTCTCGGTCTTGATCGGTAGCGGCGCGGCTTCCATGGGCGCGTTGTAGGCGTCGCTGCCACAGCCTTGCGTGTCGACGCGTTGCAGGTTGAGTGGCAGCGGTGTGCCGCCCGGGGTTTTGCTCCAGGCGCCTGAAAGCCTATCGCCTTGCGGGGGTTGCAACGCCCAGAAACCGGTATTTCCGGCTTCCACCCAGGGTGCGTTGTCGCTGGCTTGAGTCAGCTGGATAGGTGTGAGGATGCGCTGATAGTAATAACTGCCGTGCTCGCCATCGGCGCCGTTGAAACAGGCAACGATGGCGGATTTGCCCAGGGTGCCTTTCCACACCCCGGCCAGGTCGGCGGCGCTGGCAAACAAAGGCGTACAGGCGAGGGCAATGGCGGCGAGGGGCTTGAGCACGGGTATCTGACTTCCGGTTGTCTGATAGAGGCCGTCAGGGTAATGCGTCGTGGGGCCGGATTCCAGCGGCAAGGCGCTGGAATCATGGGCGTCCTTCAGATCGGGCTGTAGATCCGCGGTGAGCTTCGATGCGGCACGTGGATCAGGTTGAGTTGGTGTTTGCGTGCCCATTGCACCGTCAGGCTGGTGGGCGCCGACAAACTGACCAAGGTGCCCAGCCCAGCCCTCACGGCCTTGTGAATAAGCTCCAGGCTGCAACGACTGGTGACGACCGTGAACCCGCTGCGCGCATCGACCTGTGCCTGTTGCATCGCGCCGATCAATTTATCCAGTGCGTTATGCCGGCCAATGTCTTCACGGCAGAACAAGGCTGAGCCGTCAGCGTCGAAGTGCAGCGCCGCATGCAGGGCGCCGGTACTTTTCCCCATGACCTGGGCGGCGTCGATACGCTCACGCAAACCCTTGAGGTGATGCGCGGGCGGCAGGGGCGCCGGTTGCAGGATGTCCAGTTGGGGCAGTGCCTGTTCCAGCGCCTCCACGCCGCACAATCCGCAGCCGCTGGTGCCCGCCATCTGCCGCCGGTGATCTTTCAGCGCCCAGAACGCCCGACTGGAGATGTTGACGTCTGCCTGGCAGGCCTGATCAAAATGCGTGAGCTGGATATCGTAGATTTCACCCTGGTTGTCGATGATCCCATTGCTCACGCTGAAGCCGCGGATGAAGTCCTCGATGTCGCCAGGTGAAACCATCATCACCGCCTGGCTCAAGCCGTTGTAACTGATGGCCAGCGCGATTTCCGCCGCCAGCGCCGCCTCGGCGACCTGCGCGCCTTCGTCATACTCCCGATAGGCAACGTTGCGTGGCTGCGGTGCCGGTGCATTGGCATCGCCTGCTTCAGCGGCGTGTTCGACTCGGCAAATCATGGGCAAACCTCCGTTACTCGCCTGCGCCCTTGGCGGTGAGCAATTTCCTGGCTTCGGCAAAACATTTTTCGGCGATGGCCGAGCGCGGCTCGGTCTTGCGCATGACCATGCCCAACGGCGCGAGCACGCTGGCATCGGGCAGGTTGATAAACGCCAGATTCTCGATTGGGCTTTCCAGGCCGCTGTCCAACGGCATGATCGCACAGCAAAAACCTTCGTGGATCGCCTGGAACAACTGATAGGTCGAATCGCTCTCGAGGATGGGCTGGGGGTCGAGACCGCGACTGCGGAAACTCAGGTCAATCGACTTACGATAGTGCATGCCATTGCTGATCATCCCCAGGGGCAACTCGGCGGCGTCTTCCCAACTCATCTCGGTGCCTTCGAAATGGAAGTGCCGGGTGTCGTACAACAGCCCGACGCGGGTCTCACCCAGCTCGAAAAAGTCCAGGTAGTTGGCGTTCACGTGCTCCAGATAACACACGCCCAGGTCCAGTTGGTTGGTGCCCAAGGCTTCGATGATCTTGTCCGAACTCATGGACGACAAGCTGAACTTGAGTTCGGGAAACGACTGAGACAGACCCTGGATGTAACTGATCGGGTTGAACCCGCTAAGCGGCACCAGGCCCAGGCGCAAGTTACCGACCAACTGACCACGGCACGCCGCCGCTTCGGCGAACAACCCATCATGCGCGGCCAGCAAGGTCCTGGCCCACGCCAACACACGCTCCCCGGCTTCGGTGAAGCCTTCGAAGCGCTGGCCACGGGTGACCAGCTCCAGGCCCAACTCATCTTCCAGATTGCGCAAGCGCATCGACAGCGTCGGTTGCGTGATATGGCAGCGCGCGGCTGCCTGGCCGAAGTGACGGGTTTGCTCCAGTGCGATTAGGAATTTGAGTTGCTTGATATCCATCGGGGCGCCTGTCTTGGGGTGGGTAGAGGTCGCTGTGGAGGCCGGGGTCTGGGGCTCGCGGGGGAGCGAGTGAGAGGCCGAACGTTCTCATTGTAAGGCTTGTGTTTTTAATTGCTTGTATTGAGAGAGGGGAGATGTTGAGGGAATGATTGCAGGAGGGATCAGAGGCTTGGGGGATAGGCCCACAAGAGTAGCGAAAGTATGGCCGAGAAAGCAGCCTGCGAGAGGCCGCTTTCAGTTTGCCGACTCTTTACTGTCGCGGCGTTTGCGCACCACCGGTGAACACAAGCGTGTCCAGTACTCGGTCCAGCAGCAGCTCGCCCAACACTATCAATTGCTGAGTAGCCAGCAGCTTGTGGCGGTGTGAGCCTTCAAGTTCAAAGGCCAAGTCTGTGGTCATGACGTTCAGCGAGGTGAGGATCTCACTGGCTTGGACCAGCAGGGTTTCGGCAGGAATGTCCTGAGCCAGGGTGAAGAGGGTTGTTGTTGGGTTGGGGGTGACCTTTTTCATGATGGAGCTCCCACACTGTTTAAGGAGCCGCCGCCCCCTGCTGTCAAACAGGATTGGGTGGCAGCTGTACGCGGGTTGACAGACCGGAAGTGTAGGAACCCGGCGCACCCGAAGATGCCCCACGCACAGCCGCCATGAACGAGTCGGGATGCTTGAAGCATGCCGACTTATCAGGGGGTGTGAAAGGTTACACTTTTCGGCCTGTCAAAGCCGGTCGCTGATGGGCAGCGACAGAGGGAAGTTAGCGTTGTGGGGTGGATTGCACTAGTTCACGAACGGCTCGGCATCTTGAAGGAAAATTCCGAAGGTCCACCGGTCAAGCTTTCCGTCTGGAATACCAATTGGAATACCCCTCTACCGGGCAATACTCACCACGATCGGTGGTATGAGTTCAACAGAGCGGAGCTGACGTTAAGCAAGGATGTAAATCTTAAGTATCTTGTAAGAAACTTCCTCATTTTTGGTAGGCTTTTGCCATCAGTCTAGAGGAAATGGAATGCCCGCAGTCATCGTTGAAAACGACACATCGCAATGGCAAGACGAAACCGGTGCTGTCTATCACTTCCCCAAGCGGTATCAAGCCTGGCTTGCTGAAGGAACCGAAGTGATCTATTACAAAGGACGCATCAAGGACAAAACCTTTGCTTCTGTACGCCTCAGCGCCGATCCGCATTATTTTGGTATGGCACGCATCGGCAAGGTCTACGCAGACCGGAGGAGTGATAAAGGTGACCTTTTTGCTTTGATCGAAAACTTCACTCCGTTTGAAGGCGCTATCCCCTCGAAAATTAACGGAGTGTACCTAGAGACGATACCCGCTACTCGAGTCAACAACTATTGGCGTGACGGGGTTCGGTCCATTTCCCAACTGGATTACGATGCAATCCTAAGTCATGCAAAGCTCCTGTCTTCCCAGGCTGACCAGGTCGCACCAAATTCCGACGGCGATCCATTGACCTTTGAATCGGCCAATGAAGGCAGCAAATTAAGTTACTTTGGAACCCGTTACGAGCGCCGGAAAGATCTGAGGGTGAAGGCCATTGCTATCCACGGCTTTGACTGCAAGGCATGTGGTTTTGATTTCGAACAGGCATACGGCGAGCACGCGAAGGGGTTCATTCACGTTCACCATATAGTGCCGATTTCGGACTTTGGTGGTGAGAAAGCCGTGAATCCTGAGACTGACCTCGTTACGTTGTGCGCGAACTGTCACGCGGTGGTCCATCGCAAGCCGCATATGACTCTGAGCGTTGATGAGCTGAAAGGAATGTTGCGCGGGCGATGGGTAATCGAGCCTTAGCTTTCTACTGTGTTCAACCTACGTTTTTTTGTGAGGCTGAACCCTGGCTAGTGACATCCTACCGGCGAGCCCATCAGCCTTTACTGTGCCAGTCGGCTCTCAAAGTATTGCGCAGTCTGAATCGCCGATAGCTTGATGGATAGGCGGAATGACCGCTTGTGGCTGGAATGCCGTCTTGAATACCCGAGCGGCTGGAACTCAAAAACCTCAAAAGAAGCCGCGTATTAACCGAATCGCAGGCACAAAAAAAGACGTCCATGGACATCTTTTTTTAATCATTTGGTGGGCCGGGGTAATCTGAATTGATTATGTATCGTATTGATTTTTATTGATTATTTTCGGTTGGTTTTTCTATTGGAATACCTTATGGAATACCATTCGCGAATCTTCTTAAATTCCTGCCTTTACGTCGACCAAAGCTCAATTCCACAGCTTGTACTTCTGATTTCGCTTTTGAGTGGAACCAGCGGCTACTGATAGCGATTGCTGGCGCTTGGTTCATTCCTTCACCCGCTCTGGCGAGTCGGCGCGTGCCTTATTGCTGTCGCGTACGGCAAATGCGCTTTTGCTCCAACTCCTCAAGATGTCGCTCGTATTGAGCTGATGGTTCGCAAGTGGTGGCGGAGCACACCCGATAAGCCTATCGGATCTCTCAGATCAGGGATCCATTGATCGCGTCCGGCTTTACGACGGTCAAGGCTCAGGCTAAGGTGCTGGCATAAGGACATGATTTTCTAACATTTGTCCACGGAAGGTTCCTGATCAGTCGTAGTGAAACTACCGTCCTTTCTTTCCGACGTTGTTGTGCCCTGAAAACCGCGTGCCGAGCAAGGTGCTGTCATCGATCACCAACGGGATTGGCGATTGACGCATCAATGTGGTTGTTGCAAGCGTCCCGAACATCAAAAAATTGCTAAATTGAAGGCGGAAAGTATGGATTTTTCGACGCTGTTGCATCTATGGGGTGCAGCAAGCTCCGAGCAGCTGATCGCGCCAATAACGGTAGTTGGCTTCGTTTTCATTTTGTGCGCTTGGTACTTTGTCCGTTATTTTTGTCCATCCTTCAAACTTAGCAGTCAGCTGAAAAAACTGACTAAACGTGTGCACGGTGTGAAAGCGCTCGCCCCGTCTCAACGGCGCTCTGAATTGGAGCGACTGTTCAATGGAAGCAAGCTGGAGCACTCCTGGCACGAATACGCTGAAACGCTGCACGACCAGTTTGAGTTTCAA
Source organism: Pseudomonas sp. R19M (assembly GCF_050312585.1). Lineage (NCBI taxonomy): Bacteria > Pseudomonadati > Pseudomonadota > Gammaproteobacteria > Pseudomonadales > Pseudomonadaceae > Pseudomonas > Pseudomonas sp. R19M. The sequence continues at coordinate 123,297 of NZ_JBNPJV010000107.1, forward strand.
GAAGGCGAACAGGTTCTTGTCCGGTCGCGCGCAACCGCCGGAGCCGCGCATTTTTTCTCACCTCAAAGCGTGGTTGATACCCCGCTGGGAACCGAGTTTTATAAACACCTGCCTGGTATTTTGACCGGCATCGGTATTGTCGGAACCTTCTTCGGCTTGATGCTAGGCCTACAGCATTTTGATCCAAGCACCCCTGAGCAGGTAAATGCCAGCGTCGATAAGCTGCTCAAGGACGTGTTGTTTGCGTTCATCGGCTCCTTTATTTCAATCATGGCCTCTATAGCCGTCACGATTACTGAAAAGTGGCGTCTGGGCCAATGCTACAGACTTCTTGAAGCGTTCAACGAAACCATCGACGGGCTTTTCGACAGCGGTGTCGGTGAGGAATATCTAGCGGAGCTTGTGCGCTCGAGTGCTGAAAGCTCCGTGCAAACCCGTCAGCTCAAGGACAGCCTGGTAACCGATCTGCGGGAAATGCTGCAGAACCTCGTTGATACCCAAGTCCGCGAAAGCCTCAAATTAGCGGATACCTTGTCAACGACTTACCGTGACTCTGGGCAGTTGTTGGCCGATCAGGTAAGCAGTGCGATTGAGAACAGTCTTAAATCCCCCCTTGAAGCTATCGCGGGTGCGGTTCAGGCCGCCAGTGGCGATCAGTCAGGGCAAGTACAGAACCTTCTTCAGGATGTTCTAGTTGCCTTCATGAACAAGCTGGAAGGTACGTTCGGCCAACAGTTCAACGGTCTACACGAACTGATGGGCCAGTCCGTTGCCGCCATGCAGTCGATGCAGCAGGGCTTTTCGACGCTGATCCAAGATATGCGTTCGGCTAGCGAGTCCTCGAACCAAAACAGCTCAACCATGATCGCCCAGTTACTCTCCGATATGCAGGCCGGACAGAACGCCATGCAAGCGGGGATGAACGAGATGCTCGCCAATCTCCAGGCTTCGGTTGCCCGTATCGGCAACGAAGGGGAGGGGGCCGGTGCTCGAATGGCCGAGCAGTTGGAGAAGTTGTTTGCTCAAAGCGAGGCTCGCCAACAGGCAATGGCTGAGAATCTCCAGGCTTTTGTTGAGTCGATCAAGCAGAACGTCGGCCAAGGTCAACAGGAAACCATGGCGAAAATTGCGGGCTCCGTTGAGGTGCTGGGTGAGCAACTCTCGGCAGTCTTCAAGCAATTGGAGCACGGCCAGCAGCAGATGGATCAAACCACCCGCGCTGCACAGGCTGACCTGCATCAAGGCACCCGTGACTTGGTGGGCGGTCTTGACGAACAGGTCAAGGCGTTGCTGCAAACAGTGTCAGAGCAACAGAAATCTGCACAGGACACCGTTAAGGCATTGAGTGCCCAAACAGAGCAGCATTTGCAGAGCATGCAGCTAGGCGCAGACAAGATGCGGGCGGCGGCTGAGCGGTTTGAAACGGCCGGACAAAGCGTTGCGCGTGCCAGTGAGTCGACTGCGGGGCTGATGGGCACAGTCCAGGGCGCAGGTACTGAGCTTGCACAGGCATCACGTGAGTTGAACACCGTGGTCGCGGACTATCGAAACAATCGTGAAGCGCTGGCGAAAACTCTCGCGGTCATCGAAGGGGTTGTCGCAAGCGCGCAAGGGGAGGCCAGCGGCCGCAGCCAGTATCTCCAAGACCTGAAGGTGCAAAGCGAGCGGATGCAGGCGCTTAACCGTGAAGTTTATGAATACTTGGAAAACATCAGTGGTGTGTTGGGTAACGGCTTTAAAGAGTTCGGTGATGGTATGGATCGGACCTTGAGACAAACGCTGGGTAGTCTGGATGCCGAGCTCGATAAAGCAGTCAAGAGCCTCGCTGGCGGTGTAGAAGGGGTCAAGGAAAGTCTCGAAGACTTCGGCGACATCATGGAACGAATCAGGCAGTAACGGAGGCTAGTCGATGTTTGGTAAGCAAATGCCTTCGGTTATCCGTTCAAAAGACGAGGGAGAGAAGCCGTTCTGGATCTCCTTCGCTGATTTGATGACTGCGATGATGATTCTATTTCTCGTGGTCATGGTGGCGGCTTTGAGTTCTGTGACGCAGCGTATTAACCAAGCGGAGCAGGGAGAGAAGCAACGTAATAGGGACATCAGTCAGATCTGCGAGCACCTGAGCCTTAAGGCGAAGACTGCCAGTAAAACCATCGTTGTGGACTGTAAGGACAATCGGATTAGCTTCGGCGATGCTGGCCGATTTGGGCATAACCAGTACGCACTGAGCAACGATGGCCAGTCGGCACTTCAGGAGGTTGTGCCGATGATTCTGGACGCGGCTAACAGTGAAGAAGGCCGAAAGTGGTTCAAACAGGTTGTGATCGAGGGATCGACAGACACCGACGGTTCTTATCTTTATAACCTGCACCTTTCACTGCAGCGTTCAGAGTGGGTGATGTGTAGTCTGCTCGATAGCCGCAGCCCGCTCCAAGTCGGATTGTCGCCAGAGCACCAACAGCAAATCAGATCGATTTTCCTGGCGGGCGGTGTGTCGTTCAACAATGCAAAGGACACCAAGGAAGAAAGCCGGCGAGTGGAGTTGCGCATGCAGTTCTTTGGCTTGAAGGAAAAGGAGGACAACCTCAAGCCAGAGGTACCGGTGTTCAATAACACTGATATGGAAAAGTGTCAGTTGGCGATGAGCCGATGACCAGCCCAATCGCGAGGCTTTCCGCCGCTATTAACCTGAGTCTGTTGGCACATCGCACGGGGCCGGCGCCTGAACCGTTGGCGCGATTTCCCCGTCTGGGGGCTGCGGGAGTTGATCTTTACGAAAGATTCGAACGCGCTGAAAAAGCTTTGCCGCCACCTCAGGAAAAGCGCCGCGCTGCGATAAACAAATTCCGCAATGTACTCCCACTCAACGCCTCAGAATGGCGTTTGGTTTTTGCCGGTCTCTCGGACAAGAGTGAGCGAGTCGGACCGATACTGGACGATGACCAGCTTTTTGGCCGAGTGCACAAAGAAATCCATCACCGTATCGAAAAGCGGAGGCTGAGCCGCCGAGACTGGTTGGCGCTGTGCTTTAGTTACTTTGGGTACGAGGCCGCCACGCCTGATAAGAGCGCCAACTGGTGTCTGTTGCGGGAAGACGTTCAGCTTGGCTTCGAATGCGTCAGAGGCCAGCAAAAACGCGAGAAGGAATGGGTTCACATCGTCCAGCAGCATCAGGAGCTTTTCTCCGAGCAGGCAGGTGCCAGGCTGGGTGACCAGATGTTCAAGGGAGAGATCAGCGACCTTTCGGCATTGCAGACGATTGCGCAGATCCCTGACAGCAGTTGGCTGTGGCGAAGGATCTTTAACGTACTTATCTCTCGTATTTTTATGTTGGATGACGCCGAGTTTTCTCAGCGCTTAGCCGACCTTGTCGACATCGGCCGGCAGCATCCGCGGTACATGAACGACATTCTGAGTGCATGCCTGTCGCGTTATCACTTGGCAGCGTATCGAGAGAAACCGTCGTCGCTGCTCAAACAGGTCGCCCTCGACAACTGGGGCAGCCCTCAGATCCGTTCCAGACAAAACAGCTGGCTGCAGTACGTTGAAAAAGATGTCTGTGCAATGGTCGTTGCGTGGTTCGCGAAGGAAGATCTTGAGCACTTCTTCAACCTGTTGAAGGGAGACTCCGAGGTTGATCAGTCGCGTCTGTATTACTGGTTAAGATTTGCCAACCAAATGAGCTACACCCGAATCGTCATGGGTTCGGATGCCTGGCATGACACTGGGCGGGACTTCGTCCATTTTCGTGAGAAGAACAAAGGGCGCTTGAGCAAGCTGGTAGGCGGTCCTGGGCACAACAATGCTGTGGTGATGCAGCTTGGTGGCTACTTTTTCGTGGAGTTTTCGGGAACGGGTAATGCCTGCTTTGTGTACAAGGCGGAGGATTCGCCGTTTAACCCAGACAAGTCCCAGCTTGAACTCACCAAAGAACTTAAGCAGCGCCATCGAACGATAGAGTGGATGCCCCATTCACCTGCGCCTGGCCGTCCGGACCGCATCGAGGGTTGGCTGAGCAAGTTCGATGACAAGCTCGAAAAATTGGGCATACGCATTCAAAGTCAGGCCGGAGCGCCAGGTACAGCCAAACCATTGCCTTTTGAAGACCAAGTCCGTAACGCCCTGAAGTCGGTCAAACACAAAGTCTACGACCAGCGCGCGCGCGGCGGTGCGTTTCAGGTCCAGCTTGATGACAATGATCAAGCCGCCGTTGCTGCGCTCCAACGCCTAGGCTTCAAACCCGTCAATCAACAGCCACTCCGGTTCTGGAGGCAGTAATGCTCAAGCGTTTCCTCAAAGGCATTGGTCTGCAGCCGAATTCGCCGGTAGAAAATACTGAGCCTGTTTTTTCCATCGAGGAGCAGGGCATTTGCTATCCCTTGAGCTTGGCGGATAACGCAGAGTCCTGGCTGCTGGCGAGCTATCTGGATCAGCTGGAAGAAGAGGAGTTCGTCTCCCAACTCAGCGATCGCTGGCTGCTGACGTGGGATGAACTCTATCGGCTTCTAGATGAACCAGAGCATTTAACAAGTCTACCGCTATTGGGGTTGCCGCCAAAGACAGCTCTCATTCCTCAACTGAGCAGCCAAGGCAGCCTTGCCTCCGACGATTTCAAAGTATCCGTCAGTGGATGGCGTGATCCGCAATCTAACGCCAATGTGCAGGTGCAGCGCACGGGCGCCATCCTCCAGTACCACGCAAAAGCGGAGATTTTGCCTGAGTCGTGCTGGAAGCTGACTGGCGCAGTACGGCAACTTTACCTGGCTCAACAAAATGAGCCGGGTGAAGTAACCAACCAGATCGGCTGGGCCAGCATCAGGAAGTTGGCCCGCAAGGCGGGCGCCGGCATGGATGGCTTCCTGGATAAGACCGTCGTGATCAAACCTGAAAGTCTGCGACTCAATCCGCGAAAATCGACAGTCGGTAATACGCCGGTTATCGAGCTGCAACCAAGCTTCGAAGGCCAACCGGCAAACTGGCTTGATATTTTCGACGGTGCCAATCAGGTTCAGGATCGATACCGGGTGACCTGTGATGATGGATCGTTGACCCACGTCCTGATTGAGCCTGAAGTCAAATCTGTACTGGACTATGTGCGCTCGTTGCCCGGGCGTCGGGTCGCTGGGGACGATGCACTTTCCTTCGTCCGCAACCCTTACAGCGCACTCGGCGATGGTGCCGCACAAGTGCTGGATGCGCAGAGCTATGAAGACGAACTGGTCGAGGCCGGGATCTTCTTTCATCGCTTTTATCTGGAACCCAAACTGGATGAAGCGGGACAGCACATTGAGCAGGTAAACCTGACGCTCGAACCAATCTCGCCAACACCGCAAGCGCCCATCGAAGTTGAATTTAAAGCAGCCTATGAACTCGCACCGTTCGTGCATGAACTGCAGCTGAAATTGGCCGCTGGCATGCCTGCTGGTTTCTGGCAGGGCTATGAGTTGGAGCTCAGCGATTTTGATTTACGCCAGTTGGCAGGTATCAACGACCTGCTTAAGCGTTGGCAAAACGAAGCGGCGGGTATCGAGTTCGATTCTGTCCTGGACCTGTCCCTTTACGGCGATCGTGTAACTGGCATCGGCGAAGCGCAAAGAATTACTTCGCCTTTCCTCGTAAAAGAGGCGACCGAGAGCTGGTTGCCGAAGGATGTGGCAGCGCTGGGCATTGACGCAGAGATCTTCGGGCGTTGGGATCCTTCCGACCGCGCTCAATTCGAAGCGTTTGAACAGCGACTGGACGAAGCTCGCGCTGCCGGTGATGAAACGGTCTGTTTGCCAGAGTCCGAAACACCGCTCTCGATTGCCGCCGCCGAGCAACTGTTTGCTGCCTGGTCGAAGAAGATCGCCCCTGTCGAGACCAGTCTGGTCCAGCAACAGGAAAAGGTGGGCCGCGCTGTACTGCAAATCGGCCACAACATTGACGAACCGACCTACGTTCAGATTCGTCAGGCAGCCCTTCGCGCCGCTTTGGACGCAGTCCCAGAGTTGCCCGGCTTGCTCAAGCCTGAAGTCGTCCTGCGTGAGCACCAGCTTCAAGGCGTGGCGTGGCTTCAGCACTTGTTCCGTTTGTCCCCATCAGACGTGTCAGGCTGCCTGCTCGCTGATGACATGGGGCTGGGGAAAACGATCCAGTTGCTCACTTTCCTGGTCTGGTACCTGGAAAAGTACCCACAGGACAAGCCGACACTGATCGTCGCCCCAGTCTCGTTGCTCGATAACTGGGAGCGAGAGCTTTACCGGTTCTTCTTCGCTGACGCGCTGCCAGTGCTGAAGCTCTATGGCTCAGCCTTGAGTGCAGTGAAGTTCAAGAAAGAAGAAATCCCTGCCGACTTGAAAGCCAAAGGCATCAAAAACTTGCTACGCCCAGGTTGGATGGGCGACGCCCGAATCGTCCTCACGACTTACGAGACACTGCGCGATCAGGAGTTTTCCCTGGCGCGTCAGCAATGGTCGATCGTCGTATGCGATGAAGCGCAGAAACTGAAAAACCCCGCGGCACTGGTGACTCAGGCGATTAAAGCCATTCCGGCGAGATTTCGAGTGGCGTGTACCGGTACGCCTGTCGAGAACACCCTGATAGATCTCTGGTGCCTCTTCGACTTCATTCAGCCAGGTTTCCTGGGCGGTTTGAACCAGTTCGGGCGCGAGTATCAGCGCCCAATCGAAGCCGCGTTGGAGCGTGACACGGTTGCCCTGGAGCGCCTTCGCGTGCTTATCGACCCACAGACTCTGCGCCGTACCAAGCAAGACATTGCCAAGGACCTGCCTGCCAAAATCGAAGACACGGCATGTCGTTCACTGAGCATGCACGCCTTGCAGCGCAATCTGTACCTGTCCGAAATAGCTGCGTACAGCCAGATGCAGCAGATCGAAGAACAGCTCGATCAAAAGACCTCCGGCATGCTCGGGTTGCTGCACAAGCTCAAGCTCATTTGTGCTCATCCTTACAGCGTTCAGCCAGACAAACGACTGCGCGACAACTCGCCGAAGCTGCAGTGGTTGATGCAGACGCTTGAGTCGATCAAAAGAGCCGGGAACGGCGACAAGGTCATTGTCTTTACCGAGTTGCGTGATATTCAGCGAGAGTTGCAACACTCGATTCAAGAGCATTTCGGGTTTCGCGCTACCGTCATTAATGGTGATACCAATACTAGCAGTCAGAGCGCGAATAGCCGCCAGAGGCTGATCGACCAATTCCAGGAGCAACCTGGTTTCGCAGTCATCATCCTGTCGACCATCGCCGTCGGTTTTGGGGTGAACGTGCAAGCGGCCAACCACGTCATTCACTTCACTCGTTGCTGGAACCCGGCCAAGGAAGATCAAGCGACGGATCGGGCCTATCGGATTGGGCAGGAGAAGGATGTGTACGTGTACTACCCAACGGTTCGGGATGCGGCGATGCCGACGTTTGAGGCGACGCTGGATGAGCTGCTGAGTAAGCGACGGGCGTTGGCGCGGGACATGTTGAGCGGGGCTTCGGAGATTCAGGCTTCGGATTTTGAGGCGTTGTTGAAAGCACGCTGAGCCCGCCTGCGGAAAATCAGTGCTGGGCGAGATGTCAATTATGGATACAGGCAAGTTCATCCCGAGCTTTGCAAATGATCAAAAAACAGCGAAGTGGCGCTTGCCTAGCGGCATAGTGCTATCGGGATGTGAGCGGATTACTTACCTGTGCACACGTCCAGTATTGGCGCCGGAGGCTCGCCGGCTTACTGTGCGCGGCATCCAAGTCTGCCGCCCACTTTCTGCGACTTCACGGTTGATTGACTTGTGGCAGTGGATGAAGACCAGAAATAAGGGCGAAATGCTGGCCCGACGAAACCGAAGTAGATAAGGTTCACCCATTAACCGCAGGTAAAGCTCCGCTTCGCTACAAATATCTTTCGACCCCCCGTCTATCGCCAGCGCCATGGGTATTATCCCGAGCGCATAACAGGGGCGCCTGCGCACTTACTCTTTACTCCAGTCAGGATTGCCAATGGCTATCAAGAAATCCGATCTTTACTCCTCCCTCTGGGCCTCGTGTGACGAGCTGCGCGGTGGGATGGATGCCAGCCAGTACAAGGACTACGTCCTGTTCATGCTGTTTATCAAGTACATCTCTGACAAGTACGGCAACTCGGATGACTTCGCATCACCGGTGACCATCCCGGTTGGTGCCAGTTTCAAGGACATGGTTGCTCTCAAGGGTAATGCCGACATCGGCAACAAGATCAACACACAGATTATCCAACCACTGATTGACGCCAACACCCGGCTAGCCCGCAGTGATTTTCCAGACTTCAACGACCCGAACAAGCTCGGCGAGGGGAAGGACATGGTGGAAAAACTCACTAATCTGGTGTCCATTTTCCAGAAGCCCGAGCTGGACTTTTCGCAGAACCGTGCCGACAACGACGACATTCTCGGCGACGCCTACGAATACCTGATGCGTCACTTCGCCAGCGAAAGCGGCAAGAGCAAGGGGCAGTTCTACACCCCCTCTGAAGTCAGCCGCATCATCGCCAAGGTCATCGGCATAAGCCCGACCAATGCCGTAGCCAAGACTACTGTATATGACCCTACCTGCGGCTCGGGCTCTCTGTTGCTGAAAGTGGCCGATCAGGCGGGTACCCACATCACCCTGGAAGGGCAGGAGATGGACGTGACCACCGCCGGTCTCGCCCGCATGAACATGATCCTGCACGACTTCCCGACCGCCAATATTCTGCAGGGCAACACACTGTCCACGCCTAAGTTCAAGGACGGCGAGCAGCTGCGTACCTATGACTACGTAGTGGCCAATCCGCCGTTCTCGGTCAAGTCCTGGAGCGTCGGCCTGACACCCGCTAAAGACCCATACCAGCGTTTTGCCTGGGGCGAGCCGCCGGCCAAACAGGGCGACTATGCCTTCTTGCTGCACATCATCCGTTCGCTGAAAAGTACTGGGAAAGGTGCCTGCATTCTGCCCCACGGAGTGCTGTTTCGCGGCAATGCCGAGGCAGTGATCCGTGAGCAGCTGGTGCGCTCTGGTTACCTCAAAGCCATTATCGGCCTGCCGGCCAACCTGTTTTTCGGCACAGGCATCCCCGCCTGCATCCTGGTACTGGACAAGGAAAACGCCAGCGCCCGCAAAGGCATTTTCATGATCGATGCCGCCAAGGGCTTTATCAAGGACGGCCCGAAGAACCGTCTGCGCGATCAGGATGTGCACAAGATTGTCGATACCTTTATCCGGCTGGATGAAAGAGACCCGCGCTATGCCCGCATGGTGACCTTCGACGAAATCAGCGATCCGAAGAACGACTTCAACCTCAACCTGCCGCGCTATATCGACAGTACCGAGCCTGAGGATATTCAGGATATCGACGGCCATTTGCGCGGTGGCATTCCCGAGCGTGACATCGACGCCTTTGACGGCTACTGGCAGGTGATGCCAGCCCTGCGTGCGGCGTTGTTCAAGCCGGCCAGCCACCCCGGTTACTTTGAGCTGGTCAGCCCTGAGGTGAAAACGGTCATTTTCGGCCATCCGCAGTTCACTGCATTCAAAGCTGGCGTCGATAAGCTGTTCAACCACTGGCTGGCGGGCAGTACCCCTCAGTTGAAAAGTTTTGCAGTCAACAGCCACCCTAAGGAGCTGATTGGCACATTGTCCGAAGACCTGCTCAGTGCCTTCGCCAAAGCGCCTTTGCTTGACCATTACGACATCTATCAGCACCTGATGGACTACTGGGCCGAGACCCTGCAGGACGACTGCTACCTGATCAGCGCCGACGGCTGGAGTGCCGCCGCCAAAGCGCGCGAAATCCTCAAGGTAAAGGATAAGAACAACAAGTTGGGTTGGGCTGAGAAGCATGACTACTGCCTGGGCAAGCGCCGCTTCAAGTCCGACCTGATTCCGGTCGAGATTCTGATTGCCCGCTATTTCATGGCCGAACGCAACGCCATTGAAGACCTTCAAACCCAACTTGCCAGCGTCGAGCAAAGCTTGAGTGAAATGCTTGAAGAGCACAGCGGCGAGGATGGCTCGCTCAGCGAAGTGGTCGAAGGCGAGGGGGACAAGCAGAAGGTCACCGCCAAAGCGATCAAGACACGTCAACGCGAGATTGGCCTGGATCCGGATTATGAGGATGAACTCAAGGTATTGGCCGAATACGACGCATTGATTAATCAGCAAAGCATCCTCAATGCCAAGCTCAAAAAGGCAGAGGAAGAGCTCGAGAACAAGATCCACGCGAAATACCCGCTGCTTGGCGAGGATGAGATCAAAAGCCTGGTAGTGGATGATAAATGGCTGGCTACCTTGGCCGATGCTGTGCAGGGTGAACTCGACCGAGTCTCTCAGACTCTGACCGGACGCATCCGCGAGCTGAGTGAGCGCTACGCCACCCCGCTGCCACAGCTCACCGATGAAGTGGCAACCCTTGCCAGTCGTGTGGCAGAGCATTTGAAAAAAATGGGTGCTGTATGGCAGTGAAGCCGGGTTACAAGCAAACCGAGGTAGGCGTTATTCCGGAGGCGTGGGTGGTATGTCACCTATCTGACATCTCCACCAAAATCACCGATGGCGACCATGTAACACCGAATCGAACTCGGCATGGTTACTACTTGCTGTCTGCCCGCAATGTTCTCAACGGAGCAATCGACGTGTCCGACGTTGACTACGTTGGAGATGATGAATACTTCAGGATGAAGCGTCGGTGTGGCCCGGAAGCTGGTGATATCTTGATTTCATGCTCTGGAACAATTGGGCGGGTCACTGTTGTTCCAGCTGGGTTTGAGTGTGTATTGGTTCGCAGTGCCGCTTTGGTGAAACTTGATCGTGGCAAGGCGGATGCTTATTACATCCAGTTTTGGCTTCAGAGCAATCCAGCTCAGGTGCAGATAGCCAACAGCGTTAATCAAGGGGCGCAGCCGAATCTCTTTCTAAACCACATCGAAAGACTCCTGTGCCCGCGTCCACCCCTCCAAGAACAACGTGCTATTGCTGCAGCGTTGGGCGATGTGGATGCGCTGCTGGGCGCGCTGGGGCGGCTTATTGTCAAGAAACGCGACCTTAAACAGGCCTCCATGCAACAACTCCTTACCGGCCAAATTCGCCTTCCGGGCTTCCAGGGTGAGTGGGAGGTGATTCGGTTGGGAAGCTTGGGCAGATTTATAAAAGGCACAGGTGTAAAAAAGGACGAAGCAACAGCTGGTGATCTGCCTTGCGTACGCTACGGCGAAATTTATACGCGTCATCATGATGTTGTGCGAACGTTCTATTCGCGAATCACTGCTTCAGTTGCGGCCAAGGCAACGCTTTTGAGGACGGGCGATATTCTTTTTGCTGGCTCTGGAGAGACAAAAAAGGAGATTGGCAAGGCTGTGGCGTTTGTTCATGAATGCGAAGCCTTTGCTGGCGGTGACATTGTGATTCTACGCCCTGCTGCTGCTGACGCTAAGTTTCTCGGCTATATCCTCAACAGCGCTCCAATACAGAAGCAAAAGGCTAGTCGTGGCCAAGGGGATGCTGTAGTCCACATCAGTGCAAGTTCGCTTGCAGCAATTGAACTGAGGATGCCGCCTCTTCCCGAACAAACTGCCATCGCCGCCGTGCTGTCCGATATGGACGCCGAACTGGATGCACTGGAGCAGCGCCTGGCCAAAACCCGCGCCCTGAAGCAAGGCATGATGCAAGAGCTGCTAACCGGAAGAACCCGACTGCTATGACCAACCTGAGCATGGAAGCGATTGAAACTCAGCAGGCTACCGAACTATCCAGCAAGATCATCAGCGTTTACGAACTGCTCATGGATTCTGCGCTGGATATCCCCCAGTACCAGCGCCCTTACAAGTGGACCGGCAAGAACATCAACCAACTGTTCTCCGATATTGCCATCCATAAGGACAAGTCGGCCTATCGCTTGGGCACCATCGTGTTTCACCAGGACGGTGATACAAAGAACATCGTCGATGGCCAGCAGCGGACCATTAGTCTGCTGCTGGCGGCCCGTGCGTTGATCCAGCGGAACAAGGAAATAAGGCTCGAACGCAAAGACTTGCGGGAACGCCTGCTCGAGCTTGAGAAAGCCATGGTGAATCCCGGTTTTACCAGCGAGATATCGCAGAGGAACATCCATAGCAATTATCTTGAGGTGGCCCGCATCGTTTCCCGTGCGGACTTTACCGAGGCACATATCGACTTCTTCCTGAACAAGTGTCAGGTCGTGGCTGTTGCCTTGAATGATGTGTCGGAAGCCTTCCAGTTCTTTGACTCGCAGAATGCGCGGGGCCGGGACCTGGAGCCTCATGACTTGCTCAAGGCTTACCATCTGCGTGAGTTCAGCCCGCGTGACGAGCAGTTGAAGGCGGCCACGGTGGCGCATTGGGAAAACAGTGACACCGAGGCGTTGGCCACACTGTTCTCCCAGTACCTGTACCGCATCCGTAGTTGGTCGAAAGGGGTTTCTGCGCGTTACTTCAGCAAGGATGACAGCGACTTATTCAAGGGCGTGAATATCGATACGGTGGCCAGCTACCCCTATGTGGAGCAGCTGCGTATCGCCCACCATTTTGTCGATAATTACAATGGGCAATACGAGCGCAGAATCGACTCGCGTGAGCGTGGTTTTCCCTTCCACCTGGATCAGATCATCATCAATGGCCGGCGCTTTTTTGAGCTGATCAGCCACTATCAGGGCAAGGTGGCGCGGATCAGCGCCGAGTCCTGGAGCGGGCATGAACTGGTGGGCTTTGAAGGACTCGATGGCTATGCGAAAACCATCATGAAAACCCTCAATAGCTACCCGGCAAGAACCCGCACCGGCGATTGCTACGTACGGGCTATGTTCGATTGCCTGCTGATTTACTACATCGACAAGTTCGGTCACACAGATATCTCCCGGGCCATCGAGAAGATTTTCATCTGGGCCTACAGCCTGCGCCTGAAGATGCAGGTGGTGCAGCTGGCCAGCATGGATAACCACGTGTTGGAGAACAATCTTTTCAGGTTGATCAAGGAGGCCACACGTCCTGCTGACTTTGTTAATTGCAGCCTGCCGGTATTGAGCGGCCAGAAGTCAACCAGAACCGATGAGATCGAAGCTCTGTTCAAGGCGATGAAATACTATGAGTAGCGAAATCAGTCAGCTCTCCATCAAGGCGCTGCTCAGCGGTCGGGACGAGTATGTCATCCCGATGTATCAGCGCAATTACGCCTGGGAGGAGGGCGAAATCACGCAGCTGATTCAGGACGTGATCGATTACCTGCCGAAGAAGGACGATAAAGCGCGCAAATACTACATTGGCACCTTGGTGGTGTATGAGCGCCCGGACAGTAAAACCCCGGTATTTGAAACCATTGACGGTCAGCAACGCCTGACGACCCTGTCGTTGCTGACGTCGTATCTGAAAAACACCAAGGCTGTCGAGCTTGCCTGGTATTCAAACCTGAGTATCCACTTCGATAGCCGCGAGCATTCGCGCGCAACCTTTACCGCCATCTTCGAGAAGAAGTTCAACGACGACCCTGCCGAGCTTTTGACTAAGAAGCAGATCAATACCGGCATCCTCAATGGCTACCGCCTTATCCAGAAAGTCTTGTCGCAGAAGCTCAAAGAAAACGGAGTTTCACCTCAGCAATTTGCCGATTATTTGTTTGGCTACGTGCAAATCATGCGGGTGAAAGTGCCGTCGGATACGGACCTGAACCATTACTTCGAGATCATGAATAACCGCGGTGAGCAGCTGGAAAAACACGAGGTGCTCAAGGCGCGGATGATGGAGCAACTGCAGGGCTGCGAACAGAGTCAGAATTGCTTGCATGCAGTATGGGAAGCCTGCGCGAACATGGAGCGCTATGTGCAAATGGGCTTCACGCCTGGCCAACGTGGCAGCATTTTTGGCGAAGGGGACTGGGGACAGTTTCAACTCGCTGACTTCGATTCGCTTCGGGCGGCACTGCACAAAACTCAGGAGGTGACTGCTCGGCAGGACACTCGCATGACCCTTGATCAGATCATTGCCAAGGTTCCGGTTGCTGCGAAGCAGGGTGAGTCAGGTGAGGAGGCGCCAGATCGCTTCAACACGGTGATTAACTTTCCCAACTTCCTATTGCATGTACTGCGTGTCGATACGCGAGCGGACATCCCATTGGATGACAAGCGCTTGCTCGATACCTTTGAGGCGCATGTGCTCAAGCAGCCAGACCCTGTTGCGGCAGTGAAGCGTTTTACCTTTAGCCTGCTGCGCTGCAAGTATCTGTTTGACCAATATGTGATCAAGCGCGAGTTCATCAAGGGCTCGGATGGTTGGAGTCTCAAACGCTTCAAGTGGAACAAAAGCGGCGATCACAGCAGCGCTGGACGGGGAAGTTATGTGAATACCTTCGGCGAAGAGGACGGCAATGAAGGCATCAACCGCCGCATCCTGATGTTGCTGTCAGCTTTTCATGTTTCTACGCCAACGCTTGTTTACAAGCACTGGCTGAATGCGGCGCTGTTTCACCTGTTTTATGTTGAACAAATTGAGGCTCAAGTTTATCTGCAGCACATGGAGTCGGTCGCCAAGGCGTTTGTCTTTGACCGCTTTCTGGCCCAAGAGGCAGGCCTGGATTACTTTGCGATGATCTATACCAATCGGGGCGCCTGTCAGACACGCCGCGAAAGCATTGCGGTAGAGACGGTGGAGTCTCGGTTGAGGTTCGGCAATATCGAAAACAACCTGATTTTCAACTTCCTGGACTATCTGCTTTGGCTTGAGCTCGGGACGAATGACAAGGTTAAATCCTATGAATTCACCTTCCGTAGTTCGGTGGAGCATTACTACCCTCAGCATCCGCTAGACGGGCAGGTGCAGCTCGATTCCGACACGCTCAATTCGTTCGGCAATCTATGCCTGATCAGCCATAGCAAGAACTCTCGGCTGAGCAATTTCATGCCTGCGGCGAAGAAAGAGTTTTATAAGAACAACACCATCGATAGCGTTAAACAGTATTTGATGATGGAAACAGAGTCTTGGGACGCCGACGCCATACGCGTCCATTCCGAACAAATGAATAACGTGTTGCTCAACAGTCTCGTCAGCAAACACGTAACCGAATAAACCCTGCAGGATGCACCTGATGATTCAACAACCTCGCTCTGAACGTCGCACCCAGAATCGTGTTTTGGCTTTGTTTACGGACAAGTCGCGGCCTGATTGTCTTGACTACAACTACCTGGGTGAGTGGAGCAAGCGTGGGCAGAACCGCAACATTGAAGTCGAGCTGCTGCAGGCCAATCTGAAACAGCGCGGCTACTCCGATGCACAGATATCGGCGGCGCTGCAAAAGCTGATAACAGCGGCTGATTCCACTGGCATCACGCTGTATCAGGCTAATTTGCGTACCTACCAACTGCTGCGTTACGGCGTACCAGTACAGGTAGCCGTTGGACAGGCCCACGAAACGGTGCATCTGATTGATTGGGAGCACCCTGAGCACAATAACTTTGCCATTGCCGAAGAGGTGACCTTGCGCGGTGGCCATGAGCGCCGCCCTGATTTGGTGATTTATCTGAACGGTATCGCCATCGGTGTGATTGAGCTCAAGCGTAGTTCGGTAGAGGTGGCCGATGGCGTTAACCAACTGATCACCAACCAGGAGGAAATCTTCAACAAGGGTTTCTTCAGTACAGTGCAGTTGGTCTTCGCTGGCAGTGACTCTCAGGGCTTGCGCTACGGCACGGCGACTACCCGCGCCGAGTTTTTTGTCGAGTGGAAGGCGTCCTCCCTGAACGCTGGGCCTGAGGAGTTGAATACCCTGCAGGAGATGCCTGCTCGCTACCAAGTGCTACTGGATGCAGAAGTGCCACAGTCTGGTTACTTGCTGGACGACCCACTGGCGCAGATGTGCGAGAAGTCTCGTTTACTCGATCTGATTCGCAACTTCATCATCTTCGATGCGGGTATCAAGAAGGTGCCGCGCCCTCATCAATACGCTGCAGTGAAGGCCGCGCAGGAGCGTGTTCGGCGTAAAGAGGGCGGGGTTATCTGGCATACCCAGGGCAGTGGCAAGAGCATTCTGATGGTGCTGATCGCCAAGTGGTTGCTGGAGCATGATCCTGAGGCGCGCATTCTGGTCATCACGGATCGCGATGAGCTGGACAAGCAAATATCCGGGGTGATGCGTAATGCCGGGGTAATCGGTAACGACTCGCCCTCGCCACGCATTGCCTCCCGTGCCGATCTTGTGCAGAAGCTCTCAGCTGCCGCACCACGCCTGCTATGTGCCTTGCTACACAAGTTTGAGCCTGATTTGAGCGTACCGGCACCGCCCATGCATGGGCGTTTCTATGTCTTCGTGGATGAATGTCACCGTACCCAAGGCGGTGACATGAACAAGCAAATGAAGCAGTGGCTGGCCAATGCCCTGTTTATTGGTTTTACCGGTACACCGTTGCTGCGTAAGGACAAGCAGACTACGCGCGACGTGTTCGGCACTTACATCCATACCTACAAATTCCACGAAGCGGTGGCGGATAAGGTCGTGTTGGACCTTAAGTATGAAGCGCGCGACGTACCGCAGCATTTGACTTCGCGGGACGGAATCGATGCATGGTTTGAACGAGCAACCAAAGCTCTGAATAATTACCAGAAATCGATCCTGCGCAAACGATGGGCCACCATGGAGTCGCTCATGAGTGCTGGTGAGCGTAAGCAGCGCATCGTCGCTAGTATCATTGAGGATTTTGGCTTAAAGCCACGTCTGAACAATGACCGAGGGACGGCCATTCTGGTGGCCGCCAGCATCTACGATGCCTGTCACTACTTCCGGTTGTTTAAGAACACCTATTTCGGCACGTATTGCGGCATCGTCACGTCCTATGAGCCGAACCACAACGCAATTTCCCGCGAGCCGGCGCAAAGCGATGAGCGTTACAAGTTCGATACTTATACACAGTACGTGTTGAAGCCGGGCCAGACTACCAACGCTTATGAAGAAGAGACCAAGCGTCGCTTCATTGAGGAGCCGGCCAACCTGAAGTTACTCATCGTGGTCAGCAAGCTGCTGACTGGCTTCGATGCACCTAGTTGCTCCTATATCTATCTGGATAACGAGCTGCGGGACCATAACCTGTTCCAGGCAATTTGCCGCACCAACCGGCTCGACGGTGATGACAAGGACTTTGGCTATATCGTCGACTTCAAAGAGCTGTTCGGCGACGTGCAAGATGCCATTTCGGTGTACACCTCTGACGAGCTGGATGTTGACGCAGGCAGCGGGGGCAATAACAACGTTGAGCTGAAGAACTGGCTGGTCGAAGGGAAGAAGCAACTGGACGCTGCCCGCGAGGCATTGAGTTACTTGTGCGACCCCGTGGCACCACCGCGCGAGATTGAGCAGTTTATCCATTACTTCTGTGGTGCTGCCGCTAACGCCAATGGGCTGGATGAGACCGAAGCACTGCGGGTGTCCTTCTACAAGGCGGTGGCTTCATTTGTGCGGGCGTTTGCCGAGTTGGCGCAGAACCTCACCGAAGCCGGTTACTCGGCTGCTGAAGCCGGCAGGCTTCAGACAGAAGTGCAGTTCTACGCTGACGTTCGTGAGGCGATAAAGAAACATTCCGGCGAAGAGCTGGATATCAAACCATTCGAAGCGGACATGCGGCATCTGCTCAATACCTATATTCAGGCAGACCCTGCCGACCCGATGAGCACGGTCGATAATTTCTCGCTGGTTGAGCTGATTGTTCAGACTGGCGTTCACGATGCCATCGCCAAAAAGCTCAACGCCAAAGGCAACCTCTCCAAGGGAGCGATTGCCGAAGGCATTATCAACAACGTACGGAAGACCATCATTCGAGAGCAACTGACAGACCCGAAGTTCTACGAGGGTATGTCGCGGTTGCTTGAGGATCTGATCAAACAGAGTCGTGACGATGCAGCCGCTTACGAGGAATTTTTGCGTAAGGCCGAGGTGCTGGTCAGACAGTTGGGGCATAAAGGACCAGGCAACTCCCCGGCTGCACTTAACGGCCATCGGGAAGCGACTGTGCTTTTTAATAACCTGGACAACATTGCAACGACCACCTTCCAGTGCCCGAAAGATGAAGGGGCAAAGGTGAAACTGGCTCTGGATATTGATCTGGCCATGCGCGGATCAGCCCCTTCGTCCTGGCGAGGAGATCCTGCGCGGGAAGCGCAGGTTCTTAATGCGCTGTTTCCCCTGATGGGGCGTGACCGTGTAGCGACTTCGGCAATATTCGAGATCATCAAGAACCAACAGGGATATTGATGAACGAGATTATTGAGCTGGGCGACATTTCAATTTCAGTGACCAGGAAAGACATCAAGAATGTCCACCTGAGCGTGCACCCGCCCGAGGGGCGGGTAACGTTAGTCGCCCCAACAAGCACGCGGTTTGAAGTCGCTCGGGCTTATGCTATTTCCCGACTGGGCTGGATTCGCGAGCAGCAGAGCAAACTGGAAGCGCAGGCGCGTGAGGCGCCGCGTGAGTTTGTGGAAAGAGAAAGCCACTATATCTGGGGTCGACGCTACCTGATGGTAGTTAACCATCAGGATGCCAAGCCATCGGTGGTGCTCGACCACAAACGCATTACCTTGACTGTTCGTCCAGGCAGCGATGCACAAAAACGCGCAGAAGTGATGCACGAATGGCAGAAGCTGCAAATGCACGCCGTTGTGCCTGCATTGGTCAGGAAGTGGGAGTGCAAGCTGAAGGTGAAGGTGGCTGGTTATTACCTGCAGCGGATGAAAACCAAGTGGGGCAGCTGTAACCATCAAGCAGGTAACATTCGACTGAACACCGAGCTGGTGAAGAAGCCGAAAGACCTGCTTGAGTACGTGGTCGTCCACGAGATGGTTCACCTGCTCGAACCCACCCACAACGATCGCTTTATATCTATCCTTGGGGAGCATTTTCCAACGTGGCGTGAGGCCCGTGCCGAGCTGAATGAGTTGCCGTTGGCTGCTGAGGTTTGGAAAGAGTGAGGTTGCACTAGCCCGATTGTAAGTGCGACTGGTGGGCTAGGCTAGGACTCGTCGAATATCACATCAGCAGCTCTCGGACTCTCCCTAATCGCTTCCAGAGCAATAGAGCTGTGAGTCGATAGTAATACCGGGTGGCGTCGGTATGGTCTTTCAGGTGCTGAGTGAGAAACCAGCGCAAATGCTTGAGCTGCCAGGTCCAAGGATTATCTCGCTGCCATCGCTGTTGAATGGCAGCTTGCATGATTCGGGCTTGCCGTAGGTGTCGTTGCTGGGTGGCCTTCGAGCCAGTCAGTACGCCGCTCAGGAACAGCTCCATATCAAAGATCTTGGTCACGCTCGACCTCCAATGTAGGCCGACACCACATCGATCCGGTTATGTCCGAGTTCAAGGCTGATCTGTTGCCGCGCCTGTCGATCAAGGTTGCGGTCAATGCGATAGCACTGCCCACCGTTGACCGGGGCGGCGTGCCCCGTGAGCTGCTCGTAACGCTCGCAGGCGTAGGCTGCGCGCAGTTCATGAAAACCCTTCAGCCCGTGTTCATGCAGCACTTCTCGGGCGGGGAGCACGGTCTGTTGCAGGAACGCGGCATAGCTTTCGTCTCGAGCCAGCAAGTTGCGGCTGCTAGTCGGCGACGCATGACCAGCCAACTGCAGTGCCGCCTTCACCGCTTCATTGGCCACAACCCATCGCGGCGCTGAAGCGCCTGAGCGGCCGCCTTTGGTGCCGTCCTGGATGTTGATGCGGCCTAAGTGTTCGGATTCGCGTTGCAAGCGTGGCAGGTCGGCCAGGATCGCTTCGCGCAGGCGCATGCCGGTTGCTCGGGCCAACAGGACAATTGCGGCCACCCGCTCGTGTTGCTGTTCACCCAGCGCCTCAATCACTCGCCTTACCTGTTGGCGGTCTTGGCCATCCGGCGCGCGGGTGCGTACGCTCGAGCGCTGCTGACCTAACGCCTGGCTCGGACTGGCGATCCTCACGTCCTGATCACCGCGCAGCGCGGCGAGGGTGCGGTTGACGCTGCTCAGGCGGTTCTGCGCGGTCGCGATGCAGAGTTCACCTTGCTGGATCTGCTGGCGCAGGTAGGCGGCGTAGTCTTGCAGCGTCCGTCGATCGATCTGGCGCGCATCGTTGTAACCCGGGCCGTCCTCTGACCGACACCAACGCACGAACGCTTGCCAGCGATCGCTATGCGCTTTGACCGTGGCGAAGTGGCCGCCGGCAAACAAATCCTTTAGCGCTTGTGAGCCGGCATAGCTCAGCTGGCGGCCATAGCCAAAGTTGCGACCCTCACGCCGACCGACCAGAGCCATCATCTTCACCGTTTTCGTTTGTTTGCAGAAAAAGCAGCAAGGCTTTCCAGTGAGGGCTGAGCCTGTCCATCTGCCGCCAGTGCGTCGGGCGGATCAGAAGGGTGTTCTCCTGGTGTTGCAGCAGTGCCCCTTCCTCACGCAGTTGCTCGATCAGCAGGGCGATGTGGGCAGGCTTCAGGGGTGGTGTGGCGACAGCGGCGACAGTGGCGACAACCCGCGTCGTTTCTGGCCTGGCGCGTGGCGACAGGGTGGCGACAGAGGCGGCGACACGCCGCGATTCTAGTTGCGATCGATGTTGCGCCTGGTAGCGGCGCACCGCGTCATTGAGGCGAAACATGGCGGACCTCGAAAGTTTTTCCGTCGCGGCTGCTCAGCCAGCGATGAGTGATCAGCACGACCAATAAAGAGGCGGTATGGTCAGCGCTCTTGCGGGCAAAACGAGGGCCGTTGCGATTGACGTCGCGAATGGTGAAGTGAGTCCAGCCTTTCTGCACCAGCCAGCGCAGCAGGCGATCTGCCTCTTCGCATCGGCTATTGACCGGCTCCTGTTCGGTCAGGCGCTGGATCTCGGCCAGGTAGTAATCCATCAACGTGGAGGCGCGCTGAATGTGTGCTTCGTCCAACGCACTGGCCTCTTCAACCATGGCCAGCACACCCGCGATACGCAGTACATTCGCCGCGGCTTTGCCCGCGACAGGCTGGATGCCGGCCAGCTCGCCGAACTCGCCAGACTGACATTCGATGGTGTCGTGAATATCAATCCAGGCACGACGGGCACGGGCAGTCAGCTCCAGTGTGGCGGGATTGAGTGAACCATCCTGGTGAATCGACCAAGGCTGTTGCAGCAGGGTGGTGATCCGTTGTTGGTAGCGCTGGACTTTGGCATCCCGGCTCAGGTCAATCGCCTTGTAGAGCCGCTGGCCGACCAGGCGCTCGGGCCAACTGATCAGGCAACGGCCGAGGATGCCTTGGCCATTGATCACCGGGTCTTTGAACAGCTGGTTGGCCAGGTAGGGTTGCAGCATCAGGTGCAGGCTGAGGCGGCGGTCATAGGCTCGCAGGCTTTCTCCGGCCATGGAGCGCGCCCGATCAATCGGGCTGCCATCCCACAGTGTCGACAAGGTGGTGATCGCCTTAAGCAGGTTCTCTTTGCTCATGGTGCTGCTGCCCAAGAACTGGCCACCTTCATCATTGAATAAGCCCATGCTGGGCAAACCATGGCACAGGCTTTTGACCAGAGCCTCAATGGTGGGTTCGGCAATGATCAGTCTTGGCGGTACCGGCTCGGATAGCTCACCGTCTTTCGCCTCCGCGTGTTTCTTTGAGGTTTTGGGTTTGGCCATGATGTTGGTAGCGGCGCGATAGGCTTTGAGCTTTTCCGCATACAGGGTCCACTGCTGTCGTTCCCAGTCACGCGCGGCCTTCAGTGCCAGATGGTCCACCGCGCTTTTGCGATCACCCGAGGACGCCACCGTCAGTAGGTAGAGGGACAGCGGATAGGTTCGGCCGTCGAGTTGGACATTGGCATGACCCTGGCTCACCAGAGCAGCGCTGGCCAGCACCGATTGCGCGGCCATGGCGCAGGGCACGCCGATCACCTCGGCCAGTCGTTCGACCGCAGGGCCCAACAATTCCCCGAGTGCTTCGACCGGGTAGGGCAGTGGCGCCTGCTGGTATTCCAGCAAGGGTTGTGGGGGCTCGAACGCTTCGCACAGTTGCATCACAATTCTCCTGAGATTATCGACGTCGTCCTCACTCATCCCGCCACGGTTGTTGAGTGTTATCAGGGATCAAGGCCCCTGCGACCTGTGAGGTTTGTCCGCTAACGCGGGACTGACGGCTCCTTACGGCCGGGAGCTTGGGCATCTCATGATCTGGCCCCCTGAACACCGATAGCGGTGGGCGGGTGGAGGCTGCACTGGCTGACGAGGCCGGTGTCGCGAGATCCTGAGTCAGGTGAAGGCAGTGAGGCGATGACTGGGGCATGCGTGACTGTCAGTCAGGTGCAGTCCATTCCGTGGGCTGCGGCACCATCATCGGTATCGCTGTGGCGAGTGAGCATTCGGTGTTTGTCACGCCGATTGTCACGAGGTGGAAAGCCGCAAAGGCCCGTGCGAGAAGGGCTGCAGCAGTGTGATATGCGCCCGTCTCTTTAGGAGGCAAAGAGACGGGCAATAGGTTGGCGCAAGAAATGGCCAAGCGGATAAGTTGCTGCAGAGCAGCCAGGAGAAGGCCTGAGTTGCCGCAGTGGGCAAAGTTGAGAAGTAGGCATCCATCACATCGCTGTGACCGTGCGAGCCACCGGACGCTAATCGCACTTGGGGTGAACCACCACGATGTGGCGTAGCCTCAAAGGTTCTGGCTACCTGGGTGCTGTCGAGGACAGCGCTGGTACAGTTCTGGTTTAGCGCTCGTTCTGCTCGCGGTCAACCGTATTTTGGGGGTGACTCTTGCGTCCATTGGTAGCGCTGGAAGACCTTGGCGGCCGGTGGTTTTCCATGGCCGGGTGGTCGTTCGTCGGTTTTTAATGTGAGCCTGCGTAATTGCATGGACTTGACCATTTGCATTGTCACTGACCAGTCGAATTGCATTCGACCTGACCAGCACACGCCGTAGTGACGACCGGCGGAGAACGGCCAAAAGCCGCCTTCCACCAACGGCAGCTTTCGGGCCGGTCTGACAAATTCATTGGTCAACTGACCACTCTCTCGAAGCCGGTTGCAGGCGTTGGCCGGTTTCAGTCTTGTAAGAGATCAGGGATCGGTAGAGCGCGGTTACTCGACCCAATACCCCAACTGGAGGGTGCAGGGAGATGATGAGCTAATCCTATAGCTAACGAAGCCTTTCTTCAGTGGTAAGCTCCAAAGTGCTTCACTGCATCTGACTGAACACCGATGTTAAGACCCAAAACATCCAGAATGAAGGCGAAAAACAGCTTGCCAGTTAAAGCGCAGAAACGATGATAATAGAATTTATGGGCAATCTACGCTGACGAGACAGGTACTGTTTATGAGTGAAATCAGCATAAAGTCAGGCTGTTCAATAGGCTACCTGACAAAACACATTGATTTTGAAACAACGATGGATTTTACCTTTACGAAGGATGCTAGCTTCACGCTTGGCGCTGAAGGCTTTTTTATATCCTGCATCATTGCTTTGGGTAGGAGGAAAAAATTAGGGAAGGTAAAACTTCACCTGCGCAAAACTGATCTTGAACAGCATGGCATTAGAGATGATAACTATCTCAGCTCAGCATGCATGATCAATATCTGCACACAAGACTTAAAGATTTATGACAAGTTGAATGTCGACGTAACCGATTTGTTGGTGGAAATGGTGAGCAACGCTGTCAACATGGACTACGGTGAATTTGAGGGCGGACAGTCTTATTCACTCTATGCTTTAGACCCTTACTTCATACATCCTCCATTTCTAAATCTCGGGGACAGCGAGCCTTCAGAGATAGACTTTAGACGTACTCTTGCACCCAGGATTCAGCAATGCATGTTTGGCGACACTGCTGTAGCGAGAGACTCACTCGAACACATCACAAACTCAATGAGTCTTTATGTTCTTCTGAAAGAAATCTGGGAGAACACTATTCATCACGCAAGAAGCACCGAAATATCACTTAGATACATCAAGGTTTCAAAAGTAATTTACACTAACCTCGCTCAGATTCAGAGCACCGAAATTCCGGAATCACTTAGAAAGTATCTGACATTTAGATTCGAAAAAGAATCCGCTAAAAAATATCTGATTATTGACATTGTCGACTCCGGTACCGGCATCTATGAGACACTCAAAGACACCCTGCCTGGACTGGAAAGAGTGGACGTAGTGAGACTGGCGTTTCATAAGAATAGTACTTCAAAAATACAAAGACAGCCTATTAGTCGCGGACTGGGACTTTTTGCAGCCATGGAATGCGCAAAGAAATTGAAAGGCATGGTCATCATGACAACCTCCGGTACACTCTGCATAAACTATGACTTTATTAATGACAAGTTCCTTAGTGAGACTCAGGTTTTCGACTTGAAACTTCCAGCAGATGATCTATCAACATCGCTATCGCTTATCATCCCGGCCTAAACTATGAACCCTGTAATCATTAATTGCATTGGAATGGCTGCGCCGGCTGACGTTGAGCCACTGCTTGTATCTTCTACCAGCCCATCTGACAATCCTTATGACAGATGCTATCTCCTTGCCACGAGCAAGGATTTTCTTGCTGCCATGGGAGATGAGGACAACGCGCCGATCAGGGACAAACTGCTCGCACGCTTGAATGTCAAGTCCATAGCTATAATTCACTATTGCAAAAACCTGAAGGCTTACCGAGTCTACGAAATCCATTCGGACAAGGTTGAACTTGTAGACAGCGATTTTGACACTGCTTGTGCGGCCTCGATCGACCTGGCGCGGCTTTTGGAACAAAATGCCAGCGATAGTTTCATTCACGGCGGATCTCAATATCATTTTGCAACGCCATCGCATAATCATACCAATGCGTTCTTCCGCTTAGGAGACTCTATACGAAATCGAGATGACCTGGACAGGGTGACCTTCTGGCTTCTCAAGCACATTGATTGTGCTGACTATATTTTTATTGACTCATGGTCAATTGCGGCCATTCCACTGCGGGCGTTGCAGATCCTTGGCAAAGATACTGCGTTTGACGCTCTCCCTGCGCACCCAGCCAAGAAGATGGTAGATTGTAAAAGCGTAGTCTGCGCGCCAACACCGGCCCTCAAAGCAGCTCAAAGCCCTCTTCTGCTAGTCAGCGTGGTAAGCAGCGGGAGTCTTATCGGAATGTTTCAAGAGATTTTCGATGAGGCCTATCCATCAAAAAAACTGGCGACTGTATCGGTCTACTCTTTCTCGGAGAATGCACACAGCTTGTGCATCGCAGACTACGACATCGTCAACTATAGTTTTGAAGACTGCGAATTCTGCAAGAACAACAGCAAGGCTATTGAAATTCACCCTAGCGCTTATTACGTAAAGGATCCAAAAGACTCAGGAATTAGTTTGCCACCCTCAATAGCGAGAATGGGATATGGCTTCTTTGTCAAATATAATTCTCACCTCGATGATATAATCATATTCCATAAGGGAGACACATCCAAAGGCAACAAGCACTATGCTTATTTCCTAGACTATAATAAAATCGCTGAAACCGATTGTTTTAAAGAGAGTCTTCATGAAAAACTGGCTAAAACTCTAACCAAAGACTCAGTTGTTCTCACGCTCGTAGATGAAACCGCAATCAAGGCGGCAGTAGCAGCGATTGGAGCTACATGCCAATATACGCCTAAACCCGGAAATATGCTCGACCCAGCTACTTTGGATGTTATCAAAAAAGCAGACAAAGTAGTGATTTATGATTCCGTTACAATCAATGGTAATGCTTTTACAAAATTCAACAACTTTTTCAGGCAACAGCCTGAGCTCAGCACAGCGATTAAAGATATTACTTTTTTGGCTGGAGTTTTCAGACCCACGTCATCGTGGCGAACGCATAAACTTCTCCGAAATAGCCTGGCCTATCCTGATCCAGGGGTGCGCAGAGCGTTTGACCATATTGAATATCTAGTTCTACCTGACATTGGGCCAAAGGAGTGTCCTTGGTGCCTAGAACTGAAAACGATCAAGGGCTCCATCAAACCTGCACTCAAGAGTTTAGGGAATTTTCATCGCCGAGTTTCGAAGCTTTCCAACTTGATTGATGGAGTCAAAGGCACTGACGCGGTTTTCCACATTGACCACGATAGCGAGCAGGTACGACTGGGTGCGGAATCGGTTCTTGCACCAACAGACACAGCGATTAGCGGTGTAATTTTGGCCGTTGCTTCGGCTTTACAGCAGCTGCGCACAGTTCAGGACGATACAGCTCGTTTAGCACCAGGCTTCCCTCATACCCAGGTACTGGCCTCGGCTAACTTTGTAAGCTACTCAGAAGGTCTTATCAGATCCGCGTTGATTCGAAATGCAGCAGGTATCGAGTTTGGCGTGGTCGAAAAAGAGAAAACACTAAATATCCTGCTTGAAGAGCTGGGTGATATAGACCAGAGCAACATGCTGTCCGAGTACATAATTGCAGTAATTTGCGGAAAGCTACCACCCTCCTCAAAGCTGGATGACAAAGTAACGCTAAAACTGCAAAACTTGATAAGCGAAAGCCCAGAAGTTATGAAGTTGGCAGCAGTGTAGATGGACTCATCTGAGATGCTCAGCAACATATCAGTAGAGGTTAGTTCATAGGTTTACGTAATCGTCATGGACACTATCATGGCGATTAGGCTTACCATCAAACTGTGCCGAGCATGCTCGGCAATGCTGCAAGTTAGCTCTCGCCGGCCTTGTAGTGTTTGAGTTGCCCCCGGTCTTTTCGATATTTCCGACTACTTCTTTCGGTCAATTTCAGCCATTGCTGACCGGTAGCTATGAGTCGTTTTCTGCCTGTTGCAAAAGGCAAGAGACGGCTGTGGATTCAACCGGTCGATGCAACACAAGCAAGTTCTGTGTAAGCAGAAGGCGTGATCGCTGATTGAGAGCTGAACAACCCGTGATTTTGCGGACACAAATGACTGACAACTATGGGTCGGTTGCAGTCCTTCAGTGCTTGGCTGACGCACTCGCGCTGAGTGGCACCTGCTGACCCCCATCAACTGCAAACTGCTGGTCAGCGCGAATGCAAATGACTGTTCAGTGGCAATGCAATTAGGTGGTCAAGTGAGATGCAATTACGCAGAGCCCATGCGAGTGGGAATGCGGAGCCTTCCCGCTCGCTTGGGCTTGGCCGAGAAAGCCCCAAGAGAGAGGCTTGCAACGGCGACAGTCGCCACTTCTGTCGCCATGCTGCAGACCAGGTATTGCACGGGTCGTCGCCGGTGTCGCCGCTGTCGCCAAATCAACCATCACTCCATCTGGGGAGTTATTTTGGTTACTGGCGGCGTCCGGTGAGCGCTCACCGTATCGGCACGACGTTGTCGTCCCTGGTTTGATTGATCGCAGATGCCGACAGGTTGCCAGTGGCCGCTTTCTGGATGTGCTCACTCCACCAAGCCATCATCGGACGCCGGCGTTCGATGTAGTCCGCCCGGTTGTAGGCACTACGGACTTCATCTTTGTCGACATGCGCCAGCGCGACTTCGATCAGCTCCGGATCCCAGCCATGCTCGTTCAGGATGGTGCTAGCCATGGAACGCATGCCGTGGCTGACCAAGCGGTCCTGGAAGCCCATGCGTTTCAACGCCATGTTGGCAGTCTGACTGTTGGCGTGGGTGCGCGGGTTTCTATCTGCCGGGAACACGTATTCCCTGTGGCCGCTGTGGGGTTTAAGCGTCTCTAGTAAGGCGAGTGCCTGTTCGGTCAGCGGGATGGTGTGCGGACGACGCTTTTTCATGCGCTCCGGCGGGATGGTCCAAATGCGTTTGTCAAAGTCGATGTCTACCCATCGGGTGGTAGCCGCTTCGGCAGGACGGGTCATGGTGTGCAGTTGCCATTCGATCAGGCAGCGGGTGATACGCTTGATGCTGGCGTTCGCGATTTCGATCATGAGCTCGGATAGCTCTTCGGGTCGTAGCGCGGCCATGTTCTCTTTCTTGGGCTTCTTGAAGACCGCCCGAATGCCGCTGAGAGGGTTAGCGAAAATCAGACCGGAGTTAACCCCGTAAGTCATGATCTCGTTGAGCCGTTGGCTCTGTCGCTTCACTGTCTCGAGGCTGCCTTTGGCCTCGATTGGGCGAAGCAGTTCGATGACCATCGGTGCGGTAATTTTCGAGAGCGGCGTTGTTTTCAGGTCTGGAAATACGTGCAGCGTGAGCGATCGCCAAATGTCCTCGGCGTACGCTGGCGTGACGGAGTCCTTCTTCAGCTCGAACCAGGCGGTGGCCACGTTCTCGAACGTGTGTTCCGTCTCCGCTCGTTTGGCTTCGTCCTGTGCATTGCGTTGCACCTTGGGATCAATGCCTTGTGCCAGCAGCTCGCGTGCTTCCACCACTTTCTTCCTGGCGTTCGCTAGCGAGAGCTCTGGGTATGTGCCCAGCCCCATATTGATACGATTTTTGGTTACCGGCTCGCGGTAGTTGAAGTTCCACAGCATCGAGCCATTGCTCCTGACTCGGAGCTGAAGGCCGTCACCATCGCTGAGGACGTAATCCTTGTCTTTTGCCTTGACTGCCTTGAGCTGGCGGTCGGAAAGGCGAAGGGCTGGAGCGGGCATGAGAGCTACCTCTGACACCGTTTTGGTATTCCAAAAAATAGCACCGGATGGCTTGGAATACCATTTGGAATACCCAAACGGCTGGAACTCAAAAAACCTCTCCAGCGCCAAGTAGCGCTTAAACCCTTGATTTCACTGGATTTCAGGCACAAAAAAAGACGTCCGTGGACGTCTTTAGATGATGAAGTGGTGGAGCCGGGGGGATTTGAACCCCCGTCCGCCAGTACTCCGCTGTCGGTACTACATGCGTAGCCGTGTCTATTAAGTTAACCCTCAGCGACCCGACGGGCAGGGTGCTTTGGGCGAGTTGTGTAAGTTTTAGCCGCTTCGTCCACAACGTACTGCACGGCGATTCTGTTCTATATGACAATCATTTTGGGTTTACAGACATCCCCTGATGATTGCTGAGCCCGAAGGCATCAGGAGTGCATGTCAGCTGCAATTAAGCAGCGAGAGCAGCACCGTATTGGTCGTCATTGGCAACTATAAGAAGTTGCAACAGTGGATTTACGAGTTCTGTTACCAACTCGGCATGCACCTAAAGTTTCGCGACCGGCGTCGAATCCTAAACGGCCCCGTGCTTGTAACTCGTTGTTTCATAGTGAGTGACAAGCTTGTGCAGTGTACGCCAAACGGTCACAAAAGGCCAACCCGAAGGTTGGCCTTGAGCGTCGGCGCGTTACTGGTTACCGCCTTTGTCGCTGTTCTGTAGGTCTTGCAGGGCTTTGGAGGTGATCTCGATGCACTTCTTGTCATCACCGGCGGCGTGGGCTGCCTTGGCTTGGGAGACGGCGGTGTCGATTTCGCCGCTTTTGCCAGAGGTGTCGGTGGCCAGCAGGGCTTTGCCGTTGTTGATTTTGTCGAGGTTGATTTTGCACAAATCAGGTTCACCGGCCGCGAAAACAGGGGAGGCCAGCATCGCCGCAGTGATGAACAAGCCAGCAAGAGCAGTGCGCTTCATCGGTATTCTCCTTGTACACGTAAGGCTCGATGCTGCTCCCGGGGTGGGGCAGCCAGCGAAGTCGTTGAGGGCCTTCGTCGCGAAGACCTATGCAGATGACTACGCCGGCGCGCCGGGGTTCTGTTTTTTTGCAGGTTTAATCTGCGCGGGCCTGGGTGACGCGGTCCACCAAGTACACCAAGCCGTGGTAATCGATGCCGCCATGCTGGCTCAGGCCGATTTCGCAGGTGCGGCTGGTGGAAATCCCTTCGCTGCAGTATTGCACCGCGTCCTTGAGGGTTCGCAGTGAATGGGCGTTGAGTTCCGGCGTGGTGAAGCCCTTGTCGCCGGCAAAGCCGCAACAGTGGATGCCCTCAGGGATCACCACGGTCTTGGCGCAGCGTCGCGCCAGATCGATCAACGCCTGGCTTTCGCCCAGGTGCTGGGTGCTGCAGGTGACGTGTACGGCGATGGGCGCTTCCTGGGGGGTGAAGTCAAGGCGGTCCATCAGATGGGTGCGAATGAAGCGCACCGGGTCGTAGAGGTCCAGGCGCGTTTCGCCGAGGTCCTGCATCAGCCGCAGGGTGCAGGGGCTGGTGTCGCAGTAGATCGGGTCGAGGCCGCCACGACTGGCGTGGAGCAGGGCGCCGAGCATTTCCTGGCGCTTGTGTTCGGCCTGTTCGGCGTAGCCTTTGGACGCGAAGGGCTGCCCGCAGCACAGGTTGTCCAGGTGCTCGGGAAATACGACTTGGTAGCCGGCCTTTTCCAGCAGGCCACGGGTTTTGTCGTACAGCGACATCTGCTCTTTATCACCGGCTGCGGGGCCCATGGCACGCGAGACGCAAGCCGCCAGGTAAACCACGCGGGGGCGCTCGTCGGTCACGGGCGGGCTGAAGCGAATGGCTTTCTCCGGCTGCGGCATGGCGTTGGTCCACTGCGGGATCTGGCCTTGGGACAACCGGGTGAGGTTCGCCGAGAGTGTTGCAAGGCGTGGTGCGCCCAGCAGCATGCGCGCACCGTTGGCAACGTGCAGGGTGAAGCGTGCACCTTGCAGGGCGGTGGCGAAATGGCTGGCCAGCCATTCGGCTGTTTTCGTACGGTTGGCGTCGCGAGAACGCAGCTTTTTCACCAGGTCACCGGTATTGATGCCTACAGGGCAGCGTTGGGCGCATAGCCCGGTGGCGGCGCAGGTGTCGATGCCCTGGTAGTGGTACGCCGCTTCCAGCTCGGTGGTGTCGACGCCGGCGCGCCGTCTGGCCTGGATGTCGCGCCAGATCACGATGCGCTGGCGCGGGCTCAGGGTCAGCCCCTTCGACGGGCACACCGGCTCGCAGAAACCGCACTCGATGCACTTATCCACCAGCTCATCGGCGGCGGGCAAGGGCTTGAGGTGTTTGAGGTGGATTTGCGGATCTTCGCTGAGCACCACGTCTGGATTGAGAATGCCGTTGGGGTCGAGCAGGCGTTTAAGCTGCCACATCAATTGATAGGCGTCGCTGCCCCATTCCAGTTCGACGAAGGGCGCCATATTACGGCCGGTGCCGTGTTCGGCTTTCAGCGAACCACCGAATTCCACGGCCACCAGCTGCGCGACGTCGTCCATGAACGCTTGGTAGCGTGCGACTTCTTCACTGCTGTTGAAGCCTTGCGTGAACACAAAGTGCAGATTGCCTTCCAGGGCGTGTCCGAAAAGGATCGCTTCGTCGTAGTGATGCTTGTCGAACAGTTCGATCAGGCGGTTGACGCCGATGGCCAGTTGTTCGACCGGGAAGGTCACGTCTTCGATGATTACCGTGGTGCCGGTTTTGCGCACGGCGCCGACAGCGGGGAAGGTGTCTTTGCGGATGGCCCATAACCGGGCGTTCTCCACGGGGTCTTCGGTGAAGTCGACCTGTTTTTCCACAGGGAAAGGCGCCAGAGAGGCCATGATCAGCCTGATCTGTTCCTGCAGCAGTGATGGCGATGCCGCACGGGATTCGATCAGCAACGCGCAGGCGCTTTCCGATAGGTGTTGTACGAAAGCCGGCATACCGGGTTTGTTCTGTACCGAGCGCAGGCTGCGCCGGTCGAGCAATTCGACCGCCGAGACCGGTTGGGTTTTCAGCGCCGTCACTGCGTTGCAGCAGGTTTCGACGTCCGGGAAGACAATCAGCGCCGACGCCTTGTTCGGGTGATCAATCACCGTGTCGTATGTGACTGCGCTGATAAAGCCCAGCGTGCCCTCGGAACCCACCAGCAGGTGGCTGAGGATATCCAGGGGCTCATCAAAGTCGACCAAGGCATTGAGTGACAAGCCGGTGGTGTTTTTCAGGCGGTATTTGTGGCGGATCTTGGCTGCCAGTTCGGCGTTGGCTCGCGTCTCGCGGCCCAATGTCGCCAAGCGCTCGAGCAGTGCACCATGTTGTTGCTCAAAGGCTGCGACGCTGGCTGGATCTTCGGTGTCCACGCGGCTGCCGTCAGCCAGTACCAGGCGGATGCCCGCCAAGGTGTGGTAGGTGTTTTGTGCCGTACCGCAGCACATGCCGCTGGCGTTGTTGGCAACGATACCGCCGATTTTACAGGCGTTGATCGACGCAGGATCAGGGCCGATCTTGCGCCCGAACGGCGCCAGCCAGGCGTTGGCCTGAGCGCCGATCACGCCGGGTTGCAGACGGATCTGCGTGCCTTGCCCACGAATCTCGCGGCCGTTCCAGTTGTCGCCCAGCACGATCAGCACCGAGTCAGAGATGGCTTGGCCGGACAAGCTGGTGCCTGCCGCACGAAAGGTCACGGGTACGTGATCGCGTTGGGCCAGTTGCAGCAGCGCCACCACTTCGTCTTCCGACTCTACACGGACCACCAGTTGTGGGATCAGTCGATAAAAGCTGGCGTCGGTGCCGAAGGCCAGGGTGGAAAGCGGGTCGTCGAAGCGTCGATCTTTCGAAATCAGCTGTGCGACGTCGCGCAGAAAAGCAGCAGGCAGGCTCATCGGTCCTCCAGGAATAGTTGACGCCGCAACCGTGGTCCGGCGTCGATGCTTACCCTATTACGTGCAGGTCTTTAGTGCACCAGCATACCGGTGAACCAGTAGGCCTGTGCCAGGGTGATCAGCCCCACGATCGTGGCGAAAAACAGGCTGTGCTTGAGGGTGAAGCGGAACAGGTCGGATTCCTTGCCCACCAGGCCCGTCGCGGCGCAGGCCACGGCGATCGATTGCGGCGAAATCATCTTGCCGGTCACGCCGCCGCTGGTATTGGCGGCCACCAGCAGGGTGTCGTTGACGCCGATCTGGTGCGCGGTGGTGGCTTGCAGCGAGCTGAACAGGGCGTTGGACGAGGTGTCGGAGCCTGTCAGGAAAACCCCCAGCCAGCCGAGGAACGGCGAGAAAAACGGGAAAGCGGCGCCGGTGGCCGCCAATACCAGGGCCATGGTCGACGACATGCCGGAGTAGTTAGTGACGAAGGCGAACGCCAGCACCATGCCGATGGACAGGATCGGCCAGCGCAGCTCGTAAAAGGTTTCTTTTAAAGTGGTCAGACCAGTTTTGATGTCAATTTTCAACACCAGCATCGAGATCAGTGCGGAGAAGAAAATCGCGGTGCCGGTAGCCGAAATCGGGTCCAACTTGAAGACGGCGGGGATGGCGGTCGGGTTGGTGACGATTGGCGCAACCTTGATCACCATTTGATCCAGGTGGGGAATGGCGAAGTTGAACACCCAGCTGTACATCGAGCCGCCTGCGGCGAACATTGCCTTGAAGGGCTTGAGGGTCCAGATGGTGACCAGTACGGTCAGGACCAGGAACGGCGACCAGGCTTTGAAAATCTGCCCCAGGTTATAAGGCGAGGCCACTGTGCTGCGCGGCTGGCCGAAGCCCCCGGCGCTGGCGGTGATCGTCGCGCTGGGGGTGACACCGGCGATCTGTGCGCCGGCAGTGCGCTTGGGCTGCCAGACTTTCAGGAACAGGGTCAGTGCGATCAGGCTGGCCAGGGCCGAGGTGATGTCCGGCAGTTCAGGGCCAATGAAGTTGGAGGTGAAGTACTGCGTGACCGCAAAGCTTGCGCCCGCCACCAACGCTGCCGGCCAGGTTTCGCGAACGCCGCGCAGGCCGTCCATCATGAACACCAGCCAGAACGGAACGAACAGCGACAGCAGCGGCAGTTGGCGGCCCGTCATGGCGCCGATCTTGAACGCATCGATACCGGTCACTTGGCCGGCGACAATGATCGGAATGCCCAGCGCACCGAAGGCGACCGGCGCGGTGTTGGCAATCAGGCACAGGCCGGCAGCGTACAGCGGGTTGAAGCCCAGGCCCACCAGCAGGGCGGCGGTAATCGCGACCGGCGCACCGAAACCGGCGGCGCCTTCCAGGAAGGCGCCGAAGCAGAAACCAATCAGCAATACCTGCAGGCGTTGATCGTCGGTAATCGACAGCACCGAGCTGCGGATGATCTCGAACTGGCCGCTTTTGACCGTCAGTTTGTAGAGGAAGACCGCGGCGACGATGATCCACGCGATTGGCCACAGCCCATAGGCGAAACCGTAGCCTGCGGCGGCGAGCGCCATGTTTACCGGCATCTGGAAGGCGAAGATTGCCACCAGTATCGACAGCGCCAGGGTGATGCTCCCGGCGACGTGGCCTTTGAGGCGAAACACGGCCAGGGCCAGGAAGAAGAATACGATCGGGATAACGGCGGCCAATGCGGACAGGCCGAGGCTGCCGAGAGGGCTGTAGAGCTGTTGCCAGGTTTGCATATGGGGTGGCCCCTAATTGTTGTTGGTCAGGCGCGATTCAGTCATCTTGGATAATTGGTAAGACCAATTTACAAGCGCTGTCGGCTAGAGTAAAAGCCTTGGCGTGGGTGTGTCAATTTGCCGCTTGGCAAACTTTGGTCGTAGCGCCGTCGGCGAGGGGGTTCTGGTTGGGTCAATCGAGGGCGTTCTGATAGGTGCTGCGAGCGCGGCGATAGGCGAGAATAGAGGCCCCGGCGAGTGGTCGGGGTTGTGGGGAGTGAGTTATGGGGTTTGATCAGGTGCGGCAGCGCCGTTTGTCTGACGATATTGTCGAGCAGCTTGAGGGCATGATCCTCGAGGGCACGTTGAAGTCAGGCGAACGCTTGCCGGCAGAGCGTGCTCTGGCGGAACGGTTCGGCGTGTCGCGCCCGTCGTTGCGTGAGGCGATCCAGAAGCTCGCGGCCAAGGGGTTGTTGGTCAGTCGCCAGGGCGGGGGTAACTATGTGGCGGAGTCGCTGGGGTCGACCTTCAGTGATCCGTTGCTGCATCTGTTGGAAAACAACCCCGAGGCGCAGCGTGACCTGTTGGAGTTTCGCCAGACGCTTGAGGCGTCCTGCGCCTATTACGCGGCGCTGCGCGCCACCGAGGTCGACCGTGAGCGGCTGACCGCAGCGTTTGACGCATTGCAGGATTGCTACACGCGGGCCGACGAGGTAAGCCGCCTGGAAGAGGGGGCGGCCGATGCGCGGTTTCATTTGGCGATTGCCGAGGCCAGCCATAACGCGGTGTTGTTGCACACCATTCGGGGGCTGTTCGATCTGCTCAAGCGCAACGTGGTGACCAATATCGGTGGCATGTACCAGCAACGCACCGAGACGCGCGACATGCTCATCAGCCAGCATCGGGACTTGTATCTGGCAATTATCGAAGGGCGGGCCGAGCAGGCGCGGGAAGTCTCAACACGTCACCTGCTGTATGTGCAGGAAGTGTTGGAGGAAGTACGTCAGGAGGTTCAGCGCGTGGCGCGGGCGGAGCGGCGTAAAGGCATGTAGCCGGGGTGAGCCACCCCAGGCTACAGCCTCGCAAGGGCTACTCTTCCTTGCCCTTGTTGCGCACGGCGCGATGCAGCTCACGGTTGGAGTCGCGTTCGCGCTCGGTATCGCGCTTGTCGTATTCCTTCTTGCCCTTGCCCAGTGCGATCTCGCACTTGACCAGGTGCTTGCTCCAGTACCAGGACAAGCAGACGCAGGCATAGCCCTTCTGCTGTACGGCTGCCGCGAGTTTATCGATCTCGCGGGCATTGAGCAGCAGTTTGCGCGTGCGTACCGGGTCGGCAATCACGTGGGTGCTCGCGGTGGTCAGCGGGGTGATATGACTGCCAAGCAGCCATGCCTCGCCATCCTTGAGCAATACGTAGCTGTCGACCAGTTGCAGTTTGCTGGCGCGCAGACTTTTTACTTCCCAGCCGGCCAGGACCAGACCAGCCTCGAACCGATGTTCGATGAAGTAATCGTGTCGCGCCTTTTTATTTTGCGCGATGGTCCCTGTGGGGTGTTTCTTTTGTTTAGCCATAGGGGCGGCATTATAGGGAGTTGCGAGCGTGTCGGCTACGGTCAACCTGCGTGCTTGAGCGTGTTCGACGAATCCCGGACAATGCAGACAGTTCTTTGATCTTTTTCGCTCGCGGATCCGGCTGTTCTTTTCGCGATGTTTGCCTCAGCAGTGGAAATCACGCTCACATGACGACGCATATTCAACGTTCGGCCCTGCTGCCCTATCCGGCGCAGGCGCTCTATGACCTGGTCAACGACGTGGCGCGTTACCCGGAGTTCCTGCCGTGGTGTTCTACTGCGCAAGTGCTGGAAAGCACTGATGAGCATATGGTTGCCAGTGTCGGGGTGGCCAAGGGTGGTCTCAGCCAGCACTTTGTTACGCGTAATGTGCTGGTGCCTGGGCAATCCATTGAAATGAACCTGCAGGAAGGCCCCTTCACTCAATTGCACGGGGTGTGGGTCTTCAAGGCGCTGACCGACAAAGCCTGCAAGATCAGCCTGGACCTGTCCTTTGACTACGCGGGCCCGGTTGTGCGGGCGACATTGGGCCCTCTGTTCAATCAGGCCGCCAATACGCTGGTGGACGCATTTTGCCAGCGAGCCAAACAACTGCATGGTTGAGATTGAAGTGGTGTATGCCGCCGAGGACCGCCAGGTGTTGTTGGCGGTAACGGTACCCGTGGGCACGAGTTTAAGGGGCGCGGTGCGGGCGTCGGGGATTGCGGCGCAATTTCCCGGGGTGGAGCTGGCTGAGTATCCCTTGGGTATTTTCGGCAAGGTGGTCGAAAAGCCGGATGAGCGTACCGTCAACGCGGGTGATCGTATCGAGATCTACCGGCCGTTGCTGGCAGACCCTAAAGAGGTGCGTAGGCTGCGTGCGGCCAAGGCTGCGATGACCAGGCAGCAAGGCACATAGGTTCGCCAGATGACACGCAACAAAAAGCCCGGCATGCCGGGCTTTTTTGTTGCTTGCCGCACAGTTACTGCGGGCTGGCGTCCAGAGGTTCTGGTGTCGGGACCGGGACGGTCTTCACGCCGTCGACGTCTTTCTGGATCTGGTCCAGCAAGGAGCCGGGCTTGGCAGGCTCTTCGGACTTCGGCTTCTCGGCGTCCTGTGCAGGCGCGCTCACGTTCGTGCCGTTATCCTTGCCGAGCAGGGCGTCATCGCGGCTTACACCGGGCTTGAAGTCACCTGACAGGCTGACAAGCTGGTCGTTGCCATTAAAAATAACGCTGACGCGCTCCTGCTGGCGTTCACCGCCACCAGGCTGGATGCTGTAGAGATAATCCCAGCGATCGGCATGGAAAGTGTCGGTCAGCAGAGGGTTGCCCATGATAAACCGTACTTGCCGTCGGGTCATTCCCGGGCGTAACTGGTCTATCATGTCCTGCGTGACGACATTGCCCTGTTGGATGTCGATTTTGTAAACCCCGGGGAATGAACAACCGGCGAGTGCGAGCAGTCCCACAAAGGTGAAACTGGTTAGCAAGAGCTTGGTGTTTTGCATCGGTGGGCGACTTCCACTATCTTGGCTGGGACAACGTTAAACGCCGATCATACCCGTATTAAGAGAAGCTGCGAAGCAGCATCCGCGAGAAAGCTAACCATGGTTGAAAATAGCGAACTACGCAAAGTCGGTCTCAAAGTGACTCTGCCACGAGTCAAAATTCTACAAATGCTCGATTCTGCTGAGCAGCGCCACATGAGTGCCGAGGATGTCTACAAGGCGCTGATGGAGTCTAACGAGGACGTTGGCCTGGCCACGGTTTATCGTGTGCTGACCCAGTTTGAAGCCGCAGGGCTGGTGGTTCGCCATAATTTCGACGGCGGTCATGCGGTGTTTGAATTGGCTGACGGTGGTCATCATGACCACATGGTTGACCTGGATACCAATGAGGTTATCGAGTTCACCAGCCCCGAGATCGAAGCTCTGCAACATAAGATTGCCGAGGACCATGGATTCGAATTGGTCGACCACAATCTGGTTCTGTACATCCGTAAGAAAAAGTAAAAATGACGCGGATTCACCCGCGCAACGATCGAAGGCGACCTCAGGGTCGCCTTCGTGTTTTCTACCTCTATATAAAGAAAGGCTTGGCTAAGCCTTGGCGGCTACCACCATTTTCTTGGCGTGAGCCAAGGACTCTTTGGTCAAGTCTATACCGCCCAACATGCGTGCCACTTCTTCCACGCGTTCCGATTTGTTCAGCTTGGACACTGCGGTATGCGTTGCATCACTGCCCCGCACTTTATGTACAAACAGGTGCTGATGCCCTTGGGCAGCTACCTGCGGCAAGTGGGTCACCGTCAGCACCTGGCCGCGATCTCCCAAACGTCGCAACAGCTGACCAACAATCTCAGCAGTCGGCCCGCCGATCCCAACGTCCACTTCGTCGAACACCAGGGTGGGGACGCGTGAGGTCTGGGCCGTTATCACCTGTATGGCCAGGCTGATGCGCGACAGCTCGCCGCCGGACGCCACTTTGGCCAGTGCCTTGAGCGGCTGCCCTGGGTTGGCGCTGACCAGCAGCTCTACCTGCTCCAGGCCATGGGGTTGCAGTTCATTGGTGGCGTTGGTGCGCAACTCGATGGTAAAGCGGCCGCCCGGCATGCCCAGGCGCTGGATTTCCTGCTCGACCGCACCGGCCAGCCCTGTGGCTGCTTGACGGCGCAGGTCACTGAGTTCTCGTGCTTTCTCCTGGTAATGACGGGCAAACGAAGCGAGCTCTTCACCCAGGCGTTCGATGGATTCGTCATTTGCGTTGAGGGTTTCGATTTCATCCAGCAATTTCTGCTGCATCGTCGCCACTTCGGTGGGTTGGATCCGGTGTTTGCGCGCCAGGGTGTAGATGGTGTCCAGGCGTTCTTCTATTTCCTGGAGGCGAGCAGGGTCGGCATCAAAGTGGTCCAGGAAGCGATTCAGTTCGCCCACTGCCTCCTCAACCTGGATCTGTGCGCTGGTCAGCAGGGTGGTGGCTTCGCTCAATGAGCCGGATGCGCTGTTTACGCTGGACAGCCGATTGAGGCTGGTCGTGAGTGCATTGAGCACATTGCCCGAATCGCTCTCGCTGCACTGCTCCACTACCTGGCGACAAATGCCCAGCAGGGTTTCTGCGTTGGTGAGGTTCTTGTGTTCCTGTTCCAGCTGCTCCAGCTCCGTCTCGCCCAGGCCCAGGCTTTCCAGTTCTTCAAGTTGATAGCTGAGTAACTGGTGGCGAGCGCGTTGTTCGTCGCCGGAGTTGGACAGACGCTCCAGCTCCTGGCGGGTCTGGCGCCAGCGTTGGGCGGCAAGCTGCACTTGGCGGGCCAGGTCGGTGGCCCCTGCGTATTCGTCCAGCAGGCGGCGGTGGGTATCGGTTTTCAGCAGGGATTGATGTTCGTGCTGGCTGTGGATATCGATCAGCAACTCGCCCAGCGCTTTCAGGTCGCCCAGGGGGCAGGGCGTGCCGTTGATATAGCCGCGTGAGCGCCCTTCGGCGGTGATGACTCGGCGCAGGATGCACGGGCCGTCGTTATTGAGGTCGCGTTCAGCCAACCAGGCTTCCGCTTCCGGGATGTCCGCTAGATCAAAAGTGGCCAGGATATCGGCCTTGTCCGCGCCGGGGCGGACCACGCCACTGTCGGCACGGTCGCCCAGGGTCAGGCCCAGCGCGTCGAGCATGATCGACTTGCCGGCGCCGGTTTCGCCTGTGATTACGCTCATTCCGCGATCCAGCTCTAGATCAAGGTGTTCAACAATGGCGTAGTTATGTACGGACAGGTGCACCAGCATGACGGCCGCTCCCAGGCTTTAGGTCTGGTTATTTATACAGTGTTTTGTTCGGGCCTGACAATCCTGGCGCTTAGCTCGATTTGCTTGAGTATTGTTTTTTCTTAGTGCGATACGGAATGAATGCGACGGAAATGCTCCCGGGCCTGTGAAAGACTTTTGGTAACGCCTGCGCCCTTGAACCTGGAAATTGTGACCCCATATACCGGAACAGAAGCGCGAGTCGAGTTCGCGCATGATTTTGAAAGGAGAAATCTATGGCTGACGAACAGACGCAGGATACGCAAACTCCAGACGCCAATTCGGCTGGCGGCGATGAGCTGGCAACTCGTGTACAAGTGCTTGAAGAGCAATTGGCCGCTGCGCAGGATCAGTCTTTGCGTGTTGCCGCCGATCTGCAGAACGTCCGCCGCCGTGCCGAGCAGGATGTAGAAAAGGCTCACAAGTTCGCGCTGGAAAAATTTGCCGGCGACTTGCTGCCGATTATCGACAGCCTGGAACGTGGTCTTGAGCTGTCCAACCCAGACGACGAAAACATCCGTGCGATGCGTGAAGGGATCGAGCTGACCCTGAAAATGTTCCAGGACACCCTGAAGCGTTATCAGTTGGAAGCGATCGATCCACAAGGCGGCGAGCCGTTCAACGCCGAGCATCACCAGGCCATGGCCATGCAAGAGAGCCATGACCTTGAGCCTAACAGTGTGTTGAAAGTGTTCCAGAAGGGTTATCTGCTTAACGGTCGCTTGCTGCGCCCGGCAATGGTGGTGGTGAGCAAGGCTCCTGCACCCGTTTCACCTTCTATTGATGAGCAGGCTTGAAATCAGTCGTAACGGCCCCATCTATAAGTCAAGCGTTTAAGTGCTACCGCGGTTAGCCACCACTGCTGCGGCATCAAAATTCAAGTTTCGGGAGAGTAAATCATGGGCAAAATTATCGGTATCGACCTGGGGACTACCAACTCCTGCGTCTCCGTGCTGGAAAACGGCGTTGCAAAAGTCATTGAAAACGCCGAAGGCGCGCGTACCACGCCGTCGATCATTGCATACGCCAACGACGGTGAAATCCTCGTCGGCCAGTCGGCCAAGCGTCAGGCCGTGACTAACCCGCATAACACGCTGTATGCGGTAAAACGTCTGATCGGTCGTAAGTTCGACGAAGAAGTCGTACAGAAAGACATCAAGATGGTGCCTTACAAAATCGCCAAGGCTGACAACGGTGACGCCTGGGTTGAAGTAAATGGAAAGAAAGCGTCTCCACCGCAAATCTCGGCTGAAGTCTTGAAAAAGATGAAGAAGACTGCCGAAGATTACCTGGGTGAAACCGTGACTGAAGCGGTGATCACCGTTCCGGCCTACTTCAACGACAGCCAGCGCCAGGCGACCAAAGACGCCGGCCGCATCGCGGGCCTGGACGTAAAACGTATCATCAACGAACCTACCGCGGCGGCTCTGGCCTACGGTATGGACAAGGCCAAAGGCGACCACACTGTGATCGTTTATGACCTGGGTGGCGGTACCTTCGACGTTTCCGTGATCGAAATCGCGGAAGTCGACGGCGAGCACCAGTTCGAAGTGTTGGCCACCAACGGTGACACGTTCCTGGGTGGTGAAGACTTTGACATTCGTCTGATCGACTACCTCGTTGACGAATTCAAGAAAGAAAGCGGCATGAACCTCAAGGGTGACCCGCTGGCCATGCAGCGCCTGAAAGAAGCCGCTGAGAAAGCCAAGATCGAGCTGTCCTCGAGCATGTCGACCGACGTGAACCTGCCGTACATCACTGCAGACGCCACCGGTCCGAAGCACTTGAACGTGAAGATCTCGCGCGCCAAGTTGGAAGCGCTGGTTGAAGACCTGGTTCAGCGCACCATCGAACCTTGCCGCATCGCCCTGAAAGACGCAGGCATCGACGTTGGCTCCATCAACGACGTGATCCTGGTGGGCGGTCAGACCCGTATGCCACTGGTCCAGCAGAAAGTCACCGAGTTCTTCGGCAAGGAAGCACGTAAAGACGTGAACCCGGACGAAGCGGTTGCCATGGGTGCTGCTATCCAGGGCGCGGTACTGGCTGGTGACGTGAAAGACGTACTGCTGCTGGACGTCAGCCCGCTGACCCTGGGTATCGAAACCATGGGCGGCGTGATGACTGCGCTGATCGAGAAAAACACCACGATTCCTACCAAGAAATCGCAAGTGTTCTCGACTGCCGACGACAACCAGGGCGCCGTGACTATTCACGTGCTGCAAGGTGAGCGTAAGCAGGCTGCACAGAACAAATCCCTGGGCAAGTTCGACCTGTCCGAGATTCCACCAGCACCACGTGGCGTGCCACAAATCGAAGTAACTTTCGACATCGACGCCAACGGTATTCTGCACGTCGGTGCGAAAGACAAGGCGACCGGCAAAGAGCAGAAGATCACCATCAAGGCCAACTCCGGCCTGTCTGATGAAGAAATTCAACAGATGATTCGTGATGCCGAAGCCAACGCCGACGCGGACGCCAAGTTTGCAGAATTGGCCGGTGCTCGTAACCAAGGTGATGCCCTGGTTCACTCGACCCGCAAAATGGTCGCTGATGCTGGCGATAAAGTGACTGCTGAAGAGAAAACTGCAATCGAAGCTGCCGTGGTTGCCCTGGAAGCCGCTGTAAAAGGCGACGACAAGGCTGCCATCGAAGCCAAGATCGAAGAGCTGTCGAAGGTCTCCGCGCCAGTCGCTCAGAAAATGTACGCCGAACAACAAGCCCAGCCTGAAGGCGGCGCGCAACACGCTGAGCCTGAAGCCAAGCATGACGACGTTGTCGATGCTGAGTTCGAAGAAGTCAAAGACAACAAGTAAGTTGGTCGTCCGGTTGACCGCTATCAAGCGGTGACTGGTAGGATGTCGCCGCG
Organism: Pseudomonas sp. R19M; assembly: GCF_050312585.1. Lineage (NCBI taxonomy): Bacteria > Pseudomonadati > Pseudomonadota > Gammaproteobacteria > Pseudomonadales > Pseudomonadaceae > Pseudomonas > Pseudomonas sp. R19M. The sequence goes on from NZ_JBNPJV010000107.1 coordinate 165,654, forward strand.
CGGGAGCTTGCTCCCGCGTTGGCGTGTCTGGGGTACGCGAATTTTTACAGCATGCGACAGCGTTCGGATGCTGGCGGTGTGACCGGGAATGCTCCTGCTTCCCGAGCAGTAAATACCGCGTTTTTGATCGGGGCTCCGGTTAAAAAGTAGTAATGACCAGGATCGTTGAATTGACGTGAGTTGGGTCCGGGCCTGTATTGGGGCTCAACGAGTTTGGCAAGGCTCAGGAGGGTCTGGCTGAACGTCCTTAAGAGTGCAAAGACTTATGGCAAAGCGTGACTATTACGAAGTATTGGGTGTGGAGCGCAGCTCCAGCGAGTCGGACCTGAAGAAGGCCTACCGTCGCCTGGCGATGAAGCATCACCCGGACCGTAATCCGGATAGCAAGGAATCCGAAGAACTGTTCAAAGAGGCCAACGAAGCCTACGAATGCCTATCTGATCCTAACAAGCGTGCGGCCTACGACCAGTACGGCCATGCCGGCGTCGATCCGAGCATGGGCGGTGGTGGCGCCGGTTTTGGTGGTCAGAACTTCTCCGATATCTTCGGCGATGTCTTCAGCGACTTCTTTGGTGGTGGTCGTGGTGGCCAGCGTGGCGGTGCCCAGCGCGGCAGCGATCTGCGCTACACCCTGGAACTGAACCTGGAAGAAGCCGTACGCGGTACCAGTGTCAACATTCGTGTGCCGACGCTGGTCAACTGCAAGCCGTGTGATGGCTCGGGTGCCAAGAAGGGCTCCTCGCCGATTACTTGCCCGACCTGTGGGGGTATCGGCCAGGTACGCATGCAGCAAGGTTTCTTCTCGGTGCAGCAGACCTGCCCGCGCTGCCATGGCCAGGGCAAGATCATTTCCGACCCGTGCGACTCCTGCCACGGCGAAGGGCGTGTCGAAGAGTACAAGACCCTGTCGGTGAAAGTGCCGGCGGGTGTGGATACCGGTGATCGTATTCGCCTGTCGGGCGAGGGCGAGGCGGGTACTCAGGGCGGCCCTACGGGGGACTTGTACGTGGTGATCAACGTGCGTGAGCACTCGATCTTCCAGCGTGATGGCAAGCACCTGTTCTGTGAAGTGCCGATCAGTTTTGTCGATGCGGCTTTGGGTGGCGAGATCGAGATTCCGACGCTTGATGGGCGTGTGAAACTCAAGATTCCTGAAGGCACACAGACCGGCAAACAGTTCCGCATCCGTGGCAAAGGTGTTGCGCCGGTGCGCGGCGGTGGCGCCGGTGACCTGATGTGCCGCGTGGCGGTGGAAACGCCGGTCAACCTGAATCGCCGTCAGCGTGAATTGCTTGAAGAATTCCGCAGTTCGTTGGAGGGGGATCACTCCCACTCTCCGAAGACCACTGGCTTTTTCGATGGCGTGAAGCGCTTCTTCGGCGACCTGTAAGGAAGTGAGTATGCGACGTATAGCCGTAATGGGCGCTGCAGGGCGCATGGGCAAGACGCTGGTCGAGGCGGTGCAGCAGCGCTCGCCGGCTTCTGGGCTGACCGCGGCCATCGTGCGCCCCGGTAGCACATTGATCGGTGCGGATGCCGGTGAGCTGGCCTCGTTGGGGCGTATCGGCGTTTCGCTGTCCGGCAACCTGGAACAGGTGGCTGACGAGTTCGACGTATTGATCGATTTCACCCTGCCGGACGTCATGCTGAAGAACCTGGCGTTCTGCCGCAAGGCCGGCAAGGCCATGGTGATCGGTACCACGGGCTTGAGTGCCGAGCAGAAGCAGTTGTTGGTGGAGGCGGGCAAGGATATTCCTATCGTCTTCGCCGCCAATTTCAGCGTGGGGGTGAACCTTTCGCTCAAGCTGCTGGATCTGGCGGCTCGTGTGCTGGGTGATGAGGCGGATATCGAGATTATCGAGACTCATCACCGCCACAAGATCGATGCGCCGTCCGGTACCGCGCTGCGTATGGGTGAGGCAATTGCCGATGCGTTGGGGCGTGATTTGTCGAAAGTCGCCGTTTACGGTCGTGAAGGCCATACCGGTGCGCGCGCGCATGACACCATCGGGTTTGCCACGGTTCGCGGTGGTGATGTGGTGGGAGATCACACTGTGTTGTTCGCCGCTGAAGGCGAGCGCTTGGAAATCACTCACAAAGCGTCCAGCCGTATGACGTTCGCCAAGGGCGCGGTACGTGCCGCGCTTTGGCTGGAAGGGCGTGAGCCTGGCCTTTACGACATGCGTGACGTGCTGGAACTGCACTAATCAGTAGCTAAAAAGGGGTCTCAAGCTTATGCTTAGGCCCCGTTTTTACCCGCTAGGCGACGTCCTGTCGCATTCCCCTGCCTTTAAGGCTCATTAGCGGTGGACCAAAAAAGCCTTTTTCTGTAAGCTACAGCTTTAGTGTGTCCACTAAAAGCGCGCAGAATAATTCAGTGAACAAGCGGGGTGACGTGTCCATACGTCACTCCGCTTTTTTACAACCTGCGATCGCCCTTTCAGGCTTTATTTACGGGAGGTCTTCTTGACTAAGCCAGCCATACTCGCCCTTGCTGATGGCAGCATTTTTCGCGGCGATGCCATTGGAGCCGACGGTCAAACCGTTGGAGAGGTAGTGTTCAACACTGCCATGACCGGCTATCAGGAAATCCTTACTGATCCTTCCTACGCCCAGCAGATCGTTACCCTGACCTATCCGCACATCGGCAACACCGGTACTACACCGGAAGACGTCGAGTCTGATCGTGTCTGGTCGGCGGGTCTGGTGATTCGTGACCTGCCACTGGTTGCGAGCAACTGGCGTAACACGATGTCGCTGTCCGATTACCTGAAAGCCAACAACGTTGTGGCGATCGCCGGTATCGACACTCGCCGCCTCACACGCATCCTGCGTGAAAAAGGCTCGCAGAACGGCTGCATCATGGTCGGTGACAATATCTCCGAAGAGGCGGCGATTGCCGCGGCGCAAGGTTTCCCTGGCCTGAAAGGCATGGACCTGGCGAAGGTCGTCAGCGTCAAAGAGAAGTACGAGTGGCGCTCCACGGTCTGGGATTTGAAGACTGATGACCATGCGACCATCGAAGCCGCTGAGTTGCCTTACCACGTAGTGGCCTACGACTACGGCGTCAAGTACAACATCCTGCGCATGCTGGTCGAGCGCGGCTGCCGCGTGACGGTGGTTCCGGCGCAAACCCCGGCCAGCGATGTGCTCGCCTTGCAACCGGATGGCGTGTTCCTGTCCAACGGCCCGGGTGACCCCGAGCCATGCGACTACGCTATCCAGGCAATCAAGGACGTGCTGGAAACCGAGATTCCGGTATTCGGCATCTGCCTGGGCCACCAGTTGCTGGCCCTGGCCTCCGGCGCCAAGACCCTGAAAATGGGCCACGGCCACCACGGTGCCAACCACCCGGTACAAGACCTGGACACTGGCGTTGTGATGATCACCAGCCAGAACCACGGTTTCGCGGTGGATGAAGCAACCTTGCCGAGCAATGTCCGCGCTATTCACAAGTCGCTGTTCGACGGTTCCCTGCAGGGTATCGAGCGCACCGACAAGAGCGCGTTCAGCTTCCAGGGCCACCCTGAGGCCAGCCCGGGCCCGAACGACGTCGCGCCGCTGTTCGACCGTTTCATCAATGAGATGGCCAAGCGACGCTGACTGAGCGGCTTGCGGGCGGCCCCGGACCTCGGCGGCCCCCGCAGGCGCTTCAAAGATTGTTCAAGACGGCTTGCCGACTGACCTGCGGATTTGAGTGACAAACCCATGCCAAAACGTACAGACATAAAAAGCATCCTGATTCTCGGCGCCGGCCCGATCGTGATCGGCCAGGCCTGCGAATTCGACTACTCCGGCGCCCAGGCTTGTAAAGCACTGCGCGAAGAGGGTTACCGCGTCATCCTGGTAAACTCCAACCCGGCCACCATCATGACCGACCCGGCCATGGCCGACGCTACCTACATCGAGCCGATCAAGTGGCAGACCGTTGCCAAAATCATCGAGAAGGAGCGTCCGGACGCACTGTTGCCGACCATGGGCGGCCAGACTGCTCTGAACTGCGCCCTGGACCTGGAGCGCGAAGGCGTCCTGGAGAAATTCGGCGTAGAGATGATCGGTGCCAATGCCGACACCATCGACAAAGCTGAAGACCGTTCGCGTTTCGACAAGGCCATGAAGTCCATCGGCCTGGCATGCCCGCGTTCGGGTATCGCCCACAGCATGGAAGAAGCCAATGCGGTCCTCGAGACCCTGGGTTTCCCGTGCATCATCCGTCCATCCTTCACCATGGGTGGCACCGGTGGCGGTATCGCCTACAACCGTGAAGAGTTCGAAGAAATCTGCGCCCGTGGTCTGGACCTGTCGCCGACCAAAGAGCTGCTGATCGATGAATCCCTGATCGGTTGGAAAGAGTACGAGATGGAGGTTGTCCGCGATAAAAAGGACAACTGCATCATCGTCTGCTCTATCGAAAACTTCGACCCGATGGGCGTGCACACCGGTGACTCGATCACCGTGGCTCCGGCACAGACCCTGACCGACAAGGAATACCAGATCCTGCGTAACGCCTCCCTGGCGGTACTGCGCGAGATCGGCGTGGAAACCGGTGGTTCCAACGTACAGTTCGGTATCTGCCCGAACACCGGCCGCATGGTTGTGATCGAAATGAACCCGCGTGTATCGCGTTCGTCGGCCCTGGCTTCGAAAGCCACCGGCTTCCCGATTGCCAAGGTCGCGGCCAAGCTGGCTGTGGGTTACACCCTGGACGAGTTGTCGAACGACATCACCGGCGGCAAGACCCCGGCGTCTTTCGAGCCGTCCATCGACTACGTCGTGACCAAGCTGCCACGTTTTGCTTTCGAAAAATTCGCCAAGGCCGACGCGCGCCTGACCACTCAGATGAAGTCTGTGGGTGAAGTCATGGCCATCGGCCGTACCTTCCAGGAATCCCTGCAGAAAGCCCTGCGCGGCCTGGAAGTGGGCGTTTGCGGCCTGGACGAGAAGCTCGACCTGGCCAGCCCGGAAAGCATGAGCGTGCTCAAGCGCGAGCTGACCGTGCCGGGCGCCGAGCGTATCTGGTACGTGGCTGACGCCTTCCGTGCCGGCATGACCGTTGAAGACATCTTCGGCATGAACATGATCGACCCTTGGTTCCTGGTCCAGATTGAAGATCTGATCAAGGAAGAAGAGAAGGTCAAGACCTTGGGCCTGGCCAGCATCGACCGCGACATGATGTTCCGCCTCAAGCGCAAGGGCTTCTCCGACCAGCGCCTGGCCAAATTGCTGGGTGTGACCGAGAAAAACCTGCGCACTCATCGTCACAAGCTGGAGATCTTCCCGGTCTACAAGCGCGTTGACACCTGTGCTGCCGAGTTCTCCACCGACACCGCCTACCTGTACTCCACCTACGAGGAAGAGTGCGAAGCCGCGCCGTCGGGCCGCGACAAGATCATGATCCTGGGTGGTGGTCCGAACCGTATCGGCCAGGGTATCGAGTTCGACTACTGCTGCGTGCACGCCGCCCTCGCTCTGCGCGAAGACGGTTACGAAACCATCATGGTCAACTGCAACCCGGAAACCGTTTCCACCGACTACGACACCTCCGATCGCCTGTACTTCGAGCCAGTGACCCTGGAAGACGTGCTGGAAATCGTGCGCGTCGAGAAGCCTAAAGGCGTGATCGTCCAGTACGGCGGCCAAACCCCGCTGAAGCTGGCGCGTGCCCTGGAAGCTGCCGGCGTGCCGATCATCGGTACCAGCCCTGATGCCATCGACCGCGCTGAAGACCGTGAGCGCTTCCAGCAGATGGTTGAGCGCCTGAACCTGCGTCAGCCACCCAACGCTACTGTGCGCAGCGAAGACGAAGCGATCCGTGCAGCCAGCAAGATCGGCTACCCGCTGGTGGTGCGTCCGTCCTACGTATTGGGCGGTCGTGCGATGGAAATCGTCTACGAAGAAGAAGAACTCAAGCGTTACCTGCGTGATGCGGTGAAAGTGTCCAACGACAGCCCGGTGCTGCTGGACCACTTCCTCAACTGCGCCATCGAAATGGACGTGGACGCTGTTTGCGACGGCACCGACGTGGTGATCGGCGCGATCATGCAGCACATCGAACAGGCTGGTGTTCACTCCGGTGACTCCGCTTGCTCGCTGCCGCCTTATTCGCTGCCGGTACACATCCAGGACGTGATGCGTGAACAGGTCAAGAAAATGGCCCTGGAGCTGGGTGTAGTCGGCTTGATGAACGTACAGTTGGCGCTGCAAGGCGAGGACATCTACGTCATCGAAGTCAACCCGCGTGCTTCGCGTACCGTACCGTTTGTTTCCAAGTGCATCGGTGTGTCTCTGGCCATGATCGCTGCCCGCGTGATGGCGGGTAAGACCCTGAAGGAAATCGGCTTCACCCAGGAAATCATTCCGAACTTCTACAGCGTGAAAGAGGCGGTGTTCCCATTCGCCAAATTCCCTGGTGTGGACCCGATCCTGGGCCCAGAGATGAAGTCCACCGGTGAAGTGATGGGTGTGGGCGATACCTTCGGTGAGGCGTTCGCCAAGGCCCAGATGGGTGCCAGCGAAGTGCTGCCGACCGGCGGTACTGCGTTTATCAGCGTGCGTGATGATGACAAGCCACTGGTTGCAGGCGTGGCCCGTGATCTGATCAACTTGGGCTTCGAAGTCGTGGCCACTGCCGGGACCGCCAAGCTGATCGAGGCTGCGGGCCTGAAAGTGCGTCGCGTGAACAAGGTGACGGAAGGCCGTCCGCACGTAGTCGACATGATCAAGAATGACGAAGTCACTCTGATCATCAACACCACCGAAGGTCGCCAGTCGATCGCGGACTCTTACTCCATCCGTCGTAACGCCTTGCAGCACAAGATCTACTGCACCACGACTATTGCTGCTGGCGAAGCCATCTGCGAAGCGCTCAAGTTCGGTCCGGAAAAGACCGTGCGTCGCTTGCAGGATCTACACGCAGGATTGAAGGCATGACCAAATACCCCATGACTGTCCAGGGTTTCAAGGCCCTGGAAGAGGAGCACGCCCATCTGACCAAGGTCGTCCGTCCGAAGCTGAGCCAGGACATCGGTACGGCCCGTGAGCTGGGTGACTTGAAAGAGAACGCCGAATACCACGCTGCTCGTGAGCAGCAGGGTATGGTCGAGGCGCGTATTCGCGATATCGAAGGCCGTCTTCAGAACTCGGTGGTTATCGATGTGACGACCATTCCCCATACGGGTAAGGTGATCTTCGGCACCACCGTTGAAATCGCCAACGTCGAGACCGATGAAAGCGTGACTTACCACATCGTGGGTGAGGACGAAGCTGACATCAAGCAGGGCAAGATCTCTGTAGGTTCGCCGATTGCCCGTGCCTTGATTGCCAAGGAAGAGGGTGATGTGGTGGCTGTGAAAACGCCAAGTGGCGTGATCGAGTACGAGATTGTTGAAGTTCGTCACATCTGAAAGACGGCGCCCATTTAGTGTGGGCGCCATGCTTTGGCAGCTCGCCCAGATGCTTTGGGTGGGTGGCCTGTGGCTGTTTCATGTTGGCGTGTTACCGGTGCTGGGCCTGATTGGCCTGGCGCCGTTGCTGATCGATGAGATCGACGGATTGCTCAGTGCGCTGCTGGTGGATTTTGCGGCGGCGTGCGTGACGCTCCAGGTGCTGGTGCTGATCAAGGCCGAAGGCTTGGGGAGTTTATGGCGGGATATTCGCGGCCAACTACTGTTGGTGGCGCTGTATGCATGCGCAATGTTTTGCGTGGTGCATGTATGGTTGCCGGAAGCGTTGCGCTGGCAGCTATTCAGCTATCTTGTGCTAGGGTTCTGCGGGTTGGTGCTGGTTTTACAGCCGGCGCCAGGGTGGAGTGGCGGGGCGCGCGAAGCGCGCCCGTGACCCTTGTTACTTGAAGCGATGAACGTTCGACAATTGCTTGTTGACGCTGAAATTCTTGCGATACAGCAGCGCCATCTTGCCGATGACCTGAACCAGGTCCGCTTTACCGACCTTGCACAGTTCTGCAATGGCGGCCAGGCGTGCTTCGCGATCAAGGATGTTGACCTTGATTTTGATCAGTTCATGATCGTTCAGTGCGCGTTCAAATTCGGCTAACACACCTTCAGTCAAACCGTTGTCTGCCACAATCAGAACTGGTTTCAGATGGTGGCCAATGGATTTGTACTGTTTCTTCTGCTCTTGAGTGAGCGGCATAATCTGACCCCTGCGTCTGATCTTGTAAAAAAGCGGCGGCCAGTTTACCCGAGCGAGTCCGGGACCGCCCAGTTAATCACGACCCGTTTTATTTTTCGAGGTGGCCCGTGGCCCGTTCCAAAACTAGCCTTAAGTGGCTGCAAGAGCATTTCAACGATCCTTACGTCAAAAAGGCGCAAAAGGATGGCTATCGTTCCCGGGCCAGTTACAAGCTGCTGGAGCTCCAGGACAAGGACAAATTGTTTCGCCCCGGCATGAGCGTGATCGACCTCGGGGCTGCCCCGGGTGGCTGGTCCCAGGTGGCCAGTCGTCTGATTGGTGGGCAAGGCCGGTTGATCGCTTCCGACATCCTTGAGATGGACAGCATCCCGGATGTGACCTTCGTGCATGGCGACTTTACCCAGGATGCCGTGCTGGCCGAGATATTGGAGGCTGTGGGAAATTCGCAGGTAGACCTTGTGATTTCCGACATGGCCCCCAATATGAGTGGATTACCGGCTGTTGATATGCCGCGAGCCATGTTTCTCTGCGAGTTGGCACTGGACCTGGCGGGGCGGGTATTGCGTCCGGGTGGTGATTTCCTGGTCAAGGTTTTCCAGGGTGAAGGTTTCGACGAGTACCACAAGAACATCCGCAAGCTGTTCGACAAGGTGCAGATGCGCAAACCAGACTCCTCCCGGGACCGATCTCGCGAGCAGTATCTGTTGGCGCGGGGGTTCCGCGGTATCGAAGGCGCCGCCAGTGATGAGCGTCTTTGAGGTTTTTAAGAGAGCCGATAGGTTTTTTTATATCGCTTTCGTCACGAAGCTTTACGAATATTGTGTAGTCAAAGTTTCACAAAGGGTTACAGACGGCGCCTGCCAGAGTTGTAGGTAATGTAGTAAGTTAGGCCGGTGAATATCATGCGAAGCGCGCGCCAGTAGCGGAGCTTGCTTCAGAGGGTAGTTAATTGAACGATATGGCAAAGAATCTGATCCTGTGGTTGATCATCGCGGCTGTCCTGGTGACGGTGATGAACAACTTCTCCAGCCCTAACGAGCCGCAGACCCTCAACTATTCCGACTTCATCCAGCAAGTTAAGGATGGCAAGGTCGAGCGCGTGGCGGTTGATGGCTACGTGATCACCGGCAAGCGCAACGATGGCGACAGCTTCAAGACCATTCGTCCGGCCATTCAGGATAACGGTCTGATCGGCGACCTGGTGGATAACCACGTGGTTGTCGAAGGCAAGCAGCCTGAACAGCAGAGCATCTGGACTCAACTCCTGGTGGCGAGCTTCCCGATCCTGGTGATTATCGCCGTGTTCATGTTCTTCATGCGCCAGATGCAAGGTGGCGCGGGAGGCAAGGGCGGGCCGATGAGCTTCGGCAAGAGCAAGGCGCGCCTGCTCTCCGAGGACCAAGTGAAAACCACGCTGGCTGACGTTGCCGGTTGCGATGAAGCCAAGGAAGAAGTCGGTGAGCTGGTCGAGTTCCTGCGTGATCCGGGCAAGTTCCAGCGCCTGGGTGGTCGCATCCCTCGTGGCGTGCTGATGGTAGGTCCTCCAGGTACCGGTAAAACCTTGCTCGCCAAGGCGATTGCCGGCGAGGCGAAGGTGCCGTTCTTCACCATTTCCGGTTCCGACTTCGTCGAAATGTTCGTCGGTGTCGGTGCCAGCCGTGTTCGCGATATGTTCGAGCAGGCTAAGAAGCACGCGCCATGCATCATCTTTATCGACGAAATCGACGCCGTTGGTCGCCATCGTGGTGCCGGCATGGGCGGCGGTCATGATGAGCGTGAGCAGACACTCAACCAGTTGCTGGTTGAGATGGATGGCTTTGAGATGAATGACGGCATCATCGTCATTGCCGCGACCAACCGTCCGGACGTGCTGGACCCTGCGCTGTTGCGTCCGGGGCGTTTCGACCGTCAGGTTGTCGTCGGTCTGCCGGATATCCGTGGCCGCGAGCAGATCCTTAAAGTGCACATGCGCAAAGTACCGATGGGCGATGACGTCGCTCCGGCGGTGATTGCCCGTGGTACTCCAGGCTTCTCCGGTGCTGACTTGGCCAACCTGGTGAACGAGGCGTCGTTGTTCGCGGCTCGTACCGGCAAGCGCATCGTCGAAATGAAAGAGTTCGAACTGGCGAAAGACAAGATCATGATGGGCGCAGAGCGCAAAACCATGGTCATGTCCGAAAAAGAGAAGCAGAACACGGCCTATCACGAAGCCGGTCACGCCATTGTCGGTCGCGTTGTGCCTGAGCACGACCCGGTCTACAAGGTATCGATCATTCCTCGTGGCCGAGCGCTGGGTGTCACCATGTTCCTGCCGGAAGAGGATCGTTACAGCCTCTCCAAGCGTGCGTTGATCAGCCAGATCTGCTCGCTGTACGGTGGTCGGATCGCTGAGGAAATGACCCTTGGTTTCGATGGTGTAACCACCGGCGCCTCCAACGACATCATGCGTGCCAGCCAGATTGCGCGGAACATGGTGACCAAGTGGGGCTTGTCGGAAAAACTCGGCCCATTGATGTACGCCGAGGAAGAAGGCGAAGTGTTCCTGGGACGTGGCGGTGGTGGTCAGAATGCCAGCTTCTCCGGCGAGACAGCCAAGCTGATCGACTCCGAAGTGCGCAGCATCATCGACCAGTGCTATGGCACGGCCAAGCAGATCCTGACCGACAATCGCGACAAGCTGGATGCGATGGCTGATGCGCTGATGAAGTATGAAACCATTGATGCCGACCAGATCGACGACATCATGGCCGGGCGCGCACCGCGTGAGCCTCGTGATTGGGAGGGTGGTTCGGGTACCTCGGGCACCCCGCCAGTGGTACAGAATGAGCGCCCTGAAACCCCGATCGGCGGCCCGGCAGCTGACCACTAAGGTTTGAAATGACTTCTGCGTTGTCCTCTACCACCCGGTTGCCTTGCGGCAGCCGGGTTCTTGATTTGGCCCATACTCATGTGATGGGTATTCTTAACGTAACCCCCGACTCCTTTTCCGATGGCGGCCGCTTCTGCCAGTCGGATGCTGCATTGCGTCACGCTGAGGCAATGGTGGTTGCGGGGGCGACGCTGATCGATGTCGGCGGTGAGTCGACTCGGCCTGGTGCTCGCGTGGTTTCTCCATTGGAGGAGTTGGAGCGGGTGGCGCCGATCGTCGAGCGTATTGCACGTGAGCTGGATGTGATCATCTCGGTCGATACATCGACCCCGGCTGTGATGCGCGAAACGGCGCGTTTAGGGGCGGGGCTGATCAATGATGTGCGATCTCTTCAGCGGGATGGCGCACTGGATGCGGCAGCGGCGACCGGTTTGCCGGTCTGCTTGATGCATATGCTGGGGGAGCCCGGCAATATGCAGGACAGTCCTCATTACAATGACTTGGTCGGTGAGGTCAGTGGGTTTCTTGCTGAGCGTATTGCTCAATGTGCCACTGTGGGCATTGCAGCCGAGAAGATCATCCTTGACCCCGGTTTTGGTTTTGCCAAAACGTTACAGCACAATTTGAGTCTGTTTAAGCACATGGAATCCTTGCATGTGCTGGGTCGGCCTTTGTTGGTCGGTGTTTCGCGTAAGAGCATGATAGGGCTGGCCTTGAATCGCCCGGTGGGCGAGCGGCTATATGGCGGTCTTGCGCTTGCAGCGCTCGCAGTGGCCAAGGGCGCGCGTATTTTGCGTGTGCATGACGTCGCAGAGACTGTCGATGTGGTGCGCATGATCGAGGCTGTAGAGTCCGCCAAATAAGAATGATGGAGTATTTATGACTAAAAAGTATTTTGGCACCGACGGCATTCGTGGTCGTGTCGGCGAATTCCCTATTACTCCTGACTTTATGCTGAAGCTAGGTTGGGCGGCAGGTATGGCGTTCCGTAGCATGGGCGCGTGCCGCATCTTGGTAGGCAAGGACACCCGTATTTCGGGCTACATGTTTGAGTCTGCACTGGAGGCCGGTTTGTCCGCCGCAGGTGCCGATGTGATGTTGCTGGGGCCTATGCCGACACCGGCAATCGCTTACCTGACGCGTACATTTCACGCTGAAGCCGGTATCGTGATCAGCGCCTCGCACAATCCTCATGATGACAATGGCATCAAGTTTTTCTCGGGGCAGGGCACGAAGCTGCCGGACGAGATCGAGTTGATGATTGAAGAGTTGCTGGACGCGCCAATGACGGTGGTCGAATCCAGCAAGCTGGGTAAGGTATCGCGTATCAACGACGCCTCCGGCCGTTACATCGAGTTTTGCAAGAGCAGCGTACCCACCAGTACCAATTTCGCTGGGCTGAAGATTGTTGTGGACTGCGCTCATGGGGCTACCTATAAGGTAGCGCCAAGCGTGTTCAAGGAGTTGGGCGCTGATGTGACGGTGCTGTCGGCCCAGCCCAACGGTTTGAACATCAATGAAAACTGTGGCTCCACCCACATGGGACAGCTGCAGGCCGCAGTTCTTGCGGAGCATGCTGACCTGGGGATCGCTTTTGACGGTGATGGCGACCGGGTTCTGATGGTGGACCACACCGGTGCGGTGGTCGATGGTGATGACCTGTTGTTCATCATTGCTCGCGACCTGCATGAGCGTAATAAGCTGCAAGGGGGGGTCGTCGGTACGCTGATGAGCAACCTTGGCTTGGAATTGGCACTGGCGGATCTGGGAATTCCCTTCGTGCGGGCCAACGTGGGGGATCGCTATGTCATCGCCGAGTTGCTTGAGCGCAACTGGCAGGTGGGTGGTGAGAACTCCGGGCACGTGGTCTGCTTCCATCACACCACCACGGGTGATGCGATTATTGCGGCCTTGCAGGTTTTGCTGTCCCTGCGCCGTCGTGATGAGAGCCTGGCTCAAGCGCGTCAGGCTCTGCGCAAGTGCCCGCAGGTTTTGCTCAATGTGCGTTTCGCTGGGGGTGAAAACCCAATCGAACACCCTTCTGTCAAGGAGGCTTGCGAGCGCGTGACCCTGGCGATGGCGGGGCGTGGCCGTGTGCTGCTGCGTAAGTCCGGCACAGAGCCTCTGGTGCGCGTTATGGTCGAGGGTGACGATGAAAATCAGGTCCGCGGCCATGCCGAAGACCTGGCAAAACTGGTAACTGAAGTTTGCGGCTGAATTCGGCTTGCCAGTGAGGGTGTGGTTGGGTAACATCTGCGCCCACTTTGACCGACGGGGTACAGCATGCGTCGCACTATGGTAGCTGGTAACTGGAAGATGCACGGTACCCGCGCCAGTGTCGCTGAGCTGATCAATGGCCTTCGTCACCTGGCCTTGCCTAGCGGTGTTGATGTTGCGGTTTTCCCGCCTTGCTTGCATATCAATCAAGTGATTGAAGGCTTGAAGGGCAAGTCGATTCAGGTCGGCGCGCAGAACTCTGCGGTGGAGCCCATGCAAGGTGCGTTGACCGGCGAGATATCGCCGAGTCAGCTGGTTGATGCGGGTTGTTCCTATGTGCTTGTCGGGCACTCCGAGCGTCGTCAGATGATGGGCGAGCGTGATGGGACACTCAATCGCAAGTTCGCCGCCGCACAGGCTTGTGGCTTGGTTCCGGTGTTGTGCATAGGGGAGACCCTTGAGCAGCGCGAATCGGGCAAGACTCTTGAGGTTGTCTCGCGTCAGCTGGGCAGCATCATCGAGGAGCTGGGTGTTGGTGCATTTGCAAAGGCGGTAATTGCTTACGAGCCGGTCTGGGCCATTGGCACCGGGCTGACTGCTACGCCGCAACAAGCGCAGGATGTGCACGCAGCCATTCGCGCACAGTTGGCGGCAGAGAATTCTGAAGTTGCACAAGGTGTGCGTCTTCTATACGGCGGCAGCGTGAAGGCGGCCAATGCGGTCGAACTGTTCGGCATGCCGGATATCGATGGGGGGCTCATTGGTGGAGCTTCCCTGAATGCAGATGAGTTCGGTGCGATTTGTCGCGCCGCGGGAAACTGAAAAAATGCTGGAAACAGTCGTAGTCGTTTTTCATCTGTTGGCTGCCCTGGGCGTAGTTGCCCTGGTTTTGTTGCAACAGGGTAAAGGTGCGGATGCTGGTGCGTCTTTCGGTGCAGGTGCTTCAAATACTGTGTTCGGAAGCCAAGGTTCCTCTACCTTTCTTAGTAAGTTTACTGCTATACTTGCCGCAGGTTTCTTCATAACCAGCTTAGGGTTAGGTTACTTTGCTAAAGAGAAAGCTCATGTGCTGACTCAAGTAGGTCTCCCAAATCCGGCAGTGTTGGAAGTACCAAAAGCAAAACCGGCTTCTGATGATGTCCCGGTGCTTCAAGAGCAAAAGTCGGCTACTCCAGCGACTGACGTACCTCCAGCTCAAGAGCAGAAGTAAGAAGGGTTGTAAACGCTGTATTGCCGAGGTGGTGGAATTGGTAGACACGCAACCTTGAGGTGGTTGTGCCCATAGGGTGTAGGGGTTCGAGTCCCCTTCTCGGTACCAATTATCAGGAGAGCCCGCTGTTGCGGGCTTTCTTGTAGGTGGAAGGTTACATTGACCCTGTAAGGGATCGGTCGTATACTTCCGCCCCAGCTTTGTCGCGGGGTGGAGCAGTCTGGTAGCTCGTCGGGCTCATAACCCGAAGGTCGTCGGTTCAAATCCGGCCCCCGCAACCAGTTTTAGCGGAGCCCCTTTTAAGGGGCTTTTTGTTAGCTGGACACTTTCAACGCCGCTGTTCGACGGCGTTTCAAGGATGGGCGTTTCGCCCATTTTTTTATTTTGCACAGCATGCACATACATGCACGAGGGGGTTCAGGTGTCGAGCAAGCTAGAAGAGTTGCAGGCCTTGTTGGCCCCGGTGGTCGTGGCCCTAGGCTATGAATGCTGGGGTATTGAGTTTTCGGCTCAAGGTCGCCACTCAATGTTGCGCGTTTATATCGATAAAGAGGGCGGCGTGCTGGTGGACGATTGTGCCATTGTCAGCCGTCAGCTCAGCGGTGTGCTGGATGTTGAAGATCCGATCTCCGTTGAATACACCCTCGAAGTTTCCTCGCCAGGCATGGAACGCCCACTGTTCACTATTGAGCAGTTTGCAAAATTTGCCGGTGAACAAGTGAAGATCAGGCTGCGATCTCCCTTTGAAGGGCGACGCAACTTTCAGGGCCTTCTGCGCGGTGTAGAAGAGCAGGATGTCGTGGTGCAGGTAGAAGACCATGAGTTCCTGTTGCCGATCGATATGATCGACAAGGCCAACATTATTCCCAGTTTTGACTGAGACGCGGATCCCGCGGATCCAATGGCTTGCGAAAGGCGAGGCGTACGATGAGCAAAGAAGTACTGCTGGTTGTTGAGTCGGTATCCAATGAAAAGGGCGTACCGGCAAACGTGATTTTTGAAGCGCTGGAGCTGGCCCTGGCCACTGCGACCAAAAAGCGTTTTGAAGACGAAGTTGATCTGCGTGTGGAAATCAACCGCCACACCGGTGCCTATGAGACTTTCCGTCGTTGGACGGTCGTCGAAGAGGCCGATCTTGATGATCCGGCCATCGAAACCTGGCCAAGCAAGGTTGCCGAAACGCATCCTGGTGCCAAGGTCGGTGATGTCGTCGAAGAAAAGATCGAATCGATCGAATTCGGCCGTATTGCTGCACAGACCGCCAAGCAGGTCATCGTGCAGAAGGTTCGCGAAGCCGAGCGCGCTCAAGTCGTTGACGCTTATCGCGAGCGCCTGGGTGAAATCATCTCCGGCACCGTGAAAAAAGTGACTCGTGACAACGTGATCGTTGACCTGGGCAACAACGCCGAAGCGTTGCTGGCCCGCGAAGACATCATCTCTCGCGAAACCTTCCGTGTCGGCGTGCGTCTGCGTGCGCTGCTCAAGGAAATCCGCACCGAGAACCGCGGCCCTCAGTTGATCCTGTCGCGTACCGCGCCGGAAATGCTGATCGAGCTGTTCCGTATCGAAGTGCCGGAAATTGCCGAAGGCCTGATCGAAGTCATGGCTGCGTCCCGAGACCCGGGTTCGCGCGCCAAGATCGCGGTCCGTTCCAAGGACAAACGCATCGACCCGCAAGGCGCTTGCATTGGTATGCGCGGTTCGCGTGTCCAGGCAGTGTCGGGCGAATTGGGCGGTGAGCGTGTGGATATCGTTCTGTGGGACGATAACCCGGCGCAGTTCGTGATCAATGCCATGTCGCCGGCTGAAGTGGCGGCAATTATCGTTGACGAAGATGCCCATGCAATGGACATCGCTGTCGGCGCAGACAATCTGGCTCAGGCCATTGGTCGTGGTGGTCAGAACGTGCGTCTGGCGAGCCAACTGACCGGTTGGACCCTGAACGTGATGACCGAATCGGACATCCAGGCTAAGCAGCAAGCTGAAACCGGTGACATCCTGCGCAACTTCATCGAAGAGCTTGAAGTCGATGAAGAACTGGCTCAGGTGCTGGTAGATGAAGGTTTCACCAGCCTGGAAGAGATTGCCTACGTACCGTTGGAAGAAATGCTCAACATCGACGGCTTTGACGAGGACATCGTCAACGAGCTTCGCGCTCGGGCCAAGGATCGTTTGTTGACTAAAGCCATCGCTACTGAGGAAAAGCTGGCAGACGCCCATCCGGCCGAAGACCTGCTCTCGCTTGAGGGTATGGACAAGGATTTGGCGATGGAACTGGCGGTGCGCGGCGTAATTACCCGCGAAGACCTGGCCGAGCAGTCTATTGACGATCTGCTCGACATCGACGGCATTGACGATGATCGTGCCGGCAAGTTGATCATGGCCGCCCGAGCCCATTGGTTCGAGTAATAGGCGCGGCCTGAGGAGAGAAGTGCATGACGCAAGTCACGGTGAAACAACTGGCCGATGAGGTCAAAACACCGGTAGAGCGCCTGTTGCAGCAGATGCGTGAGGCAGGTCTGCCGCACACCGCCGCCGATGAAGGTGTGAGCGACAGTGAGAAGCAGTCTTTGCTGACTCACTTGAAGAGCAGCCACAAGGCGAAAGTGGAAGAACCGCGCAAGATTACATTGCAGCGCAAAACCACCAGCACCTTGCGTGTTGCTGGTAGCAAAAGCATCAGCGTTGAAGTACGCAAGAAGAAAGTCTTCGTACAGCGCAGCCCGGAAGAAATCGAAGCCGAGCGCAAACGCGAGCTGGAAGAACGTCGCGCAGTAGAAAATGCTGCTCGCCAGAAGGCTGAAGAAGAAGCCAAGCGTCGCGCCGAAGAAGAAGCGCGTCGCCAGCCTGCGGCTGTGCAACCTGCCGCCGAAGCGGTTGCCGCACCTAGCGCGCCTGTTGAGGCTGTACGTGAGACCGCTCCGGTTGCCGCTGCACCTGCGCCTGCAGCAGAGCGCAAGCGTGACGAACCTCGTCGTCCGGACAAGCCACGTGCCGACGATAACAATCGTCGCGGTGGCGGCGGCGATGGTGAGCGTAAAAACGCTCCACATCGCGCTTCGGTCAAAGAGAAAGCCCCTGCTCCACGCGTTGCCCCGCGTACCACTGACGAAGAAAGCGATGGCTTCCGTCGTGGTGGCCGCGGCAAGGCCAAGCTGAAAAAACGCAACGCCCACGGTTTCCAGAGCCCAACCGGCCCTGTCGTGCGTGAAGTGAAGATCGGCGAGACCATCACTGTGGGCGATCTCGCCCAACAGATGTCGGTCAAGGCTGCTGAAATCATCAAGTTCATGTTCAAGCTGGGTACTCCGGCCACCATCAACCAGGTACTGGATCAGGAAACTGCCCAACTGGTTGCTGAAGAGCTGGGCCACAAGGTGACCCTGGTCAGCGACACTGCCCTGGAAGATTCCCTGGCCGAGTCCCTGAAGTTTGAAGGTGAGGCGGTTTCCCGTGCGCCGGTTGTGACCGTAATGGGCCACGTTGACCACGGTAAGACTTCCCTGCTCGACTACATCCGTCGTGCCAAGGTGGCTGCTGGCGAAGCCGGCGGTATCACCCAGCACATCGGTGCGTACCACGTTGAAACCGACCGTGGCATGGTGACCTTCCTCGACACCCCTGGCCACGCCGCGTTTACCGCGATGCGTGCCCGTGGTGCCAAGGCGACTGACATCGTGATCCTGGTGGTTGCAGCCGATGACGGCGTGATGCCACAAACCATCGAGGCTGTTCAGCACGCTCAGGCGGCTGGCGTGCCACTGGTGGTTGCCGTGAACAAAATCGACAAGCCGGGCGCTGATCTCGATCGCATCCGTAGCGAATTGTCGGTTCATGGCGTGACGTCCGAAGAGTGGGGTGGCGACACTCCATTCGTACCAGTTTCCGCGAAGATGGGTACTGGCGTTGACGAACTGCTCGAAGCCGTTCTGTTGCAAGCCGAGGTTCTGGAACTGACCGCTACGCCTTCGGCCCCAGGCCGTGGTGTGGTGGTTGAATCGCGTCTCGACAAGGGCCGTGGCCCGGTTGCCACCGTTCTGGTTCAAGACGGTACCCTGCGCCAAGGCGACATGGTGCTGGTCGGTTCGAACTACGGCCGTGTACGTGCCATGCTCGACGAGAACGGCAAGCCAATCAAGGAAGCCGGCCCGGCTATCCCGGTCGAAATCCTCGGCTTGGACGGTACTCCGGACGCTGGCGACGAGATGAGCGTGGTTGCCGACGAGAAGAAAGCCCGTGAAGTGGCTCTGTTCCGTCAAGGCAAGTTCCGCGAAGTCAAACTGGCTCGCGCTCACGCCGGCAAGCTCGAAAACATCTTCGAGAACATGGGCCAGGAAGAGAAGAAGACGCTTAACATCGTCCTCAAGTCTGACGTACGTGGTTCCCTCGAAGCGTTGAACGGCGCCTTGAACGGCCTGGGTAACGACGAAGTGCAAGTGCGTGTCGTCGGTGGCGGTGTCGGTGGTATCACCGAGTCCGACGCCAACCTGGCACTGGCTTCCAACGCTGTACTGTTCGGCTTCAACGTGCGTGCCGATGCCGGCGCTCGCAAGATCGTCGAGCAGGAAGGCCTGGACATGCGTTACTACAACGTCATCTACGACATCATCGAAGACGTCAAGAAAGCCCTCACCGGCATGCTTGGCAGTGACGTCCGCGAGAACATCCTGGGTATCGCCGAAGTGCGTGATGTGTTCCGCTCGCCTAAATTCGGCGCGGTCGCTGGCTGCATGGTTGTCGAAGGCACCGTGTACCGTAACCGTCCGATCCGTGTACTGCGTGAAGACATCGTTATCTTCGAAGGGGAGCTGGAATCCCTGCGCCGCTTCAAGGATGACGCTTCCGAAGTACGTGCCGGCATGGAGTGCGGTATCGGCGTCAAGAGCTACAACGACGTCAAGGTTGGCGACAAGATCGAAGTCTTCGAGAAGGTTCAGGTTGCTCGCAGCCTCTAACTCGCGCACTTCAGGAGCCACGCAGCGTGTGGGCATGCAGATGCCCAACACCGCGTACGGACTCTAAACGCAACGCCCGGTCTGGCTTTTGTCAGGCCGGGCGTTTGCCGCTTTCAGACCCCACGGGTTTCACCGTGTGGCAGTAACAGGTAACAAGACATGGCAAAAGAATACAGCCGTACCCAGCGTATCGGCGATCAGATGCAGCGCGAGCTGGCCCAACTGATCCGTCGCGAAGTCAAAGACCCACGCGTTGGCCTGGTTACCATCACCGCAGTTGAAGTGAGCCGTGACGTCGGGCACGCCAAGATCTTCATCACCGTGATGGGCCAAGACAGCAGCGAAGAAATTGCGCAAAGCATCAAGGTGCTCAACTCCGCCGCAGGGTTCCTGCGCATGCAGTTGGCCCGTGAAATGAAGCTGCGCAGCGTTCCTCAGTTGCACTTCCACTACGACGAAAGCGTCGTGCGTGGTGCGCACCTGTCGGCCCTGATCGAACGTGCCGTGGCTGAAGACAGCCAGCATTCGTCCACACCTGAAGACGCCAAGGAGTAAGCGGGTGGCTCAGGTCAAACGTATCCGTCGCAACGTCAGCGGCATCATTCTGCTCGACAAGCCCATTGGCTTTACTTCCAATGCCGCGTTGCAGAAGGTCCGCTGGCTGCTCAATGCCGAGAAGGCCGGGCACACCGGCAGCCTCGATCCCCTGGCCACCGGCGTGCTGCCGTTGTGCTTTGGCGAGGCCACCAAGTTCTCGCAATACTTGCTCGACTCCGACAAGGGTTACGAAACCCTGATGCAACTGGGCAAGACCACCACCACGGCCGATGCCGAAGGTGATGTCTTGCAGGTTCGTGACGTGACCGTTGGTCGTGCTGATATCGAGGCCGCTTTACCCGCTTTTCGTGGGGAAATCAGTCAGATACCGCCGATGTACTCGGCGCTCAAGCGTGATGGGCAGCCTCTTTACAAGTTGGCACGTGCCGGTGAAGTAGTGGAGCGCGAACCGCGTTCTGTTACTATTAGCCGCTTGGAATTGCTCGCCTGCGAAGGCGATACCGCTCGTTTGGCGGTGGACTGCAGCAAAGGCACCTATATCCGTACCCTGGTGGAAGATATTGGTGAAAAGCTCGGTTGCGGCGCGTACGTTGCAGAACTGCGACGCACGCAGGCCGGACCTTTCAGCCTGGCGCAGACCGTAACGCTGGAGGAGTTGGAAGCCGTACACGCCGAAGGCGGCAACGAAGCGGTTGATCGCTTCCTCATGCCATCGGACAGCGGTTTGCAGGATTGGCCATTGCTGCACTTTTCGGAGCACAGCGCGTTCTACTGGCTCAACGGCCAGCCGGTACGTGCCCCGGACGCTCCGAAGTTCGGTATGGTGCGGGTACAGGATCATAACGGTCGCTTTATCGGTATCGGTGAAGTGAGCGAAGACGGGCGCATCGCGCCACGTCGACTGATTCGGTCAGAATGACCGGACGAGGGTGGCTGTTAACAGGCACGGTCACTTCTCATTTTTAGATACAGGGATTTGTCCCTGGCCTGTTGAGATCACCTTTGGGTGGTTTCCTGAAAAAAAGGATTGCCTCATGGCTCTCGACGTTCAAGAAAAAGCACAAATCGTAGCTGACTATCAGCAAGCTGTTGGTGACACTGGTTCGCCAGAAGTGCAAGTTGCACTGCTGACCCACAACATCAACAAGCTGCAAGGTCACTTCAAGGCCAACGGTAAAGATCACCACTCCCGTCGTGGTCTGATCCGCATGGTAAACCAGCGCCGTAAGCTGCTGGACTACCTGAAAGGCAAGGATCTGGGTCGTTATCAGACTCTGATCGGTCGCCTGGGTCTGCGTCGCTAATAAGCGATTGCGCTAGAGGTTGGTTGTCTGCCGTGTGCCAGTGGGTTTCCCGCTGGCCCATGGCAGGCTCCCAGCCTCAAGTTTTATCTGGATACACGTTTTACCCTGGACTAGAGTCGGGCCGATTCCCGGCATTGCCCAAGAATTTCGCAAGAAGACACGTTCCCCCAAGAGCCACAAAGAAGGTAGGACACCGTGAACCCGGTTATCAAAAAATTCCAGTTCGGTCAGTCGACCGTTACCCTCGAGACAGGCCGTATCGCCCGTCAAGCCTCCGGCGCAGTGCTGGTTACCGTTGACGACGACGTCACCGTATTGGTGACCGTTGTAGGTGCCAAGACCGCTGACCCGAGCAAAGGCTTTTTCCCTCTGTCCGTTCACTACCAGGAAAAGACTTACGCTGCCGGTAAGATTCCTGGCGGTTTCTTCAAGCGTGAAGGCCGTCCTTCCGAGAAAGAAACCCTGACTTCCCGACTGATCGACCGTCCGATCCGTCCGCTGTTCCCAGAAGGCTTCATGAACGAAGTGCAGGTTGTCTGCACCGTCGTTTCCACCAGCAAGAAGACCGATCCGGACATCGCTGCGATGATCGGTACCTCGGCGGCCCTGGCCATCTCCGGCATTCCTTTCGATGGTCCGATCGGCGCTGCCCGCGTTGCATTCCACGAAAGCACCGGCTACCTGCTGAACCCGACTTACGAACAACTGAAAGCTTCGAGCCTGGACATGGTCGTTGCCGGTACTTCGGAAGCCGTGTTGATGGTTGAATCGGAAGCCAAAGAGCTGACCGAAGACCAGATGCTGGGCGCTGTACTGTTTGCCCACGACGAGTTCCAGGCTGTCATCAAGGCCGTCACCGAGCTGGCTGCCGAAGCTGCCAAGCCAACCTGGACCTGGGCTCCACAAGCTGAAGCGACTGAACTGCTGAGCGCTATCCGCTCCGAGTTCGGTGCTGCGATCTCCGATGCCTACACCATCACCGTCAAGGCCGACCGTTACGCTCGCCTGGGCGAACTGAAGGACCAGGTTGTGGCCAAGCTGTCCGGTGAAGAAGGCCAGCCTTCCGCCAGCGACGTCAAAGCTGCATTCGGTGAAATCGAATACCGTACCGTTCGCGAAAACATCGTTAACGGCAAGCCACGTATCGACGGCCGTGACACTCGCACCGTACGTCCGCTGAACATCGAAGTCGGCGTTCTGCCTAAAACCCACGGTTCGGCTCTGTTCACCCGTGGTGAAACCCAGGCCCTGGTAGTCGCGACTCTGGGTACTGCCCGTGACGCACAGCTGCTGGACACCCTGGAAGGCGAGAAAAAAGACCCGTTCATGCTGCACTACAACTTCCCTCCGTTCTCGGTGGGCGAGTGCGGTCGCATGGGTGGTGCTGGTCGTCGCGAAATCGGTCACGGCCGCCTGGCGCGCCGTTCGGTTCAGGCCATGCTGCCTGCTGCTGACGTGTTCCCGTACACCATCCGTGTTGTGTCGGAAATCACTGAATCCAACGGTTCCAGCTCGATGGCTTCCGTTTGCGGTGCTTCCCTGGCATTGATGGACGCTGGTGTGCCGATGAAGGCGCCGGTTGCCGGTATCGCCATGGGCCTGGTCAAAGAAGGCGAGAAGTTCGCCATCCTGACCGACATCCTGGGTGACGAAGACCACCTGGGCGACATGGACTTCAAAGTAGCCGGTACCGCCAAAGGTGTGACCGCGTTGCAGATGGACATCAAGATCAAAGGCATCACCGAAGAGATCATGGAAATCGCCCTGGGCCAAGCCCTGGAAGCGCGCCTGAATATCCTCGGCCAGATGAACCAGATCATTGGTCAGTCGCGTACCGAACTGTCGGAAAACGCTCCGACCATGATCGCGATGAAAATCGACACCGACAAAATCCGTGATGTCATCGGTAAAGGCGGCGCGACTATTCGTGCGATCTGTGAAGAAACCAAGGCTTCGATCGACATCGAAGACGACGGCTCGATCAAGATCTTCGGCGAAACCAAGGAAGCGGCTGAAGCTGCACGTCAGCGCGTTCTGGGCATCACCGCCGAGGCCGAGATCGGCAAGATCTACGTCGGTAAAGTTGAGCGCATCGTCGACTTCGGCGCATTCGTCAACATCCTGCCGGGCAAAGACGGTCTGGTACACATCTCCATGCTGAGCGATGCTCGTGTCGAGAAAGTGACCGACATTCTGAAAGAAGGCCAGGAAGTGGAAGTGCTGGTACTGGACGTGGACAACCGCGGCCGTATCAAGCTGTCCATCAAGGACGTAGCAGCAGCCAAGGCGTCGGGCGTTTAACCACCCAGCCTTAGCGCTAAGCTGAAAAAAGGACTCTCAGGAGTCCTTTTTTATGCGCGTGGGAAAAGGTCAGGAAATCAGGCGCTTAGTAAATCCTGAAACCCGCAACTTGCATGCAGGCCTGAGTGACTTCATGCAAGTTGCACGATTTCGAAAAAAGCCTGATTTCATAAGTTATTGTTTTATAAAGAATTAATCTGGCATCAAGAATTGGCATACTGCCTGCAATAACCCTGTTAACACTGCAGCATCAAGGTTTATGCGCTGCAGACTTTCAATAAAACAGGAGTTACTCGTATGAAGAAGTTCGCTCTCGCTACTGCTACCGCTCTGACCCTGGCCATGGGTGCTAACGTAGCCTTTGCTCAGACTTCCCAAGCCCCTATGACTTTGGCGGCCGGTGAAATGACCAAGGCTAAAGAGTCTACTTCGGACACCTGGATCACCACCAAAGTGAAAGCTGATCTGCTGACCGAGAAAGGTATTCCTGGTTCGGATATCAAGGTTGAAACCAACAAAGGCGTGGTTTCCCTGTCCTCCGAAGTCGCTATCTCGGACTCGCAGAAAGCGACCGCTGTAGCCATTACCAAGAAAATCAAAGGTGTAACCGCTGTTTCTGCTGATGGCCTGCTGGCAGGCGGCGCAGTTAAAGCTGACAACATCGACAAAGCCAAGACCAGCACCTCGGATACCTGGATTACTACCAAAGTTAAATCCGACCTGGTTACCGAAAAAGGTATTCCTGGTACCGACATCAAAGTCGAAACCAACCACGGCGTAGTATCGCTGTCGTCCACTGCCGCTCTGACCCAAGCGCAGAAAGAGACTGCAGTAGCGATTACCAAGAAAATCAAAGGCGTTAAATCTGTATCGGCTGATGGTCTTACCGTTCAGTAACGCTTGAGGAATCGTCTGAACTAGGCGGCGGCGGCGCGTGAGTTAGATATCCACTCAATGCACCTCCGAGGTTCATGCGACCGACCACACGGATGTGGTCATTACAGGCCCCGACACTTGTGTCGGGGCCTGTTCTATTTGGGGAGATTATTCGGCATCCAGATGCATCGGCGTCACTACGCGGCCGTCTTTCTCGGCCTGCCCCAGGTTGGCATCAATGAAATACACCCGGTCATCTTCCAGTTTCGCCTTATCCACCAGATAGTCCTTGATGGTGCTGGCCCGGTCCTGCCCCAGTTGGCGCAGCAGCACATCACTGGCGCTCCAGAACTTGATCACGCCGTCTTTGAGCTTGGCGGTACGCTCATCGCTGCTCAGGTCTTTCCATTCGGCTGGTGGTTGTTGTTTCAGGCGCGTGCGGTAGATGCCTTCCAGCAAAGGCGCTTTTTCCTTCTCCGGTACAACCAGCAACGAGGCTTGGGCCGGGACTTTGTCGCCACGGCGTTGCAGCATCTTGTAGTAGTTGTATTGGTATTCACGCTCCAGACGCTCGGCGGCAAGGAACGGGCCGTCGCTGCTGGCCGCTGCCGTGCCTTCGATTTCCAGGCGCAGGCTAGGGCGCTCTTTGAGTGCCTTGGCCAACGTGTTCAGGGCGCCTTCTGCATCTTTGCTCAACTCACTGGAACCTGCGGCAAAGGACACACTGCCGAGGTCTTCCGAGCCGCTGCCGGTGATCAGCCCACCAATGAATTTGAATGGTGCTGTTGCCGCGCGTACCACCAGGTTGCGCAGGGTCTGCCACACAATCGGCATTACGCTGAATTGCGGGTTGTTCAAATCACCGCTCACCGGCAGTTCGATAGAGATTTTGCCGTCGCTGTCTTTGAGCAACGCGATCGCCAGGCGAATCGGCAAATCCACGGCGTCGGCACTGTCGACTTTCTCGCCCAGTTGCAGCTGTTCAACCACCACTTTGTTTTCGGCCTTCAATTGGCCTTTGGTAATCACATAGTGCAGGTCCAGGTTCAGGCGACCCTTACGGATGCGGAAACCGGCGAACTTGCCTGAGTAGGGCGTCAATGTCGTCAGTTCGACCCGTTTGAAACTGGTGGCGATATCCAATGCCGCCATGGGATCAAACGGGTTCACGCTGCCTTTGATGGTCACGGGCGCGTAGCGATCGACCTTGCCGTTGATGTCGACACTGGCCGGTTTGGCCTGGCGACTGTCGATGGTGCCGATCTGCCCGTTGAGCTGTTGAATGGCCGTGGCGAAATTGGGTGTGAGGCTGAAGTCGGCAAAGTTGGCCGAGCCATCGTTGATCGCAATTTGCCCGATATGAATGCCCAACGGCTTCTCGTTGCTTGCTGCAGGTTTGGCACCAGACTTGGCGCCGCTGTCGGCCGGTTGTGGTATCAGCAGGTCGTCGATGTTGGTGGTACGGTCATCGTTGATCATGAAGCGTGCATACGGCTGCAGCAGGTTGACCTTGTCGATTGAAAGGCTCTCGCCGTGCTGATAGTTCACGCCTTCCAGTATCAGGCGCTGCCATTTGACGAAGTCGCGGGTCTTGAGGGTGTCCAGCGTATGCAACTGGTCGACTTGCGCGCGACCGGTAACTTGCAACGCCAGCGGTGCGGTGCTTTTGAGGTTTACATCCAGGTTGCTGCCCAGCATGCCGCTGCGCAGTTCCAAACGAATGAATGGGCTGATATAGGCCTGGGCGACCCGCAGGTCGATGTCCTGGGTATTCACTTTCAGCTTGGCGCTGACCGGGTTGAGGTTGACCTCGCCGGTTGCCTGGATCTTGCCTTGCTTGCCCAGGCCGCTGTCGACCTTCAGGGTAAAGGGACTCTGGTTGAGGCTGTCGAAGTTCTGCATGTCGACGTTCAACGGGCCCAGCTCCAGCGCTACCGCAGGCTTGGCCGCGCGGTCAGCCAGGTGCACCTGGTAATTACGCAGTTGCACGTCCTTGAGCAGCACTTGCCAGGGTTTGCTTGGGGCTGCGGGTTCAGCTTTTGGCGAGTCGGCAGTGGCCGGCGCGGCTGCCGGCTCCGGGGCCTTGGCCGGTTTGCTCGGTTGGCTGGCGAACAGTTTCTGCCAGTCCAATTGCCCGTCAGCCTCGCGGGCCGCCCAGGTTTCCAGCTTGTTACTGCGGATCTTGCCAACCACCACTTGCTGCTTGGCCAGGTCTACCGTGGTCTCGCTGACGTCCAGGCGCTCCAGGCGTGCCAATGGGCGTCCGTCCGGGGCCTTGATCGCAAAGGGCGCGATGCTGGCCGCAGTATTGGTCAGTTTCAGTTCGGTTTCCTTGGCCAGGCTGAACGTGTACTCGGTGCTGAAGTTCAGCACGCCGTCTTCCAGCACCAGCGGCAAGGCTTCACGGACATAGGGCCACCAGGCTTTCATCTTGCCATCGGTGACTTTCAGCGTGCCCTCGGACGTGATCGGTACCAGGCTGAAGTTGCCTTTCCAGTCGATCTGCCCGCCTTGAGGCCCTGCGGCCACCAAGGTCATGTCCGCGTTGTCTTCGGGCAAGGTGCTGAGGTTTTTCAGCTCGAAGTCGAGTTTGTCGTAGAGAAACTCGATGGCCTCGCTGGGGCGCAGGTCTTGGAAGTGCACATAACCGCTCGCCAGCTTGATGCTGTCGATGCGCAAAGGGAATGGTTTGGCGTTGGGGTCGGCCGGAGTGGGTTCGCTCGGCGGCAGTTTGAACAACTGCGCGAGGTTCAGTTGGCCGGACTTGTCGAACAGCAACTCGGTCTTGGGCTTGTCCAACTGGACGTCGGCCAGGTGCAGGGCGCGGGTCCAGAGACTGTCGATCTGCAGGTTGGCGTAAAGGCGTTCGAAACCGACCTGTTCCTTGCCCGGTTCGCCGATCTGCAGGCCCCATGCCGTGACTTCCAGGCTGAACGGGTTGAGTTCGAGACGCTCGAGGCGTGCCGGCACCGTGGCGTAATTGGCCAGCTGTTGATTGGCGATCCGAAGGGCGATGCCCGGCAAAATCAGGAAGCCCAGCAAGCTGTACAGAGCAAGAGCAGTCAACACGGCGCCGATGGCGCGAATCAATCCTTTGGGCATGGGTGGCGGCATCTATATCGAACGAGAGTGCCTTGGAGTATGGCACGGGATTTCGGTTCCGAAGAACCGGGGCTATTGGGATAAGGCCTACAGTTGTAGGATCAGGGTCTTCAGCGGTGGCTGTTGGTCCTGTGAGGGAAAATCCGCCCCCGGTGTCATGATCTGCCAGTCGCGTACCGGGCGGCCGGCTTTTTCGGCGCAGCGCAGCACCTGCTCGCGCCAATCGTCCATGCTGACTTTTGCCAGGTTATTGCAGCAGATCAGCACGCCGTTGTCGGCGGTGGCCAGCAGTGCAGGCTTGAGCAGGCTTTGATAGTCGCGCAACAGGTCGACGGTGCCGAATGCGCTCTTGGCCCAGGCCGGTGGGTCGAGCAATACCAGGTCATATTGGCGCGGCTCAAGGCGTGGATAACTCGGCAGTTTTTGCCCACGCCGCTGGGTAATCGGCAAACCCGCCAGTTGGCGGATGGCCGGGAAGTAATCGGACTGCACGAACTGCATGCTCGGCAGCTGCGGGTTCAGCAGGCCGTTTTCACGACCGACTGCCAGGTTGCCCTCGGCGAAGTCCAGGTTGCACACCTCGCGTGCGCCACCGGCGGCGGCGCTCAAGCCCACGCCGCAGGTGTAGGCGAACAGGTTCAGCACGCTCTTGCCGGCGCTGTGGTCCTTGACCCAACCGCGGGTATTGCGCAAGTCGAGGAACAGCAGCGGGTCTTGCCCGGCATGGCGCCCGCGCACGCGGTAGTTGAGGCCCCACTCATGGCCGACCAAGTCTTCCAGTGCCGCAGGTTCGGCGCGATACACCGTGTCTTCGCGGTCGATCCGTGAATTGCCCCGGGAGCGGTCGTTGTACACCAGCAGCAATTCCAACCCCATGAACTGATTGATCAGTTGATGCATGTCCAGCAACTCGGCCGTTTCCAACGGCTGGTGAAAACTCTGCACCAGCAATTGCGGGCCATAGCGGTCGATGGTCAGGCCGCCGGCGCCTTCCTGGCTGCCGTGGAACAACCGGTAGCAGTCAGTGCCTTGGGCGTGCAGCTCATGGATCAGGTCTTGGCGTTGATCGAGGGCGGCGCGCAGCGCCTGATTCAGGGAATACATGGAACGCGCCTTGCGTGCTGGGTCAATGGGGTAAAGGTGGGCGCGGAGTTTAACAGCTATAGGCGCCGGCCTACATCAGCCCCATCCGTCGATGGGCGCGTTGCACCGAACCATTGCGCATTGCCCAACGCAGCAGCGGCGCGCTGCGCTTGACCCCCGCGCGGATCATCTGACGCTGCAGCGGGCTCTGGTGTTGTTCAAGCAGGGTACTGGCCCAGTCCGGTAGCAGGTCGATCCCGGCTTGCATCATCAGGCTGCCGAAGGGTTTGGCCAGGGTGCTTGGGGCGGGAGCGTTGAGCAGCAGGCGCAGCACTTCACGGCTGCGTTCGTCGCACAGCAACTGCGGACGGATGCGTGCCAGATAATCCGAAACGTCCTGCCGTGAACGCGGCACATGCCTGGCGCCCAGCCGTTCGGCGACCAAGGCGATTTCGCTGTAGTAACGATCCTGATCACGCCCCGACAGATGCGGGTTGCAATAACGCAGGTGCGCGGCCAGGAAGTTGCTGACCTCAGCCACATGCACCCAGGTCAACAGCTCCGGGTCACTGGCCGCATAGGGCCGCCCGTCCGGGGCATGCCCGACCACTTGCAGGTGAATGGTGCGGACTTTTTCGATCAGCCATTCGGCATCTTTACGCGAGCCGAAGGTGGTGCCGGAAATAAACTGCGAGGTTCGGCGCAGGCGCCCGAGCATGTCCTGGCGGAAATTCGAGTGGTCCCACACGCCGGCCAGCGCCAGGGGATGCAAGGCTTGCAGCATCAATGCACTGATGCCGCCGATGAGCATGCTGCTGAAGTCGCCATGCACTTGCCAGCTTACCGAGTTCGGCCCGAACAGGCCCGGATCGCCCTTGGGGTTTTCCAGATCCAGTTGGCCCAGCGACAGGCCGGTCAGGCTCATCAGTTGGGTTTCGATGCGGCTGCGGATAAATTCCATGGCGACTCGGGGTTTCCTATCGGTTCAGGCGTTTGTCGATCAGGCCGTCCACGACGCTGGGGTCGGCCAGGGTCGAGGTATCACCGAGGCTGTCCAGTTCGTTGCAGGCGATCTTGCGCAATATGCGTCGCATGATCTTGCCCGAGCGGGTTTTCGGCAAGGCCGGCGCCCATTGGATCAGTTCCGGCTTGGCAAAGCTGCCGATTTCCTGGCTTACCAGGTCCAGCAGGTGTTGCTTCAAGGCGTCGCTGGGTTCCACGCCATTCATCGGCGTAACGAACGCGTAGATGCCCTGGCCTTTGACATCATGGGGGTAGCCCACCACTGCGGCCTCGGCCACCTGGTCATGCAGCACCAGGGCGCTTTCCACTTCGGCGGTACCGATACGATGCCCGGAGACATTGATCACGTCGTCGATGCGCCCAGTGATCCAATAGTCGCCATCTTCATCGCGGCGTGCGCCGTCGCCGGTGAAGTAGTAGCCGGGGTAAGGTTTGAAATAGGTGTCGATCATGCGCTGCGGGTCGCCGTAGACGCTGCGGATCTGCCCCGGCCAGCTGGCTTTGATCGCGAGAATGCCGCTGCCGGCGCCGCTGAGTTCCTTGCCGTGCTCGTCCAGCAGCACGGGCTGTACGCCAAACATTGGCCGGGTCGCACAGCCGGGTTTGATGCGCTGAGCGCTGACCAGTGGGCTGAGCATGATGCCGCCGGTTTCTGTCTGCCACCAGGTATCTACAATCGGGCAGCGCTGCTCGCCCACCGCGTTGAAATACCAATCCCAGGCTTCCGGGTTGATCGGCTCGCCGACGCTGCCCAGCAGGCGCAGGCTGGCGCGTGAGGTGTGCTCCAGCGGGCCGTGGCCTTCACGCATCAGGGCGCGCAGCGCGGTGGGCGCGGTATAGAAGATATTGACTTGATGTTTGTCGATCACCTGCCAGAAACGCGAACTGTCGGGGTAGCTCGGCACGCCTTCGAACATCAGCGAGGTGGCGCCGTTGGCCAGCGGACCGTACACGATGT
The DNA here is from genome assembly GCF_050312585.1 of Pseudomonas sp. R19M. NCBI lineage: Bacteria > Pseudomonadati > Pseudomonadota > Gammaproteobacteria > Pseudomonadales > Pseudomonadaceae > Pseudomonas > Pseudomonas sp. R19M. The sequence continues at coordinate 196,261 of NZ_JBNPJV010000107.1, forward strand.
AACTGTGCCCGGTGACCCAGCCCACGTCGGCCGTGCACCAGAACACTTCGCCGTCGCGGTAATCGAGCACGTATTTGAAGGTCATCGCCGCCTGCAGCAGGTAGCCTCCGGTGGTGTGCAGGACGCCCTTGGGTTTGCCGGTGCTGCCGGAGGTGTAGAGGATGAACAATGGGTCTTCGGCATCCATCGGCTCGGGCGGGCAGTGCTCGTTGGCGGTATCCAGGGCTTGCTGGTACGCAAGGTCACGGCCCTCGCTCCAGTTCACGGCAGCGCCCGTGCGTTGTACCACCAGCACCGTGCTGACGTTCGGGCAACTGGCCAGGGCTTTGTCGACATTCTTCTTCAGTGCGACCGGCTTGCCGCCGCGTACGCCTTCATCGGCGGTTATCACGGTGCGGCAGTCGGCGTCGAGAATGCGGTCGCGCAGGGCATCCGGCGAGAACCCGCCAAACACTACCGAGTGCACGGCCCCGATTCGCGTGCAGGCCAGCATGGCGTAGGCGGCCTCGGGAATCATCGGCATGTAGATGCACACCCGGTCGCCTTTCTTCACGCCACGGCTTTTCAGTACGTTGGCCAGGCGGCTGACCTTCTGGTGGAGTTGGCGGTAGGTAATGCTGCAAGCATGGGCAGGATCATCGCCTTCCCAGATGAAGGCCGGTCGATCGGCACGTTGTGCCAGGTGACGGTCGATACAGTTGTAACTGACGTTCAGTTGGCCGCCGGCGAACCATTGGGCGGCGCCGCTGCGGATATCGGCGCTGTGCACGGTATGCCAGGGGGTGATCCAGTCGAGAAAGCCCTTGGCTTGTTCAGCCCAGAAGGCATCGGGTTGCTCGATGGATTGACGATAGAGGCGCTGGTAGTCCTCTTGACTGAGTTGCGCAGCCCGGCGGACGGCATCGGCGTTGGGATACTGGCTGATATCGAACATGAGCGCTCCTTATTCTTGTTTTGCGACAAGTCATAAAGATGCGCCCTGTGGGGGGAGGGTTCAAGGCCAACGTCCAAGCGGACGTTGGCCCTGTATTACCGCTATCAGCCGCGGTGACGACCACGGAAGTAGTTGATCAGGCCCTGGGTCGAAGCGTCCTCGGCGGAGGTCTCTTCGGTGCCGGTCAGGCGGTTGTAGACGCCTTTGCCCAGCTCTTTACCCAGCTCCACGCCCCATTGGTCGAAGGCGTTGATGCCCCAGATCACGCTCTGCACGAACACTTTGTGTTCATACATCGCCACCAGGGCGCCCAGGCGGCGCGGGCTGATGCGTTCAACCACGAGGGTGTTGCTTGGGCGGTTGCCCGGGATCACCTTGTGCGGAGCCAGTTTCTGTACTTCGGCTTCCGGGAGGCCCTTGTCGCGCAGTTCGGCTTCGGCTTCGCTGCGGGTTTTGCCCAGCATCAATGCCTGGCTCTGGGACAGGCAGTTGGCGTACAGCCACTGATGGTGGTCGGACACCGGGTTGAAGCTGACGATCGGCACGATGAAGTCGGCCGGGATCAGTTGGGTCCCTTGGTGCAGCAACTGGTGGTAAGCGTGTTGACCGTTGCAGCCTACGCCACCCCAGATCACCGGGCCGGTATCGGTGGACACCGGTGTACCGTCCTGGCGCACGCTCTTGCCGTTGGATTCCATGTCCAGCTGTTGCAAGTGCTTGGTGATGTTACGCAGATAGTGGTCGTACGGCAGGATCGCATGGCTCTGCGCACCCCAGAAGTTGCCGTACCACACACCCAGCAAGCCCAGCAGTACCGGCATGTTGGCTTCGAATGGCGCGTTCTGGAAGTGCTGGTCCATGGTGTAGGCACCGGACAGCAGTTCCTTGAAATTGGACATGCCGATGGCCAGGGCGATTGGCAAGCCGATGGCCGACCACAGCGAGTAACGGCCGCCGACCCAGTCCCACATCGGGAAGATGTTTTCTTCGCGGATACCGAAAGCTACCGCCGCTGCGTTGTTGCTCGACACGGCGATGAAGTGGCGGTACAGCTCCGCTTCCGAGCCACCCTGGGCCAGGTACCAGGCGCGGGCGGCCTGGGCGTTTTTCAGGGTTTCGAGGGTGTTGAAGGATTTCGACGAGACGATGAACAGCGTGGTCTCGGCGCGCAGTTTCATGGTCAGCTCATGGAACTCGCTGCCGTCGATGTTCGCCAGGTAATGGCAGCGCACGCCTTTATGGGCGTAGGACAACAGCGCTTCGGAGACCAGCTCCGGGCCGAGGAACGAGCCACCGATGCCGATGTTCACCACGTCGGTAATCGGCTTCTCGGTGTAACCCCGCCAAAGGCCGTCGTGGATGCGGCCGACCAGGTCCGTGATCTGGTTCAGCACCTTGTGCACGTCCGGCATGATGTTCACGCCGTTGACCGACAATTTGTCGCCCACCGGGCGGCGCAGGGCGGTGTGCAGGGCAGGTCGGCCTTCGGACGAGTTGACCGGCTCACCGGCGAACAGCGAGTTGATCGCGTCCTTGAGGCCGACTTCGTTGGCCAGGCCCACCAGCAGGTCACGGGTTTCGCGGGTGATGAGGTTTTTCGAGTAATCGAGGAAAAGCCCGCAGCTGCTCAAGGTGAATTGGGAAAAGCGCTGGGGATCGGCATTGAATGCCTCGCGCATGCTGAAATCCTGCATGGCTTGGCGATGTTGATTGAGCGCTTGCCAGGCGGGCAGAGCGGTAACGTCATGAGGAGTGCGGTAGTACGCCATCGCTGCGGGTTTCCTTTTTATTACGGGGACTGCCTTTAGGACACTTCAAAGTCCGGAACGTCCTGTCTTTGATCAAGCGGCCGATGCCGGACAGCGCTAACCAAGAGCGCAGGGCGATTACATTAAACCTAGCGTGTCGATATGTCTTGGCTTTGTCTGCGCTGTAGCCGGTACTTTTTTATACCGGCCCAGCGAGGAGGGCAAATGAAGGTGTTCAGTTGAGGGTCAAATGCAGGTTGTCGATGAGGCGAGTGGCGCCCAGATAGGCGGCTACCAGAATCACCACATCGCGGTCCTCGGCCGTGGCTGGACGCAGATGCACGCCCTGGCGCACTTCAAGGTAGTCGACGCGCAGGCCGGCAGCTTCGATCTGCTGCACCTGTTCGGCACGCAACGTGGCGAAGTCTTTGTCACCGGCTTTGATCGACGCGGCAATCTGGCTGAGGCTGCGATAGAGCACCGGGGCAATGGCACGCTGCTCCTCGGTGAGGTAGCCGTTGCGCGAAGACAGCGCGAGGCCGTCTTCGGCACGCACGGTGGGCTCGCCGATGATCTGGATCGGCATGTTCAGGTCATGGACCATGGCACGGATCACCGCCAACTGCTGGTAATCCTTCTGGCCAAATACGGCCATGTCCGGCTGGACCATGTTGAACAGCTTGCTGACCACCGTCGCCACGCCTTCGAAGTGCCCGGGGCGGCTGGCCCCGCACAGGCCTTCGGACAACTGCGGGACGCTGACGCGGGTCTGGCCCGTCATGCCGCCTGGGTACATTTCCTCGACGGTCGGTGCAAACAGCAGGTTGCAGCCGGCTTGCAGCAGTTTTTCCTGGTCGGCGGCGAGGGTGCGAGGGTATTTGTCCAAATCTTCGCCGGCGCCAAATTGCAGCGGGTTGACGAAGATACTCGCGACCACGAAGTCCGACTGCTGAGCCGCCTTGGTGACCAGGGTGGCATGGCCGCTGTGCAGGTTCCCCATGGTCGGCACGAAGCCGATGCGCTTGCCGGCGCTGCGCGCGTGGGTCACGGCGGCCCGCAGTTCACGTACGGTCTTGACAGTGTTCATGCAGAGAACCCGTGTTCGGCGCCTGGGAAAGTGACCGCTTTGACTTCGCGAACGTATGCGCTCAGTGCTGCCTGAATGCTGTCCTGGCCGTCCATGAAGTTCTTTACGAACTTGGGCACATGGCCGCTTATGGACAGGCCAAGCATGTCGTGCACCACCAGTACCTGACCATCGGTCGCGGACCCGGCACCAATGCCGATCACCGGCACTTTGACGGCTTGGGTGATTTCAGCGGCGAGTTCGCTCGGTACGCACTCCAGCACGATCATCGCGGCGCCGGCCTGTTCCAGGGCAATGGCATCGGCGCGCATCTGGCGTGCCTGGGCTTCATTGCGGCCTTGAACCTTGTAGCCGCCGAGGATGTTCACCGACTGCGGCGTCAGGCCCATGTGCACACACACCGGAACTCCGCGTTCAGCCAGCAGGCGAATCGAGTCGGCGAGCCATACGGCGCCCTCGATCTTGACCATGTGCGCGCCAGCTTGCATGAGTTTGCCGGCGTTCTGGAATGTCTGCTCGGGGGTGGCGTAAGCCATGAATGGCAGGTCGGCGATGATGAACGCGCCGTCGTTACCGCGCTTGACGCTGGCGGTGTGGTAGGCCAGTTCCTCGGTGGTCACCGGCAGGGTGCTGTCATTCCCTTGAAGAACCATGCCCAGGGAGTCGCCCACCAGGAGCACCTCGACCCCGGCCTGGCAACTGACGTGGGCGAAGGTGGCGTCGTAGCAGGTCAGCATGGTGATTTTTTCACCCTTGAGCTTGAGGCTCTGCAAGGTGGTCAGGGTAATGCTTGGCATGAAAAGGGTCCTCGTTCAGGCGCTTGGAAACAGCGAGTAACGCGCGTGAGTCTTCGTTTATACAGGCGCACTGTCTTGAAAGCAGTGCTTATATGGCCTGGATTGCGCCCTTCAGCGCCGGGTTGGCGGCGGCGGGACGCCTATAGTCGTGAGGAGGACACGGGAAGTCAATTGGATGTGTTACCGCATTGTTACGAGCGGGGTGTTACCTGTGTTACTGATGCGATTGTAGGAGCGAGCTTGCTCGCGAAGATCGTTAACGACAATACGCCGTGCCTGGATAAACGCGGTGTTTTGACGTATTTCGCGAGCAAGGTGGGCCTGCTCCTGGATTCAATCAGGCAGGCGTTCCAGGCCGACAAACGGGCAAGCTTCAAGCAGCGCGCTGAGTCGCTGGCCATCCGGCAGTTGCAGATCGGCAGGGGCCAATTCGGCCAATGGGTACAGCACGAACGGTCGAACGTGCATCTGGTAGTGAGGCACTTTCAGGCGGGGCTCGTCGATCAGGCGATCGCCAAACAGCACGATGTCCAGGTCCAGCGTGCGCGGCCCCCAGCGTTCCAGGCGTTCGCGGCCCTGGTCATGCTCGATGGCTTGCAGCGCATCCAGCAGCTCCAGTGGCGCCAGGCTGCTGTCCAGGGCCGCAACGGCATTGGTGTAGCGCGGCTGGCCTGGGAGCAGGGAGTCACTTTGATAGAACGCCGATACGGCCGCGAGGGTGGTGCCGGGCAATAGCGCCAACGCCTGCAAGGCGTTGCGCAATTGCTGCTGCGGGGCAGCGAGGTTGCTGCCCATGCCGATGTAGATGCGTTCCACGGTTATTCGCCTGCGGCATCGGCGCCGCTGCGCTTGCGTTTGGCACCGCTGCGGCGACGTTTTTTCGGGCCTTCTGTGTCACCTTTGCTGCCGAGGTCGCGAATCATGTCGCGGCGCTGGCTGTCATTGGCGTCCTGATAGTCAGTCCACCATTCGCCCAGACCGTCGGTCTGTTCCCCAGCACTTTCGCGCAGCAACAGGAAGTCGTAGCCGGCGCGGAAACGCGGGTTGTCCAGCAGCAGGTCGGCGCGTTTGCCGCTGCGGCGTGGCAGGCGTTCCTGCATGTCCCAGATCTCGCGGATCGGCATGGTGAAGCGTTTCGGGATGGCGATGCGCTGGCACTGCTCGGCGATCAGCTCGTGAGCGGCTTCCTGCATGGCAGGAATCGGCGGCATGCCGCGCTCTTGCAGGCGCAGTACACGCTTGGGCAGGGCAGGCCACAACAGGGCGGCAAACAGGAACGCCGGGGTTACCGGCTTGTTCTGCTTGATGCGCAGGTCGGTGTTGATCAGCGCTTCGCTGATCAACGTGTGGGTGTAGGTCGGGTTGTATTCCAGGGCCTCGGCGCTGGCCGGGAACAGAGGGTCGAACAACTGCAGGTCGACCAGCATTTCGAACGTGTCGGCGGCGTAGCCCGAGAGGAACAGCTTGAGCACTTCTTCGAACAGGCGCGCGGAAGGAATCTCGCGCAACATTGGCGCCAGTTCACGAATCGGCGCGGCCGTGTGCTTCTCGATACCGAAGTTCAGCTTGGCGGCAAAGCGCACCGCGCGCAGCATACGGACCGGGTCTTCCTGGTAGCGCTGGACCGGATCGCCGATCAGGCGAATCAGGTTATTGCGAATGTCATGGACGCCATTGGCGTAATCGAGAATGCGCTCGCTGACCGGGTCGTAATACAGGGCGTTGATGGTGAAGTCGCGACGTTGCGCGTCTTCTTCCAGGGTGCCATAGACGTTGTCCCGCAGAATGCGCCCGCTCTCGTTGCGGGAAGACTGGTTGGTGTCTTCCTCCTCGTCGTTTTGCGGGTGATTGGCACGGAACGTCGCGACCTCGATGATCTCGCGACCAAAGTGGATGTGCACCAGCTTGAAGCGTCGGCCGATGATTCGCGCATTGCGAAACTCGGCGCGCACTTGCTCAGGCGTGGCGCTGGTGGCGACGTCGAAGTCCTTGGGCGTGATATTGAGCAGCATGTCGCGTACGCACCCGCCCACCAGATAAGCCTGGTAGCCGGCGTTCTGCAGCCGTTCGACGATATTCACCGCATAACGGCTGAATTGAGCGCGTTGCAGCGAATGCTGGCTGCTGTTGAGCACTTCAGGCGTGCTGCGTTTGTGTTGCGTACGACGCAAGGGAGAACGGAATGACTGGAACAACTTCTTCAGCATGGGATGCACTGTTTGAAGGAATGTTCGGCCATAACGAAGAATGACCGCATGATGGGCGGGGATTCTAGCATTTAGTCGGGGGATGGTGTAGGAACAAGCTGCGGCCTTGCGCCATAAGCCTTAAATCTTCAGAGCGCTCAAGCGAAACGCCGGAAACTACAAGGGGAGCCGAAGCTCCCCCAGAAGTAGTTGCGTGCTCTATTTTTATTATTGATTGCGGGCTTCTTGTTTTTATTGATCGCCCTCGTCAGGAAGCTTTACCTTCATGACACTCCCAATCGGGAGTCAAGAGCAAACGGATTGCTTTGGTCGCTGTGTTGCTGATCTACGATCCAACCAGTTCAGGCTCTGCCTTAGGGCAGTTTTTTGTTGTTCTCGGCCTGGTTGCGGGGCAAGCCCCAAATGCAACGCCTCTCCAAAAGAATCAGTTAGCTGCGCCTCCGCCGTGTTGTTTTTGTTATGCGTGAGTCGATTCGTCTTATTTTTATTGTCTTGTACAAAGCTTGTTATTGTTTTTGTACTAAGCATATAGCAGGGTGCGTGCCAACTTTTGCACCGCCCAGCAAAAACGGGGGGTTGGTGGGTTTTCGAGGTTTTTTCGGACGAAAAAAAGCCGGGGCTTCGTTACCGTAAGCCCCGGCTTTTGTTACGTAAAAATTCTGCGGTAACAGTTTTTTCACATCTGAGGGTGTTACCCGCAGGCGCGCGCACTCAGCTTTCGCTGGCTACCCCGGTCTTGCGCCGTGGAATACCCAGGCGTTGGCGCCGTTCCCACAAGCACTTGCGGCTCACGCCAAGCTTGCGGGCCAGTTCGGTCTCGGTCATGTGGTCCTGATGCTCCAGGACGAAATGCTGGAAGTAGTCTTCCAGTGACAAATCTTCCGTCGGTTCATGGCTGGTATTGCTACCGCCGCCCGCCTGTGGAGCCAGGTCGAGGAAGTCATCATCTTCCAGATCGCTGAGTTCGATATCGATGCCCAGCAGTTCAGCGGAAATTTCCGGGCTTTCCGACAGGATCACCGCACGCTCGACAGCGTTTTCCAGCTCTCGCACGTTACCCGGCCACGAGTAATGCCGAATCGCCTGCTCGGCGTCCGCGGCGAATTTCAGGTCGGTGCGGTTGATGCGCGCACTTTGACGCAGCAGGAACGCGTTGGCGATTTCGTTGACGTCGGCACCACGCTCGCGCAGCGCCGGCAGCTTGAGGGCGATGACGTGCAGGCGGTAATACAAGTCTTCCCGGAACTGGCCGATCTTGGCCAGGCTCTTGAGGTCACGGTGGGTCGCGGCGATCAATCGCACGTCGACCTTCTGTGACTGCACCGAGCCGACGCGACGAATCTCGCCTTCCTGCAGTACCCGCAGCAATCGCGCCTGGGCTTCCAGGGGCAGTTCGCCGATTTCGTCGAGGAACAAGGTGCCGCCGTCCGCCGCTTCCACCAGGCCCGCACGCCCGGCGCTGGCGCCAGTGAACGCGCCTTTCTCGTGGCCGAACAGTTCGGACTCGATCAGCGACTCGGGGATCGCCGCGCAGTTCACCGAAATCATCGGTGCCTTGGCGCGCTTGGACAGGTTGTGCAGTGCACGGGCCACCAGTTCTTTACCGGTGCCCGATTCACCCTGGATCAATACATTGGAGTCGGTCGGCGCGACCTTGCGGATCTTGCTGTAAAGGTCCTGCATCGGTGGGCACGAGCCGATGATGCCGATCTCGCCATTGCTGTTGTCGACCCCAGGCTTGTCCGCGCCGTTGGCGGCCTTGCCGGCGGGGCGCGGTTCGGCCTGTGCACTGCCGGCCGACTGCCGGTCGCGCAGGATGCGGGCCACGGCCTGGAGCATCTCGTCGTGGTCGAAGGGCTTGGCGATGTAGTCCACCGCGCCCATCTTCATGGAGTCCACCGCCGAGCGCAGGCTGGCATAGCTGGTCATGATCAGCACCGGGGTGCCCTGGCCCAGCTTGATCAGCTCGGTGCCCGGTGCGCCCGGCAGGCGCAGGTCACTGACAATCAGGTCGAACGTGGGGATGCTGAATCGCTCTTGGGCTTCCTGCACCGAGCCGGCTTCGCTGACCTGATACTGATTACGTTCAAGCAGGCGACGCAAGGCAGAGCGGATAATGGTTTCGTCTTCGACGATCAAAATGTGCGGCATTGATTCAATTCTCTCGACGGTCTCAGTTCACAGCGGACGTCGCTTCGACATGACGCGGCAAGGTCACCCGGATACGGGTGCCGCGTTGGCTTTCGGTGTCAGCCGGGCTGTCGATGGTGATTTGTCCATAATGCTCTTCAACGATGGAATAGACCAGTGCAAGGCCCAGACCGGTACCTTCACCTGGATCCTTGGTGGTGAAGAAAGGTTCGAACAATCGGTCCATGATGTTCTGTGGAATGCCGCTGCCTTCGTCTTCCACGATCAGGTCGATCGTGTGCTCGAAAGCCTCGCTCTTGACACGTACCGCGCTGCCGGCCGGTGATGCGTCACGGGCATTGGACAGCAGGTTGATCAACACCTGCGCCAGACGTTGGGAGTCGCCGTCGACCCAGTGATCCGGGTCGCACAGATTGAAAAACTGTACTTCGAAATTGCGCCGGTTCAAGGCCAGCAGCCCAATGGCATCCTGCGCCACCTCGGCCAGGCACACGGCTTCATCCTGGTTCTGATGAGCCCCTGAGTGGGCGAAACTCATCAGCGATTGCACGATGCGCGAAACACGTTTGGTCTGCTCAAGGATTTGCCCGCTGATCTCGGTGATCTCGCCGTCTTCTTCGCGTTCTTCGCGCAGGTTCTGCGCCAGGCAGGCGATACCGGTGATCGGGTTGCCGATTTCGTGGGCGACACCCGCCGCCAGTCGGCCGATGCTGGCCAGGCGCTCAGAGTGCACCAGTTTGTCTTCGAGCATCTGGGTTTCGGTCAGGTCTTCCACCAGTAGCACCAGGCCGCTGTTGCCGGGGGCGAGGGGTTCGTCAATCGCCGCCTTGTGCAGGTTGAGCCAGCGGGTCTGGCCGTCGAGGGCCAGATGCTGCTTGTGCAAGTGTTCGTCGGGCAGGTTGATGAAGCCTTGCAGCAGTTCTTTCCACGGCTCGCCCAGGGTATTCAAGCGTGAACCTACTACCCGCTGGGCGGCGATGCCGGTGAGTTCTTCCATGGCTTTGTTCCACATCAGGATCTCTTGATCCTTGGCCAGGGAGCACACGCCCATCGGCAGCTCTTGCAGCGTCTGGCGGTGGTAGCGGCGTAGCGCATCGAGTTCGGCGGCGAGGCCGGTAAGGCGTGAGTGGTAGTCCTCCAGCCGGCTCTCAATGAAGTGGATGTCTTCGGTGACGTAGTTTTCACCGCCGGCCTTGTAGGGCAAGAACGTTTCGACCATGTCCTGGGACACGCTCGGCCCCATGAGGCCGGAAAGGTTGGCTTCGATACGATCACGCAGGCGGCGCAGCGCATAGGGGCGGCGCTCGTCGAACGGCAGGTAGAGATCGCGCAATGCCTGTTCGACTTCTTTCTGGGCCGCCTTGGCACCCAGTGGCTTGGCCAGTTGCGTGGCGAACTCCTGGGGTGAGGCGGCGTGCAGCTCGCGGCGTTGTGGGCGACGTACGTTATCCACCGCGCAGGCTTCAGCGGCGCTGGTTTCTTCGGGGCTGGCGTTGGTGAACAGCGAGATCAGGGTGAACATCAGCACGTTGGCGGCCAGGGACGCGATCGCCGCCATGTGCCAGCTGGTGTCATCCAGCACGTAAATCATGTTCAGCAACGGGATGTAGAAACCCTGGAGGTTGCCGACCAACGGCAACAACATGGTGACGATCCACACCAGGATGCCGGCCAGCAGCCCGGCGACAAAACCACGGCGGTTGGCGGTGGGCCAGTACAGTACCGACAACACGCCCGGCAGGAACTGCAAGGTGGCGACGAACGCGACGATCCCGAGGTTGGCCAGGTCTTGCCCGGCGCCCAGCAGCAGGTAGAAACCATAGCCGGCCATGATGATGGCGACGATCAGTGCGCGGCGCGTCCATTTCAGCCAGCGGTAGATATTGCCTTCGGCGGGCGGCTGGTAGAGCGGCAGGACCAGATGGTTGAGCGCCATCCCCGACAGGGCCAGGGTGGTCACGATGATCAAGCCACTGGCCGCCGATAAACCGCCCACGTAGGCGAGTAGCGCCAGGGCCGGGTTATTCGCGGCGATACCGACGCCGAGGGTGAAGTATTCCGGGTTGGTGGTGGCCCCCAGCTTCAAGCCGGCCCACAGAATCAGCGGCACCGCCAGGCTCATCAGCAACAGGAACAGCGGCAAGCCCCAACTGGCGCTGACCAGTGAGCGCGGGTTGAGGTTCTCGGTGAAGGTCATGTGGTACATGTGCGGCATCACGATCGCCGAGGCGAAGAACACCAGCAGCAGCGTGCGCCACGGGCCCTCCTGCAAGGGGGTGTGCAGGGCGGCGAGGGCGGTCTGGTTTTGCAGCAACCACAGCTCCAACTGTTGCGGGCCGTCGAACACGCCATACAGCGCGTAGAGGCCGACGCCACCGATGGCGATCAGCTTGATGACCGACTCGAAGGCTATCGCGAATACCAGGCCTTCGTGTTTTTCACGGGCGGCAATATGGCGCGAGCCGAAGAAAATCGTGAACAGGGTGATCAACGCACAGAAGGCCAGGGCAACGCGATGCTGCACCGGCTCGCGGGTCAGGATGCTGATGGAGTCGGCCACCGCCTGGATCTGCAGGGCCAGCAAGGGCAGGACGCCAATCAGCATGAATACGGTGGTCAGTGCGCCGGCCCAGGTGCTGCGAAAGCGAAAGGCAAACAGGTCTGCCAGGGACGACAACTGATAGGTGCGGGTGATTTTCAGGATCGGATACAGCAACACGGGCGCCAGCAGGAATGCGCCGGAGACCCCGAGGTAGCTGGAGAGAAAGCCATAGCCGTATTGATAGGCCAGGCCCACGGTGCCGTAGAACGCCCAGGCACTGGCGTAGACGCCCAGGGACAAGGTGTAGGTCAGCGGATGGCGAATGATCGCCCGCGGAATCATTCCGCGCTCACTGATCCAGGCGACGCCGAACAACGCGGCCAGGTAGGCGGCGCTGATCAGCAGCATCTGGGTGAGGCTAAAGCTCATCGGCATCTTTTTGGCTCTGCAGGATGAAAGTCACGACGATCAGGATCAGCCACAGCAGATAAGGGCGGTACCAGGCGCCCGTGGCGTCGATCCACCAATCCATGATGGCGGGGGAAAACAGGTAGATCCCGACGACCAGCAGCAGGACCAATCGATAGATGTACATGTTGGCCTCTGTGTGAAAACGTGCGGCGATGGTAACGGATGGCTGGCAAGCTGCAAGCGCCTTCAGCTTAATTGCGCTTCCGCCAACGTGAGTGTGCGCGGGATCTTTGCGGCATCCCAGTGCGCAATGCCCCAATCGAGCAGCTCCCGTGGGCTGGCGTGGAGCAGTTCGTCGCCCGGTTGCTGGCCAAGGGCACGCAATGCTCTCAATAGCAACGGCGTGGCCTGGTCGGGTGCCAGCGGTGGGGAACGGTAGGATTTGCCCAGTTTGTTACCGTCCGGCTGGATGATCAGCGGCACGTGCAGATAGCGCGGCTGGCGCAGCCCCAACAACTCTTGCAGATACAGTTGGCGCGGTGTGGAGTCGAGCAGGTCGGCCCCGCGCACGATATCGGTCACCCCTTGCCAGGCATCGTCGAGCACCACGGCCAATTGGTAGGCATACAGGCCGTCTCGACGCCGGATGATGAAGTCGCCCACGTCGCGGCCCAGGTGTTGTCGGAATTCGCCCTGTACACGATCGGTAAAGTGGTACTCCAACTCTGGAACGCGCAAACGGATGGCGGCGTCCTGCTGATCGTGACCGGCATTGCGGCACAGGCCCGGGTAAATCCCGTTGTAGGTTTCCAGCTGTTTGCGTGAGCAGGTGCAGGCGTATGCCAAGCCGTGGCTGAACAGGTCATTCAGCACTTTGGCGTAGGCATCATGCCGCTCGCTTTGTCGGACCAGTTCGCCATCCCATTCAAAGCCGTAGCTTTCCAGGGCATGCAGAATAGCCGCCTGGGCGCCGGGTTCTTCACGCGGAGGGTCGAGATCTTCCATGCGCATCAGCCAGCGGCCATGGTTGGCGCGAGCATCGAGGTAGGAGGCGAGGGCTGCAACCAGCGAGCCAAAATGCAGGTGGCCGCTGGGCGTGGGGGCGAAGCGCCCGATATAGGTAGAGGCTGTCATGGGCCGGATACTACTGGAATTCGGTAAATCCCAGAAACCAAAATGGGGCGTTCGCACGCCCCATTCGTTCAGCTCGGCAGGAATTACTTGCCGACCTGTTTTTCCTTGATTTCAGCCAAGGTCTTGCAGTCTACGCAGAGGTCTGCGGTAGGACGAGCTTCCAGGCGGCGAATACCGATCTCGACGCCGCAGGATTCGCACCAGCCGTATTCCTCGTCTTCGATCAGTTGCAGGGTCTTGTCGATTTTCTTGATGAGCTTGCGTTCGCGATCACGGGCGCGCAGCTCGAGGGCGAATTCCTCTTCCTGGCTGGCACGGTCGGCCGGGTCCGGGAAGTTGGCGGCTTCGTCCTTCATGTGGTCAACCGTACGGTCGACTTCCTGCATCAAGTCCTGCTTCCACTTCTTCAGGATATTGGAGAAGTGTTTGCGCATGGGCTCACCCATGTACTCCTCACCTTTTGTCTCGACATAAGGTGTGAAGCCGCTGAGGGCTGAGGATTGTTGTTGCTTTGCTTGGGTGGACATGAATAGACCGCCTCTCACTCTTCTAATCCATTGCGCAGGATTGCAACGTCACCGACACCTGCCGGCCCTGCGGCTGCAAGCGGGCGAACTTACCAGATAGATTCGGGGTGCGCCACTCCCGGTTGTCGAGGCCCATCGCACGGGGGCGTAAATAGCAGCGGCCCGTCGTGGCTGGGTATGAATCGTCTCGAATACTGATTTTAGTCGTTTTGCGCGTGTGTGCCCGCACCGTTCAAGTGGCCGAGCAGGCAATAGAACATGTTTTACGGCGTGGGTTCGGTAGAATCCAAATTTTGTCCTCACGGTTAAGGAAGGCTAATGGCTCAGCCCTATAGTGCGCGCAGTCGCGCCATCGAACCTTTTCATGTCATGGCGTTGCTGGCGCGCGCCAATGAGCTGCAGGCGGCGGGTCATGATGTGATCCATCTGGAAATCGGTGAGCCGGACTTCACCACGGCCGAGCCGATCATCCAGGCGGGGCAGGCGGCCTTGGTCAACGGCAAGACCCGCTATACCGCGGCTCGTGGGTTGCCTGAGCTACGTGAGGCCATCAGCGGGTTCTATCAGCAGCGCTACGGGCTGGATGTCGATCCTGAGCGCATTCTGATTACGCCCGGTGGCTCCGGCGCCTTGTTATTGGCGAGCAGCCTGTTGGTGGACCCCGGCAAGCACTGGCTGCTGGCGGACCCCGGCTACCCCTGTAACCGGCATTTCCTGCGGTTGGTGGAGGGGGCTGCGCAGCTGGTGCCGGTAGGTCCGGAGGTGCGTTACCAATTGAATGCCGATCTGGTGGAGCGGTATTGGGATCACGACAGCGTCGGCGCGCTGGTGGCTTCGCCTGCCAACCCGACCGGTACGATTCTTACGCGTGACGAATTGGCCGGGTTGTCGAGGGCAATCAAGGCGCGCAAGGGCCACTTGGTCGTAGACGAGATCTATCACGGCCTCACCTACGGCACTGAGGCTGCGAGCGTACTGGAAGTCGACGATGATGCCTTTGTGCTCAATAGTTTTTCGAAGTATTTCGGTATGACCGGCTGGCGCCTGGGATGGCTGGTAGCGCCTCCCGCCGCTGTCGGGGAGCTGGAGAAACTGGCGCAAAACCTCTACATCAGTGCGCCAAGTATGGCCCAGCACGCGGCGCTGGCCTGCTTTACCCCACAAACCCTGGAGATCCTGGAGGCGCGCCGCGCTGAGTTCGGTCGCCGTCGGGACTTTCTGCTGCCGGCATTGCGCGACTTGGGCTTCGGTATTGCCGTAGAACCTGAGGGCGCTTTCTATTTGTATGCCGATATCAGCGCGTTCGGCGGTGATGCCTTCGCGTTCTGTCGCCACTTCCTCGAAACCGAACATGTCGCTTTTACACCGGGGCTGGATTTCGGCCGCCATCAAGCCGGTCACCATGTGCGTTTTGCCTACACGCAAAACCTTGAACGGCTAGAAGAGGCTGTGGAGCGCATTGCTCGCGGCTTGCAGAGTTGGCAAGGCTGATGCGCTTTCATCCTCCTCTGGAACAAGGGCGGCTGATTCGCCGTTACAAGCGTTTTCTCACCGATATCGAAACGGATGCCGGCGAGTTGCTGACTATTCACTGTCCGAACACCGGCTCGATGCTCAATTGCATGCTAGAGGGTGGGCAGGTCTGGTTCAGCCGTTCCGATGACCCAAAGCGCAAGCTGCCAGGCACTTGGGAAATCGCCGAAACGCCTCAGGGCCGATTGGCATGCATCAACACGGCGCGCGCCAATCAGCTGGTCGAAGAAGCGTTGCGTGCTGGGGTAATCACTGAGCTCAACGGCTTTACCGCGCTGAAGCGCGAGGTGCCTTACGGGCAGGAGAAAAGCCGTATCGACTTTCGCCTGGAATATCCCCAGGGCGCAGCTTATGTGGAGGTGAAAAGCGTGACGCTGGGGTTTGACGATTCTTCCGTGGCGGCCTTTCCTGATGCCGTGACCCAGCGCGGTGCCAAGCATTTGCGTGAGCTGGCGCACTTGGCGCGTGAAGGTGTGCGGGCGGTGCAGTTGTACTGCGTGTGTCTATCGGGGGTTGATGCGGTGCGGCCGGCCAAGGAAATCGACGCAATCTATGCTGCCGCGTTGCTCGAAGCCAAAGCGGCCGGCGTTGAAATATTGGCGTATGGTGTACGAGTGACGTACGACGAAATCCGGATTGATCGGTCGGTCCAAATAGTTTTGGGTGATTGAAGGTCATTGCGGATTTCCTGATTATCACCACGATAGACGGCGATGCATTGATGCGCTCTGCAGAAGTGGCGTCCCACCTGTTTTCATAAGGTGGACGCCCAACGGATCGAATTAAGAATAGATGTCTGAAGTGAAGTTGAAGGTGCCCATCCCAATAGTTCACGGGCCAACCTACTGGAGGCATAGCCACCAACAATATCACCCGGACGGCGCTCAGCCCTGTTTACGACCAAATCAGATTTAGTGGCGCTCATGAACGCTGACACAAACTCCTGAACCGTAACGCCCCGCTGGGAGCCCAGATTGATGACCGGCATCTCAAACTGATTCAATGGCACCGCTAAGCTATTGTTGTCAAAGGCGAGTGCGGCCAGCACGTGGGCGGCTGCGAGGTCTGCGACGTCCACAAAGTCCCGAACAGTAGAGCCATCTCGGGTATTCCAGTCAGTTCCGTTGATTTGAAACGGCTGCCTCAATGTGGCGCATTGGATCAGAGAATTTAATAGGCTGCTTTTGTTGCTGCCTCTGAAGCCCGTTCTGAATGTGTGATCACTGCCAATGGGGTTGAAATATCGGAAGATGAGAAACTGAAAGTCCTTGGTGTTAGAGATATCTTTGAGCGCCAGTTCAAGAAAGTACTTGGATCTGGCATATGGGCTCATCGGGGTAGGGGGGGCATGCTCATCGAAACTATGCGCATTGTCTGCACTATAAAGCGCTGCCGTTCCGCTTAGAATTAACTTTTTTACGCCAAGGTCAAGCAGGTGGCTAACCATGCTTATCGACTTTGAAAAATTGTTTTCATAATAAATACTTGGGTGTGAAATCGACTCTGCTACGTCAATTTTGGCAGCGCAATGAATGACCAAGGATAGGTCAGGGTGGGCGCCGATGATTTGTGTCAAAAGATGTTTGTCAGCAATGTCCCCTTGATAGTATGAGAATTTATTATAGGTTTCATTAGCAGGGAGGGCTTGCTCATCAAGAATAACCGGCTGATGCCCGGCATCGGCGAGTGCCAAGCAGATAGTGCTACCAATGTAGCCGGCGCCACCAGTAATGAGAATTTTCATTTGATATTCCTGAATAAATCTAAAAAGGTGCATGTCGCAGTTGTCAGCTGATCTTGCGGGCATGCAAAATTAAACCTGATCCAACCGGGAGAACCGAACTCTTCACCGTTGGATACTGCAATTCCTGCTTGCAGAAGCTTGTCGAAAACATGGCCGTCGGTCTCGCGGGTATCAATCCAGGCGAGGTAGGTCGCTTCTGAAGGCTTATACTTAAGGGACGTATGGCGTAATGTAGTGTGGAGGACTTTTTGGTTGCTCTTGAGCTGTTGCAGAAGTGCTTGGAGCCAATCTGAACAATTGAAGTAAGCACTTTCAAGCGCCACAAGCCCCAATGCGTTTATGCCCGAGGCATAAAATGTCTGGGTTTCTTTAAACTTATCGCGAATTTTTGGGCATGGGATAACAGCGTAGGCGATGGATATACCGGCTAAGTTAAAGGTTTTGCTTGGGGATAAAAGGGTAATGGATTTATTCTCCAATCCTTTTATCGAGCCCGCTGGTAGATGGCGGCGCTGCCCCAGAATTATATCTGCGTGAGCTTCATCGGAGATGACGATTGTGTCAAGGTCTTTAATGCTCAACGCTAGGCTTTCAAGCTCCTCTTGAATTGAAACAATGCCAGTCGGGTTAGTAGGGTTGCATAGAACAATTGCAGACGGATTGGTCTGTTTTATATGACGTAGATCGCTAAGGGTAAAAGGCCTGCCGTTATCGGTCAACTCAATTGTGTAAGGTGTTAAATGAAAACCCTTGCTTAAATTAAGCAGTTTGTTGTAATTGGGTGACTGTAGCATGACAGTTCCCTGAGGACACGTGCTTTTGATAGCTGTCCTGACACCCGATATCGTATTCGGAACTATAACTATCCATTCTTTCTGTATGCTCCAATCATACTGATTTTTGCACCAGTGCTGGATAGACTCGTAAACGGAATACGGGATGTTAGGATAAGAGAAGTGTCCCTCTTCAATCCTTTTTCTGACAGCGGAAATTATGGCGTCTGGCGTTGCAAAAGCCATATCCGCTACCCAGTGAGGTTGTGCTTCAGGATACTTGGCTAGTGCTAGTGTGTTTTCCGCTTGGCGAGTGATCGGGCGTAATTCCGTCACTGGAAAAACTCACTCATTGCGGTGAAGTCTAGATCGTCATAACACCTACTTTGATCCGCCTCTAAAATAGAAAGTAGGCATCGAGATAAATCCAACCTATAACCGCTAAATTCATCTAGGGCGTACTCTATATCTTTTTTTGCATACTTTAACTTGCAATGAATGTCCTGATGGTTTCGTGCCAGGCTTTGGTTGAGCTTTTGTCGGACGATTGAATTCATCCAGAAGTCATCATGTGAGGTTATTATTTTTACGGCCAATTCGCTTTGGGGCAGTGTCTCCATCAGGTGTAGCATTTGGCCAAGAAGTCCAAGCGTAGTCAGTCCCCAAAGGTTATAGAATAATTTGAATTGTGTTGCTGTGCTGATAAGGTCGAACGTGTAAATTTTCGAAGAAGTAGCTTTGAGGAATGGGTCATGTTGAGTGTCTGCGCTTTCCGAGTGCACGAAATAGATCAGGCTACCTTTCAATGCTCCCGTTTTGCTGCCTGTAAAAGGAGCTTCAATAAAAGTCAACTGCTCATCATTAAAGGAGTTGCCTATTTGCGCGATGGCGCTGCAGGTGAGTGTTGAAAGTTCAATGAATATTGTCTGGAAGGCCTGGTTGGTCAGAGCAGCTGATAAGATATTGTTCCAGACTTTTGTGGCAATTTCTGCGCTGGGAAGGCAAGAAACTACATAGTCATATTCTGAGAAATCAATTAAGTTCAATCTTGTCATTGTCCGAGAGAAGTAGTCAATTTTCCACTCGGTTTTGCTGAGATGTTCGGCCAAAGACGTAGTAATCAAACCTTTTCCAATAAAAAGGATATTATACATAGGTGCACCCATTGAGCGTAAATGAGTCTGATAACATGCCGAGCTTGTACGTCGTGATGGGTGATATTCCCAGAGTTTTCAGAACGGGAAGTTCAGCGGCTATCGAGGTGCATCGTAGAGTCGGCGTACATGTGTAGTCACTGATATCCAGTGTTGACAGGCCTTTTACCTCTACATCAGGTGTGCGATAGTTTCGAAAGGTGAGGTGCGGAAGCAGTAAGATATCTTCAATCTCGTCATGTGTGGACTTTAAGCTTATAAAGTTTTTAGTATTTTTCCACTCAAATTGACTAAAATTGTTTTTGGTTTCTACGGTGCCAATGTCTTTCAAATAGCCCAGTAAGGCTCCGCGTGCAATGGAGTGCGGTGCGTCGACAACAGCAAGTACCGGGAAGTAATAGCGAACGGAGTTTAATGTAATCGCGATTTTTAAAATGGCTTCATGGCTTGTAATAAAATCATCTTCGGTAAAGCAAGTTGACCGCATTCTGGAAATGGTCAGAAGTACAGTGTTTCCAATTACAGCATCATTCGGCAAGAACTGTAGCGCTTGCGCGAGTGCAGGCTTTGGAACCCTCGAAGAAAATTCCGCTTCAAACTGAATGTGGAGGTTTTCACATTGAAACTTCCAAGGCGCTATCATTATTTATCTCTCCACTTGGCTATTAGTCGAGCTGACATTGATCTGTCCCTAGCGGTCACCGGCGCAAGCGTGTGAATTAGAGGGGGTTAGATGATTGAGTACGCAGAAAAAAAGCAACGCCACGGCGCAGCATGTCGTGAAAACCAAAGGGGCTCCGCCATATTTATATAGTAGAGGGCCTGCGAAGTAACCGATGGTGATTCCGATGAAAGTGTACAGTCCACGGGTACCATTTGCTTTAGCTGTCAAGCCATGTGGGATTGTGCGCTGAAATTGGTTGTGGGATCTCAGAAACATAATTTGAAAAGACACGCCAACGACAAAGGCAAGGGCAATTATCACGACATCTGACGTAGTGTAAATAAAAGCCAGTTCAGCGATAGCTATGGTAATTATTAAAAGGCCATATCGGTTGAATTGGCCGGCGAAGAAACGCTCGAAAATACTATTGGCAATAATTAGGCCTATAACTTGTGAGAGTAAAATGTTTGAGTAAAGTTGTATTGGGTTTGCCGATATGCTTTGACAGTATTTGAGCAAGGTGCTGAGAAAAAGGCCGGACAATAACATGCCTATAAATATAAAATGATGGGCTGATGTAAGCATTTGAGAAGCGATGCGGTCTGACTTTATTGATGTTAAGTCTTTGGGGCGGGGCGGGATCGATGACGTGCAACTGCTTAAAATTATGGAACTTACAAGTAGGCCAAAAGCGAGGTGCAAATAGTTGTCAGTAGCCGTTACTGCGAGGAGTATGGGCGCCAGAGCCATCGCTAAAGTTATCGATAGCTGCATGCGAGTGTGGGCTTGGGAAAGTTTGGATTTATCTACTTCGTGGTTTATGGCTGAAAGTCGGCGAAAATTTATTATACGCAGTATGGCGCCGATATTGAATGTCAGAAGGCAGCCCCACAAAAGTGCTTGGTTTTGATTGAATAGAAAAAATGATAAAGATGCAACTATCGTAAATAAGCCTATCAGGCAGAGAAAACGTCTTTGGTCATAGTTGTCAATTGATGGTGCTATGGCCAAACCTACAAAAACAGTAGAGGCGGACATGGCGCTTAAAAATAAAGACATTTCAAATTCCGACAGACTCAAATGGTTTACAATGAGCGGTATCGATGCCTGTGTGAATCGTTCTGTGAGCGATATAACAAAGCATAGAAGTATGATGATTTGGTTTTTAGTACGCCTCACTGCCTTTCCTTTTAATTGTGTCCGGAGCTGAAGTTTTCGCAGGGATTGCACCGTCCTCGAGTATGCAGAGAGTTGGCTGCCTGTTAAACAGTGCTCACGTCAAACAAGTCAGCGTTCTGTAAAGACACCAGACCATTGTTGGATTGAACCGGGATTTAATATAAGGTTGATCAAATATTTGATTAAACATCGAAGTGCTTGCCAACACCGAGGCAACCTCTCCTTGGCTGTAACGTTGGTAAGCATCAACTTTTGATCGGGTGTATTTGATTTCCTTGTAGGCGTCCAGGTCGGTTATCAGTGAGCACGTCGAAGGATGGAGTGCAATCGAATCATAAGATTTGTGCAGTAACCCCATGGGTAATGTTTTTTCAAACCATACACTTTGGAGTTCAAAAGAATCTAAATACTCAAAGTGAAAGTCCACCCATGAAAATTGTTTTCCGTCACGGTCTTCTCTAAAACCCGCAGGTACCAATAATCCAGTTCTAAATTTTTTCGCATGCTCAATTGCAGCATGAAAGGTAGAGTGAAGTGAGACAGTAGATCCAACGCGCGCAGCTTGGATGTGTGAGTCGGTTCCGACAGGGCCAAGGGTCGCTATTATATCTATCATTCAATTGGCCTTTAAAAATAAGCTTTCTGCTCTGCTCAGCTTGTTGTTTTCGACGAACACGGCTTCGATTATTTTGTCGGCATTCTGATTTTTATCTGAGAAGTAGAGAGCCGTTGAGTCAAGGGAAACTGCACTTTCAGTAATGAGCGAGCACTGTGAAACTAGGTTTTCTAAGTGCTGTGCGGCAGACTGCAACAGATCGTCTGGAAGTTCTCTGTTGATAATGTTCTTCACAAGCGTGGCATTTATTTTGGGGAAGTTGTAAAGTTTAAGTTCATGTTCGAATACGAAACTGCGTTTTTCTAAGTTTTCAGAAAGATAAAGTAGTTTTAAGCAGGTAATGCAAATTTTGCTATAAAGTCTACGCTCGATCTGTGTTTTTGAATTATTCAATTGGGCTTTATAATACGCCAAAGGCTGCGTCTGGTAGGCCAGGAACTCAGCTGTGCGGAATCCGGCAAAGTCAGGTCTGCTTAAAAAAAGACCATTTTTCCCAAGCCAATCAGGCTCCATGCAAAGAACCGCGTTCGAGGGGGATTTTAGAGCTTCACTGCTCATTAATATGAGCGAGCTTCCTTGCTCGCAGAGGCATTTGCAGAGCAGGGTTTGCTGTATATCTTTAGGGGCTACGAGGCAAAGTACATCAATGTCCGATACGTAGTCGTACCGAGATGTATTCTTGCGTACCTCCCCTCTGGCTGTTGAGCCCGTTACTGCAAGTGTGTAAGCGATTCCCATACTTGTTAGGGTCGCTAAAAAGTCTGTTTCCTTGATAGAGACCATGAATTAATATCCGTATTTTTGAAAATCCATTTATCGTCACTTCACACTTCATGAATTAGCCAAAGGCGCCGATTACCATGCTGTTAAACATTGCATAGGCCGACTGTACTTCACTTATGTATTGAGTTTTCGGGGCGTCGAGTGGTGTGATATTTGTCGAGATGACATCGATTTTATTTGTTTGTGGATTTTGGCGATAGCTTACTGTCACCGAAATGGCGTAATGAGTGGCGCAGAGGCTGAAGCAAACATTCATGTATTCTGGTGTCATAGGAGGCAACTTATTGAATAGCGAGTACACCGCCAGGGCACAGACCCGTGCTTGACACGTGGCCGCAAATGCCGATTTTGGCAAGCTGTGAGCATCTGCGGCATCACCAATGACGTGAACGTTCGGGATCTTCAATGATTCAAATGTCTGCGTATTTACCGGGCACCAGCCGTTATCGCCAGTCAGGCCGTTTGCATCAGTGAAAAGATCGGCTTTTTGTCTGGGAATAATATTGATGACGTCTCCTTTGAATATGCCGGCTTGGCAAACAAGCTCTCGAGTGTCCGCCCTCAGTTCTGTAACCGTTCCACCTTGTTGTGCGCCAATCCAAGTAATAATACTTTTCGCGGTGCCATATCCATATAACTGCTTCCAGGCCAATTCGAACTGTGCTTGCTTGGGAAATCTCTCTTTGGAGTCAAGGAAGATAATTTTCGAGTTTGGTTTGTGCGCTTTCAGGTATTCCGCAATCTGACTCACCCGTTCATACGGGCCCGGCGGGCACCTGTACTCTGTGTTAGGGGAAGACATCAGAACCGTGCCGCCGTTTGGCATTTCATCCAGTTGGTTCTTTAGGTTACTCAACTGTTCTTTGCCTTTCCATGCATGTGGAAAGACATCGGCGAGCGCTTTGCTATAACCTTTTATATATTCAAAATCAAAGCTGATACCAGCAGCGACGATGCATCTGTCGTACCGGTAGGTGGACTGCTCTGTTTCTACTACTCGTTTAGCGGAATCAATTGTCAGCGCGCGCTCATGTACGACGTTTATTCCTTCGGATATAAGTTTTGTATAGTCAAACGTTAATGTCTCTTCACTACGTTTTCCTACTAGGTACTCTGCGCTGAGGGGGCCCGAGAAGTATTCCGGATACTCCTCAATCAACGTTATTGCAGTATTGGGCATTAGTCGTTTTAACGTGCGAGCGAATGTGGCACCTGCAAACCCACCACCTACTACGACAACGTTAAAAGTTTTTGTATGTGCAATCTTTGTCGAGGGGCCTGCCACCGCATCCAATGCAGCTATTCCGGCACCTGTGATCAGCCATTTAAGAAGGGTTCGTCGATCATCTATCATTGTATTTTCCGAATTCGCGCATTCTACATAGTGCGTGCTTGTCTAGGCCAAGCTTACATAACGCTAATCGGGTTAAAGGCCGGTTTAAGCATTCTTGATTGAACAAGGCAGCGAATCTTTATATGGGGAAAAGAAGAGGAGCTTATCTGACGACATCTGCAAAGTAAGATTGCGAGTTTTGCAAGTATACTTTAGGGATGTTCAGGTCGCCGTATTTTTCCGAATGCTTGCCCACATAAGCGCCCCTGTTTTCTTTTGGGCCAAATGCTTGGTAGGTTTTTTCGTAGGTCGCTTTATCTTTGAGGATTGTGATATGAATTAACGGCTCACCTAATTTTGTCGGAATGAGGTTGATGGACTCAGTCGTTTTCTTGTCGCGACTGCCGTGCGCTGAAAAATTCGCGGCTTGCTCTTTTGTAAAAGATTCAAGGAATTCTTTTTCCATGCCTGTAGGGGGAGTGAACACTATGACCACAGCTTTTTGAGGCGCTAAGTTTTCCAGACTATTTTCGGCGATGGTTTGAGTGGCACCGAGGCTGAGTGCGATTGATATTAAAGACAGCGTCATGCGTCGTTTCATGAAATTCCCTTTCCGCGTTCTTGCATTATTCGATGGTGATGTGCGGCCTAATTAAATTGCTTTGTCTTAATCATTGCAAAATTTTTAGGCTGGTCGCTAGTTAAAGCTAACGCGTTTATGGTCGGCAAGTTTTAAGGTGTTTCAGAATGTGTATCTGTGCAAATTCATTTTGTGTGTATAGATCTGGTGATCATTTGCGGTGACTATCAATGCGTATAATTCGCTATTGATACACTTCTGGCCGACGCTTCTGTGGTGGTTGCTGCCCTTGACGTTATGAGATTTGGCACGATAAATTAAACATTGTTTATATGGAGCGTCTTGTTTTGGTCGTGCGCTGTTGTTTAGACTGCAGTTCGTGTTTTGGTTTTATAATCGGCTCGATTTTCTGGTTTTTGTTTTGTGCGATTGATATAGGGGGTTGTTCAGGCAGGTATGACGTTTGCTTGGTGAGGTCTTGATAGTTTAATCACTGTACAAGGATGTAATAGATTGATATTCAACAGCAGATTAATGATTTTGCCGTTTTTTCTTTGTGCCAATACAATAGTGGCAGATGAAAATTTCGCCGGTGTCATGACGAGTAATGGTTGCGTTAACTGTCATGGGTTTGAAGGGCGAGGCGGGGTGGCTGGTAATATTCCCCCATTGCAAGGGCGCTCGAAAGAGTTTCTTCGTACTACGATGCAAGGTTACAAGCAAAAGGTCTTGTCCGGTACGGTGATGAACCGAATCATGAAAGATATTGATGACGAGAAAATTGAAATGTTGGCAGAGTACTTCAGTGAAATAAAATAAATTATCAGCCTGGTTGAGTAGTTTGTTTAAGCTTATCCGATCAAGTTATATCTGCACCCATAAGCCCTTTTCGTCCTCCCTGCTGGGCAGGACGATTAGACTTTGACCAACACAAGGGCCGGAGACACATTCTCCGGTTTCTATCAGGAACAGCGCACCGTGGGTGGCACACTGGATTAAACTGGTACTTTGGTCTAGAAAATGGTCGGGCTTCCATTCCAGTGGCACGCGGCGATGTGGGCAGCGATTGACGTAAAAGTAGGCGGTACCCTCCCGGCGCACCCCAAACAGCTTTTGGCCATCTATATCGAAGCCGAGGCTGGCGTTTTGCGCGAGCACATCGGATGGGCAAACGAACCTCATAGTTATCCTCTGGTACGACCGCTCGGCCTTTGCCTTAAAGCTGCTCGCCCCTAAGCGTGCCGCTTGACCTTAAATGCAAACAATTATCAAATGTATGCGTTGGCGTTAGTCATTCTACGTTTCACCGTGACGGGTATGACTCAATTGCCACGTTGTCGAGCGAATCATCCGCACTGCCATTAAGGAAACCCTGTTATGCGCCTAAGCGCCAGCGCTATTGCACTTGTCGTGGGATTGCTGCTCAACCCTTTGGCGCAGGCTGGGCAAGTGCCTCTACGCTTGGTGAGCGTGGGCGGCGCATTGTCCGAGTGGGTCGTAGCTCTGGGGGCTGAATCCAAATTAGTGGGTGTCGACACCACCAGCCAGCATCCGGAGTCGCTCAAGGCGTTGCCGAGTATCGGGTACCAGCGGCAGCTGTCGGCTGAAGGCATTCTCAGCCTGCGCCCGCAGATCCTCGTCGGTACCGAGGAGATGGGGCCGCCGCCCGTATTGGCGCAACTGCGTGGTGCTGGTGTGAGGGTGGAGTTGTTTTCCGCCGAGCCGGATCTCCTGGCTTTGCAGGCCAATTTGAAGCGCTTGGGCAACTTGTTAGGCAGCGAAGCCAAGGCTACGTTGCTGTTTGCAGATTTCCAACAGCAGTTGGATCGTCAGAAATCCTGGGTGGCCAAGGCGCAAACCGCAGTGAGTGCACCTGGGGTGCTGCTGCTGCTCGGACATTCGGGCGGTAAACTGCTTATCGCGGGCAAACATACAGCGGCCGATTGGATATTGCAGCATGCCGGTGGCAACAATTTGGCTACGCATACCGGCTACAAGCCATTTTCGGTGGAGTCCTTGGCAGGATTGAGCCCTGACGTCTTGGTGTTTGCCGACCGCGCATTGACCGGTGAGGAGGCGCAAGCAGCATTATTCAAAGAGAATCCAATCCTGAGATCGACCCCGGCGGCCATGCATGGACGAGTGATCGAACTGGATCCGACATTGTTGGTGGGCGGTTTGGGGCCGCGTTTGCCGCATAGTCTGATGTTGCTATCCGCAGGATTCTATCCTGCCCAGGCCGAACCAGCTCCATGACTGTATTAGTCAAGCCCCGTGCTTTATTTATCCTTCTTGGTTTGCTGTGTGTAGTGGCGTTCTGGTTGTCTTTGGCGCTTGGGCCGGTCAGCTTGCCTTTGATGGATACGTTGAGGGCGGCATTGCGTCTGCTCGGCTTGCCCATCGATGGGCAAGGTCTGGAACAGGCTGAATTGATCCTCGGGCAAATTCGTTTGCCGCGTACGCTTCTTGGTCTCGCCGTGGGCGGCGTGTTGGCGCTGTCGGGTGTCGCCATGCAAGGGCTGTTTCGTAATCCGCTGGCCGATCCTGGCTTGGTCGGAGTCTCCAGTGGCGCTGCACTGGGCGCGGCGATCGCGATTGTCGGGAGTGCTTTTTTCGGCTCGTTGCCCGAGGCTCTCGGACCTTATTTACTGTCGCTTTTTGCGTTTCTTGGTGGTTTGGGAGTGACCGCTATTGTCTACCGCCTGGGGCGGCGCAACGGTCAAACAAACGTCGCAACAATGCTGTTGGCAGGTATCGCGTTGACTGCCTTGGCCACTGCGACAGTGGGGCTGTTTACCTACCTGGCGGATGACGCCACCTTGCGCACCTTGACGTTCTGGAACTTGGGCAGTCTCAATGGCGCGAGCTATTCACGGTTGTGGCCGGTGCTGTTGGTGAGTGTCGGTGTCGCGCTGTGGTTGCCGCGCCGGGCGAAAGCATTGAATGCATTATTGCTGGGTGAGTCAGAGGCCAGTCACCTTGGGGTTGATGTTGAAAGGCTCAAGCGCGAATTGGTGTTCTGCACCGCGCTGGGTGTGGGCTCTGCGGTAGCGGCGGCGGGGATGATTGGTTTTGTCGGCCTGGTAGTGCCGCATCTGGTGCGGTTGCTGGCGGGCCCGGACCATCGGGTGTTGTTGCCGGCCTCGGTACTGGCAGGCGCAAGTTTGCTGCTGTTTGCGGACTTGGTGGCGCGCCTGGCCCTGGCACCTGCAGAGCTGCCGATCGGCATCGTGACCGCGTTCATTGGCGCACCGTTCTTTTTATATCTGTTGTTGCGGGGGCGCGCCTGATGCTACGTGTGGAAGGGTTGCAGATTCGGCGCGGGCGCAAGGTGGTGCTGACGGATATCACGCTGGATCTTTTGCCGGGTGAAGTGCTCGGTGTGCTGGGGCCCAACGGCGCCGGTAAAAGTACCTTGCTCGGTGCGTTGTGCGGGGAGCTGCATCCGGACCAAGGCAGCGTCTGGCTGGCTGAGCAGGCGTTGACGCATTGGAGTGGCCCACAGCGTGCGCAGCGTTTGGCAGTGTTACCGCAGACGTCGAGCCTGGACTTCGCTTTCCGTGTCGAAGAGGTCGTCGGCATGGGGCGCTTGCCCCATCAGACCGGACGGGTGCGCGATGATGAAATCATCGCCGCAGCCTTGCACGCGGCGGACGTCGGGCATTTGAGTGGTCGCAGCTATTTGGCGTTGTCCGGCGGCGAGCGTCAACGTGTGCACCTGGCACGAGTGCTGGCGCAGTTATGGCCGGGCGAAGCGGGTCAAACCTTGCTGCTGGATGAGCCGACATCGATGCTGGACCCTCTGCATCAACACACGACGCTGCAGGCCATCCGCCGCTTTGCCGATCGAGGGGCGGCCGTATTGGTGATTCTGCACGATCTGAACCTGGCGGCTCGCTACTGCGATCGTATCCTGTTGCTGGAAAACGGCTGCCCACAGGCCTTGGACACGCCATCAAACGTGTTGCGGCCGGAATTGCTCAAGGCTGTGTTTGGCTTGGATGTGCTGGTTCAGCCGCATCCGGAGCTTGGGCATCCGTTGATAATTGCGCGCTGAAAGCAGCTTCTCACAGGCGGCTTTTATCAGGCAAAAAAAGACCCGGCAAGAGCCGGGTCAAATAACCGTGATTAGCCTGATGAGGAGATAATCTGAGAGTCCGAACCAAGGGTCTTTCAGTTATCGGCTGATCTCGCGACCAGTTGTGATAATCATAACGATTCTCATTTGTGAGTCAACAGTTGTTTTGGCTGCCTATCGAATTTTCTCAAACAGCTGTTTGGAACGCTTGTAAACCTTGGGGTTTGTGGCCGATCTAATTTTTCTGGCGCGCTGAAATCGCATCCAACTGACGGTTCAACGCTTCCTTGCGCTCCGCGGGGATGTCGTTCCAGTGCACATCCATCAATGCACCTTCGATTGCATACAGCAGTACTTTCGAGGCCCGGAAGCCACGAGTCCGCACGGCGCGGTAGGCATCAACCGCTCCCAGGCGGCGCAAATCCGACGCACTGTGGATACCCACTGCATGCAGCCATTGCGCGGAGGTCTTGCCGAGGTTTTTCAGGTGTTGCAGCTCATCGTTCATCAAGCCTCCTTGCGACGGCCGAATGGTGCGGTGGGTATCGTGACCAGGCAAGCCTGAAAGGAGTGTAGCGCTCAGTAGGAAAAGCGTAGTTCATTGGGCAGAAACGGCTGAAAAGCTATAAGAGTGACGAACACGCTTCAGCCACAAGCAGGCGAGGACTACCGGCGCGCTTGAGGGCGTGCCGGGGGGGGGAGGGGGGCAGGCGCTGTTACTTGGTGCGGTAGCGCAGCCGGGTGCCGAAGTTGACGGACATCAGGATTTCATCAGCGGTCAATTCGGCTGGAAAGTAGGTGCCGGAGATCTGCGCATGCGCCAGGCTGGCACCTTCCAGCGAGCAGTCGCGTAGATCCAGGCCGCGCAGGTCGGCCGAGCGGAAGTAGGCATCGGTGAAGTCCACGTCGGTGGCGTTCAGGTCGCGCAGGTCCAGCCCTCGGAAGTCGCCACCGCGCAGGTTGATGACACCCTCTTTGGGGCGCTCCTGGTTAAAGCCGCGGATATCGTCTTTATGCAGGAGAGCGAAGAGCGGAGTATCAAGAAGCTTGGGCTGACTCATGATGGCGACTCCGATTAGATTTATATTGCCATTATAGTGCCACTATTGCTTGGCCGTGCACCGTAGGTCGGTGACACGACCAAGAAATATTTCTTACAGGCCGGGCAGGCGCTGGCGAATGTGCGCCACGAGTGCGTCGAGCGTTCCGCTCTCATTGGTTTCTACGCGTTTGCTCAGGAGCAGTTCTTCGGCAGTCAGCGGTTCGCGGTGGGCTTGCTGTTCTTCAATAACGCTGAGTGTTGCGTCAGACGGGTCGTTTTTATCTGCCTGACGTTGCGCCAACCAGTTGGCGATAACGGCCTGTGGTGCATTGCAGTCCAGAATCAGGAAAGGCGCGCCCGTGGCTTCGGCTATCTTGGCGGCTGCGTCACGCTGTTCTCGCTTCAGGAAAGTGGCATCGAGCACCACCGGGAAGCCCGCGCGCAATATAGTGTTGGCGATTTCGTTCAGGCGCGCGTAAGTCGCAGCACTGGCGTCCTGGCTATAGATTCCGGCCTGCGGCGTGTTTTCAATCTGCTGCTCACCAAACAGGCGCTTGCGCTCGACGTCCGAACGCAGGCGCACGGCACCCAGGGCTTCAACAAGACGCATGGCGACGTGGCTTTTGCCGACGGCCGAAACGCCATGGGTAATTGCCAGGAAGCGCGACGGAATAGTGCTGTAGCTTTCCGCCAGGTTGGCGTAGTTACGGTACTGGCGCAGGGTGGTAGCGCGTTGCACCGGGTCGGCTTCGCTCGGCATGCTGAACAGCGCAACCTTGGCGCGTACCAGGGCCCGGTAGGCTTTGTAGAAGTTCAGGACTTCAAGGCCCTGATAATCGCCGGTCAATTCCAGATACTGGCTGATAAAACGTCGGGCCAGGGATTTGAGGCCGCGGTCTTCCAGGTCCATGGCCAGGAAGCCGGTGTCGGCGTACACATCGGTGAAGCGGAACGGTTCATTGAATTCGATGCAGTCGAAGATCACCACGTTGCCATCGATCAAGGTGGCGTTGCCCAGGTGGATGTCACCGTGGCATTCGCGGGTGAAGCCATCAAGCTTGCGTTGTGCCAGCAATGGTTTGAGGCGTTCGAAGCTGCTTTCGGCCCAGGCTTGCAGCGCTTGCAGTTGAACCAGGTCGGCCTTGTCACTGAGGAACGGGCGGATCTGTTCGAAGTTTTGGCGTACCGGTGCCATTACCTCATCCGGGGTGCCGGCAGGGTGGTCTTGCGGTACTTTCGGCGCGTTGAGGTGGAAGTGCGCGATTTGCCGGGCCATTTCATCGATGTGCGCGCTGGTCAGCTCGCCGTTCGCCTGCAACGTGCTGAGCATCTGGCTTTGCGGGAATTGGCGCATTTTCAGCGCGTATTCGATCACCGGGCCGTCGCCGCCGATTTGCGGGGCGTCAGCGGTACCGGTGATAGGCAACACTTCAAGATACAAATCTTTGGTCAGACGCTGGTTGAGGCGCAGTTCTTCACGACAGAAGTGGCCGCGATCAGCCAGGTTGGTGAAATCCAGAAAACCGAAGTTCATCGGTTTCTTCAGCTTATAAGCATAAGCGCCGGTCAGTATCACCCAGGAAATATGGGTCTCGATGACTTGAAACGCTTCAACCGGGTGAGGGTATAAAGCCGGGTTTTGCAGGGCAGCGATCAGGGACTGGCTCACGGGCGATCCTTCAAAGTCTGGGAGAAATCATGGCAGGCATTATGGCGGCTACAGCCGGTCGTGCAAACCGCTGTCCGGCTCATGTTGATCATCAATAAAGTGCGTATAATCCGCCGCCATGACTCGAACCCGATCTCCCCGTTCCCGTAAAAAACCTCCTTCCCGCGGCCTGCGTCCCTGGTTGGGCTGGGCGCTCAAGCTCAGCCTGGTAGGCCTTGTGGTGCTTGCCGGCTTCGCGGTGTACCTCGACGCTGTGGTTCAGGAGAAGTTCTCCGGCAAGCGCTGGACCATCCCGGCCAAGGTATACGCTCGCCCGCTGGAGTTGTTCACCGGCCAGAAGCTGAGCAAGGATGACTTCCTCACTGAGCTCGATGCGCTGGGCTATCGTCGCGAACCCGTAAGCAATGGCCCGGGTGCGGCTGCCGTCAGTGGCAATACCGTCGACTTGAATACCCGTGGCTTCCAGTTCTATGAGGGCCTGGAAAAAGCCCAGCCGGTGCGCGTGCGCTTCTCCGGCGATTATGTGGCCGAGCTTTCGTCGCTCAATGGCTCGAAACTGCCTGTAGTCCGCCTGGAACCGCTGTTGATCGGCGGTATTTACCCGAAAAACCTTGAAGATCGCATCCTGATCAAGCTCGATCAGGTGCCACCGTATCTGCTGGAAACCCTGGTTGCGGTAGAAGACCGCGACTTCTACAGCCACTGGGGCGTGTCGCCCAAGTCGATTGCCCGTGCCATCTGGGTCAACACGTCCGGCGGCAAGATGACTCAGGGCGGCAGTACGCTCACGCAACAATTGGTCAAGAACTTCTACCTGACCAACGAGCGCAGCCTGACCCGCAAACTCACCGAAGCCATGATGGCGATGTTGCTGGAGCTGCACTACAGCAAGCAGGAAATCCTTGAGGCGTACCTCAACGAAGTATTCGTCGGCCAGGATGGTCAGCGTGCTGTGCACGGGTTTGGCTTGGCCAGCCAGTTCTTCTTTGGCCAGCCGTTGTCCGAATTGAAGCTGCATCAAGTCGCGTTGCTGGTGGGGATGGTCAAAGGGCCTTCCTATTACAACCCGCGTCGTAACCCGGAGCGCGCCCTTGAGCGCCGCAACCTGGTGCTCGATGTGTTGGAACAGCAGGGCGTCGCTACCGCCGAGCAGGTGGCTGCGGCGAAGAAAATGCCACTGGGTGTGACTACTCGCGGCAAGCTTGCCGACAGTTCCTTCCCAGGCTTTATCGACCTGGTCAAACGCCAATTGCGTGAAGATTACCGCGACGAAGACTTGACCGAAGAAGGCTTGCGGATTTTCACCAGTTTCGACCCGATTCTGCAGATGAAGGCCGAAGCGTCCGTCAATGACACCTTCAAGCGCCTGACCGGTCGCAAGGGCTCGGATGAAGTGGAAGCGGCCATGGTTGTGACCAACCCGGAAACCGGTGAAGTCCAGGCCATGATCGGCAGTCGCCAAGCCAGTTTCGCCGGTTTCAACCGTGCGCTGGATGCCGTGCGGCCGATCGGTTCGCTGGTCAAGCCTGCGGTCTACCTGACGGCCTTGGAGAAACCAAGCAAATACACCCTGACCAGTTGGCTGTCGGATGAACCGCTGTCGGTCAAGGGTGCCGATGGCCAGGTATGGACGCCGCAGAACTTCGATCGCCGCTCCCACGGCACGGTGTTCCTGTATCAAGGCCTGGCGCATTCCTACAACATTTCCACCTCGCGCCTCGGGCTTGAAGTGGGCGTGCCGAACGTGCTGAAAACCTTGGGGCGCCTGGGCATCAACCGTGAGTTCCCGGCGTTCCCATCGATGCTGCTGGGCGCCGGTGCGATGACCCCGATGGAAGTGGCCACGATGTACCAGACCCTCGCCAACGGGGGGTTCAATACGCCGATGCGCGGCATTCGCAGCGTACTGACCGCCGACGGTGAGCCGCTCAAACGTTATCCGTTCCAGATCCAGCAGCGTTTCGACGCGGGCTCCATCTACCTGATTCAGAACGCCATGCAGCGCGTAATGCGTGAAGGTACGGGGCGCTCGGTCTATAGCGTGTTGCCGTCCAACCTGACGCTGGCGGGCAAGACCGGCACCAGTAACGACTCTCGCGACAGCTGGTTCGCTGGCTTCGGCCAGGATGTGCTGGCGGTGGTGTGGCTGGGCCGAGATGACAACGGCAAAACGCCGTTCACCGGTGCCACTGGTGCATTGCAGGTCTGGACCAGTTTCATGCGCAAGGCCGACCCGCTGCCGTTGAACATGCCGCAGCCGGACAATATCGTGCAGGCATGGATTGATCCGCACACCGGCCAGGGTTCCGATGCCAACTGTCCGGGTGCGGTACAGATGCCGTATATTCGCGGCAGCGAGCCACCACCTGGCGCCGCGTGCGGTGGCAGTGCGCCTGCTGATGCGGAGTCGGTGATGGATTGGGTCAAGGGCTGGATGAATTAAGCAAAGAGGGTTTCAAGTGAACAAGTGGTGGATTCCAGCTATTACAGCTCTGGCTTTGCTCAACGGTTGCTCCAGTGTGCAACGTGGCTCCATTCCCGTAGTGGATTCGAGCACGACCGTTTCCAATAACGACCGGATTTCGGCCAACGGCGGTTTCCGCCAGACTGTCGTCAAGCGTCCTGCCCAGGCCCCTCAAGCCGTGCCGCAGGATTCGGGCGTGGTCGTCATGGTGCCGGGTGCCGGAGCCGCTACCTCGGCGCCGATCAGTGCCGAGCCGTGGACGCCAGGGCCGAGCACTTCGGGCCCAGTGGATTCGACGCCGATCCAGGCCGCACCGATCAACCAGGGCACCTACAACATGCCGCCTTCGACGCCGAGCGGCATTCCATCGTCGAATGCCGGCGGCCTGTCGGCTGACGAGCAACTGGACGGGCCGGTATTGGCTTTGCTGACCACCGCCCAGCAACAGCAGGCCGGTGGTGACCTGAACGGCGCATCGTCGAGCCTTGAGCGTGCCCAACGTGTTGCACCTCGCGAGCCGCAAGTGCTGTATCGACTCGCCCAGGTGCGTTTGGCCCAGGGGGATGCACCGCAAGCCGAACAGTTCGCACGTCGCGGCCTGACTCTGGCCAACGGTCGCCCTGACCTGCAGGCCAACTTGTGGGCTTTGATTGGTGATGCGCGTGCGGCGCAAGGTGATGCCGCCGGTGCCGCCCAAGCGCGGCAGAAAGCCAAGGTCAGCCTCTGATGGATGCACGTTTTCCCGCGATTGCCGAACAGCTGCTGCTGATTGAGCGCGAGTTGCGTGTGCAGGGCTGGTGGGACGAAGTGCCCCCCAGCGCCGAGGCGCTTGGCAGCACGGAGCCCTTTTCGGTCGATACCCTGGATTTTCATCAGTGGCTGCAATGGATCTTCCTGGTGCGCATGAAGCAGATTCTCGAGCAGGATCTGCCGCTGCCCAACGCGTCGGGAATCCTGGAGATGGCCGAGATGGTCTACGCCGATCGGCCGTCGGAGAGCCTTGGCTTGCGTGATGCGCTGAAAAAGTTCGACCAACTGATCGTCGACGCTCGTTAATTGCCTGTCTGCCGGTTTTTCCGGCAGTCTTGCGCATATTTCTACCGCTTGACGACATTCAGGCGAGTTTTATCCCTCCTCAAACCCCTTTCTTCTACGTTCTCGTGCGCTTAGTTGGAAAAAAGCGCAATTATTGCTTGACTTGAAGGGGCTGAAACAGAAGAATCCAAAGTCCGCTGTATCGGGACTGCCAGAAGCAGGCCCGCTCGGCAGATCATGAGGCGCATATCCGCGCCGACCTGTAACACCCGCAACGCGTTACCTCGCGCTGGGTGGGAAAAGCCCGCAACACTTGGGACGATCCCAATACTTGCTCAGTCAGTGCTGACGTAGTCGGCGACCACCGTCGCTCATGCTCTGTTGAGAAGTAAACCTATTAAGACCCGTCGGTTTTCAACGGACGGTATTCTGGCGTTTTAGAGGTGAACAACGTGGAGCTTTTATCTGGTGGTGAGATGCTCGTCCGCTTTTTGCGTGACGAAGGCGTCGACTATATCTACGGGTACCCAGGTGGTGCTCTGCTGCATGTTTACGACGCACTGTTCAAGGAACCGGCTGTTACCCACATCCTGGTTCGCCACGAACAGGCCGCGACCCATATGGCTGACGGTTACGCCCGTGCCACCGGTAAAGCCGGCGTGGTACTGGTAACGTCCGGCCCAGGCGCAACCAATGCCATTACCGGCATCGCGACTGCCTATATGGACTCCATCCCGATGGTGATCATTTCCGGCCAGGTGCCAAGCACCATGGTGGGTACCGATGCATTCCAGGAAACCGACATGATCGGTATCTCCCGGCCGATCGTGAAACACAGCTTCATGATCAAGCATCCGTCGGAAATCCCGGAAGTCATGAAGAAGGCCTTCTACCTCGCACAGTCCGGTCGCCCGGGCCCTGTGGTGGTCGATGTCCCGAAAGACATGACCAACCCGGCGGAAAAATTCGAATACGTCTTCCCGAAGAAAGCCAAGCTGCGTTCCTACAGCCCGGCCGTTCGTGGGCATTCGGGTCAAATCCGCAAGGCGGCAGAAATGCTCCTGGCGGCCAAGCGCCCTGTGTTGTACTCGGGCGGTGGCGTGATTTTGGGGGGCGGTTCAGCACCGCTCACCGAACTGGCCAAACTGCTTAACCTGCCGGTCACCAATACCCTGATGGGCCTTGGCGCATTTCCGGGGACGGACCGTCAGTTCGTCGGCATGCTCGGTATGCACGGCAGCTACACCGCCAACCTCACCATGCACCACGCCGATGTGATTCTGGCTGTAGGCGCACGGTTCGATGATCGAGTGATCAACGGCGCGAGCAAATTCTGCCCGAATGCCAAGATCATCCACATCGACATCGACCCGGCGTCCATTTCCAAGACCATCAAGGCCGATGTGCCGATCGTGGGGCCAGTGGAAAGCGTACTGACCGAAATGGTTGCCGCGCTCAAGGACATCGGCCAAGCGCCGAACAAAGAGTCCGTGGCCAGTTGGTGGAAACAGATCGACGAATGGCGCGGTGACCGCGGCCTGTTCCCTTACGACAAGGGTGACGGCAGCATCATCAAGCCACAAACCGTGATCGAGACCCTGTGCGAAGTGACCAAGGGCGACGCCTTTGTGACCTCCGACGTGGGCCAGCACCAGATGTTCGCCGCGCAATACTACAAGTTCGACAAGCCTAACCGCTGGATCAACTCCGGTGGCCTGGGCACGATGGGCTTTGGTTTCCCTGCCGCCATGGGTGTGAAACTGAGCTTCCCTGACACCGACGTCGCGTGCGTCACCGGTGAGGGCAGTATTCAGATGAATATCCAGGAGCTGTCGACATGCCTGCAGTACGGGCTGCCGGTGAAGATCGTGTGCCTGAACAACGGCGTGCTGGGCATGGTTCGTCAGTGGCAGGACATGAGTTACAACAGCCGTCACTCCCATTCCTACATGGAGTCGCTGCCAGATTTCGTCAAGTTGGTTGAAGCCTATGGCCACGTCGGCATTCGCATCACGGATTTGAAAGATCTGAAGCCGAAGATGGAAGAGGCGTTCGCCATGAAGGACCGCCTGGTGTTCATCGATATTCAGGTGGATACCAGCGAGCACGTCTACCCGATGCAGATCAAAGACGGCTCTATGCGCGACATGTGGTTGAACAAGACGGAGCGTACTTAATCATGCGGCATATTATCTCCCTGCTTTTGGAGAACGAACCCGGCGCTCTGTCTCGTGTTGTCGGCCTGTTTTCGCAACGTAACTACAACATCGAAAGCCTGACTGTGGCGCCAACCGAAGACCCGACCCTGTCGCGCCTGACGTTAACCACCGTGGGTCACGATGAGGTCATCGAACAGATCACCAAGAACCTCAACAAGCTGATCGAAGTGGTCAAGCTGGTCGACCTGTCGGAAAGTGCCCACATCGAGCGCGAGCTGATGCTGGTTAAAGTCAAGGCCACGGGTGCTCAACGTGCCGAGATCAAGCGCACCACCGACATTTATCGCGGGCAGATCGTCGATGTGAGTGCCAGCGTTTATACCGTTCAACTGACCGGTACGAGCGACAAGCTGGACAGCTTCATCCAGTCGATCGGGACGGCCTCGATTCTGGAAACGGTACGCAGTGGTGTCACCGGGATTGCCCGTGGCGACAAAGTACTCAGCATCTAACCCAAATTAGCGAATGGCCTTACGGCCTGGATATATAGAGGAACCTCATGAAAGTTTATTACGATAAAGATTGTGACCTGTCGATCATCCAGGGCAAGAAAGTCGCCATCATCGGCTACGGCTCCCAGGGTCATGCACAAGCCTGCAACCTGAAAGATTCCGGCGTTGACGTGACTGTCGGCCTGCGCAAAGGCTCGGCCACGGTTGCCAAGGCTGAAGCCCATGGCCTGAAAGTCACTGACGTGGCTTCCGCCGTAGCTGCTGCCGATGTGGTCATGATCCTGACCCCGGACGAGTTCCAGTCCACGCTGTACAAGAACGAAATCGAGCCGAACATCAAGAAGGGTGCCACCCTGGCCTTCTCCCACGGTTTTGCGATTCACTACAACCAGGTTGTGCCGCGCGCCGACCTCGATGTGATCATGATCGCACCGAAGGCCCCGGGTCACACCGTACGTTCCGAGTTCGTCAAAGGCGGTGGTATTCCTGACCTGATCGCGATCTACCAGGACGCGTCGGGCAACGCCAAGAACGTTGCACTGTCTTACGCTTCCGGCGTGGGCGGCGGCCGTACCGGCATCATCGAAACCACCTTCAAGGACGAGACCGAAACTGACCTGTTCGGCGAACAAGCCGTTCTGTGCGGCGGTACCG
Organism: Pseudomonas sp. R19M; assembly: GCF_050312585.1. NCBI lineage: Bacteria > Pseudomonadati > Pseudomonadota > Gammaproteobacteria > Pseudomonadales > Pseudomonadaceae > Pseudomonas > Pseudomonas sp. R19M. The sequence continues at coordinate 233,771 of NZ_JBNPJV010000107.1, forward strand.
TTGAGTTGGTAAAAGCCGGTTTCGAAACCCTGGTTGAAGCTGGCTACGCGCCGGAAATGGCCTACTTCGAATGCCTGCACGAACTGAAGCTGATCGTTGACCTCATGTACGAAGGCGGTATCGCCAACATGAACTACTCGATCTCCAACAACGCCGAATACGGCGAGTACGTGACTGGCCCGGAAGTGATCAACGCCGAGTCCCGTCAGGCTATGCGCAACGCCCTGAAACGTATTCAGGACGGCGAATACGCCAAAATGTTCATCAGCGAAGGTGCAACCGGCTACCCTTCGATGACCGCCAAGCGTCGTAACAACGCCGCTCATGGTATCGAAGTCATCGGCGAGCAACTTCGCTCCATGATGCCGTGGATCGGTGCCAACAAGATCGTCGACAAAGCCAAAAACTAAGTCGTATGTATCAAGAGAAAACGCGGCCTAGGCCGCGTTTTTTCGTTTGGGAGGACGGGTTCTGGTATAAAGCTGCATCCTTTGCGTGCGAACACTCGCCGCAAGTACTTGTCGAATTTTTTTCACACCGTTGTAAGGTAAAGTCCATGAGCGAACGTCCCGAAGAGCCAAACCAGGCTTCTGACGCCGAAAGCCTGCTGCCGATCGATGAGCATGTCGAAGAAGGGCATGACGCGGAAGGCCGCAAGGTCCGGCATCGTGGTATCTATCTTCTGCCCAACCTGTTCACCACGGCGAACCTGTTTGCCGGGTTTTATTCCATCATCAATTCCATGAGTGCCCAAAGCGCCCTGGCGGCGGGGGATGCGGCGAGTGCCAGCAAGTATTTCGGCTTTGCTGCCATCGCGATTTTCGTCGCCATGGTGCTCGACGGCCTTGATGGTCGTGTAGCGCGCATGACCAATACTCAGAGCGCCTTCGGTGCAGAGTACGATTCGCTATCGGACATGGTTGCCTTTGGCGTTGCTCCGGCGTTGCTGGCATTTGCCTGGGCACTGGGTGATATGGGCAAGGTCGGCTGGATGGTTGCCTTCATCTATGTCGCGGGGGCTGCCTTGCGCCTGGCGCGTTTCAACACCCAGGTGGGAACGGCCGACAAGCGTTACTTCATTGGCTTGGCCAGCCCTGCTGCAGCGGGAGTGGTCGCGGGTATCGTGTGGGCATTCAGCGACTACGGCATCCAGGGTTCGAAAATGTCGTTCCTGGTCGCCTTGATGGTGGCTGCGGCCGGCATGCTGATGGTCAGCAACATCAAGTACAACAGCTTCAAGGAGTTCGACCTCAAGGGGCGGGTGCCTTTCGTGGCGATCCTGATAGTGGTGTTGGTGTTCGCCGTAGTTTTCAGCGATCCACCGCGCATTCTGCTGCTGGCCTTCCTGGTTTACGCGGCTTCGGGGCCGATTCAGTATTTACTGCATCTGCGTCGGGACAAAACGTTGCCTTAATGTAATTTCCCCCATACTCCGCAGTCTATTGGTGCATCAGTCCTCCAACACTGCGGAGTAGCCATGTTAATCAAACTTCCCAAAGCCTCCGATTGTCACGAATCGGATGTCACGCCTGAATCCTTCTACCTTTCTCGTCGTAGCTTGCTCGGTGGTGCGCTGGCCGGCATTGCCGCCACTGGTCTGCCGCGTTGGGCCAGTGCTGGTGATGCTTCGCGTTATGCTGATGTTGAGCCGGGCAAGGCGCCGGCCTGGTTTGCCGAAAAGCTGTCGGGAGCCAAATGGCAGGCGGTTACGGTAAAGGACGAGGCTATTACGCCGTTCAAGGATGCTACCCACTACAACAACTTTTATGAGTTCGGTACTGACAAGGGCGACCCGGCGGCGAACGCAGGCTCACTCAAGACCGAACCCTGGAGTGTGGTCATCGACGGCGAGGTGGCGAAGCCGGGGCGTTATGCCTTGGAAGATTTCATGAAACCTTATCAATTGGAGGAGCGGATCTACCGTTTGCGCTGTGTTGAAGCGTGGTCGATGGTTATTCCGTGGATCGGTTTTCCGATCTCTGCTTTGCTAAAGCAGGTTGAGCCGACATCAAATGCCAAGTACATCCGGTTTGAAACGCTTCAGGACCCTAAGAGTATGCCGGGTCAGCGGTCGAGTTTCGGATTGATCGATTGGCCTTATGTAGAAGGGCTGCGCCTGGATGAGGCGATGAATCCCTTGGCGATCCTTGCTGTGGGCATGTATGGGCGGGAGTTGCCTAACCAGAATGGCGCGCCATTGCGTTTGGTGGTGCCGTGGAAGTATGGCTTCAAGAGTGTGAAGTCCATTGTGCGGATCAGCTTGGTGAGCGAACAGCCTAAGACTACCTGGCAGAGTATTGCGGCCAACGAATATGGGTTCTACGCAAACGTGAACCCTACAGTCGATCACCCTCGCTGGACCCAGGCGCGGGAGCGGCGCTTGCCGAGCGGTTTGTTCAGCCCGAATGTGCGCGAAACGCAAATGTTCAATGGCTATTCGGATGAGGTCGCTTCTCTCTATACAGGTCTCGATTTGCGGAAGAACTATTGATGCGTTATCCCATCTGGCGCATTGGCGTTTTTATAGCGGCGGCGATATGGCCGTTTTACTGGCTGTATGAAGCATGGCGTTCTGTGCTGGGGCCTGATCCTGGGAAAGTGCTGATGGATCGGTTGGGGCTTGGGACGCTGATCTTGCTATTGATCACCTTGAGCATGACACCGCTGCAGAAGCTTAGCGGGTGGGCCGGGTGGATTGCGGTGCGGCGACAGTTGGGACTCTGGTGTTTTGCGTATGTGGTTCTGCACCTGGCGGCTTACTGCGTGTTTATCCTTGGGCTTGATTGGTCGCAATTGGGAGTGGAGCTGCGTAAGCGGCCTTACATTATTGTCGGTGCGCTGGGGTTCATTTCCTTGTTGGCGCTTGCGGTGACCTCAAACCGCTATAGCCAGCGCCGGTTGGGTAGCCGTTGGAAGAAGCTGCACCGTCTGGTGTATGTCATTCTGGGGCTCGGTTTGCTGCATATGTTGTGGATCGTGCGGGCTGATCTGAAGGAATGGGCTATCTATGCGTCTATAGGTGCTCTGCTTTTAATGTTGCGTTTGCCTCCAGTGATGCGCCGGATCCCTCGTCTTATTGCGAAAAAAGCCCCCTCTGCAACAAAAACGTAATTATTGCTTGACGGCGAATTGTATCTGTCTATAATTCGCCCCACTTCCGGCGCAGTCGAAACTGAAAACTCCTTGTTAAACAAGAAGTTACGAAGATTCAGGCAGCGAAAGGCTTCAATTCATCGAAGCCCAGAAGGAGTTGATAGGGCGGTGTTGTTTGGCTCTATCAACGGTTCGATCTTCTCGGTCGAAAGCGGAGAAAAAGAGGTGTTGACAGCAGCGTGTAACGCTGTAGAATTCGCCTCCCGCTAACGAGAGATCGTAAGCGCAAGTGGTTGAAGTTATTGAAGAAATCTTCGAAAGCTTCTGAAAATAATCACTTGACAGCAAATGAGGCTGCTGTAGAATGCGCGCCTCGGTTGAGACGAAAGACTTAACCAGCCGCTCTTTAACAACTGAATCAAGCAATTCGTGTGGGTGCTTGTGGAGTCAGACTGATAGTCAACAAGATTATCAGCATCACAAGTTACTCCGCGAGAAATCAAAGATGTAACCAACGATTGCTGAGCCAAGTTTAGGGTT